>DAEG01000066.1 GCA_002495235.1 Euryarchaeota archaeon UBA287 | reverse complement strand
GTACGGTATGGCGACAAACCCGATAGAGCCTTACTACCTCTCAGCATGGATGCACGCCTTTGGCGGCTACATGTTCGATGACAACTCAAAGAAGGACGGTCTCACGATGAAGGAGACGATAAACGGGACCAAGTTCTTTTATGATAAGGTATATCCCTATATGGCGCAGACCGATGACTACAATGTGCAGGTCTCCGTCTTCAGGGACGGCAGATCGCCTTTTCTGATAGACGGGCCATGGTCAATACCTGAGACAAAGGCCGCAGGCATAGATGTTGGCGTGGTCCCCATCCCGCCGATAGGCGGGAAGAGCTATCCTAAGCCATACAGCGGTGTGAAGGGCATATACGTGACAAGCAATGTTAGGAACAGGGAAGCGGCATGGAGGTTCATGGAGTGGTTCACCACAAGCGAATACGCGGCCAGGACTCTGGCGCTGAGGAATGGTTACATACCGGTCCTGAAGAGCGTGATGGAGGATCCCCAGATAAAGGGCGACCCGGTGCTGTACGGTTTTGCGCTGTCTCTTGAGCACACAACGCTGATGCCAAAGAGCCCGGAGATGGGGGCTGTCTGGGATCCGATGCGTGGTGCGGCTCTGGACATAATGAGCGGAAAGCTGAGCGTGGAGCAGGCTCTGGTAAAAGCGCATCAGAGGATAGCGAGCACATGAAGAGGACCACCATTGCTGCGCTGCTTCTGATACTGCCCGGGATGGGTACATTCCTCTTTTTCAATCTCTATCCCATAGCCTATTCGATATACCTGTCATTCACGGATGCTCAGATAGGCAATTTTCCCCTGGAGGTTACCCGAAACCTGGCATTCACGGGCTTTGAGAACTACGTCTGGATCGTGAACGATCCTGGGTTCAGGAATGCATTCCTGTGGACATGGATCTTTGTTGCCGTGAGCGTTCTGACCAAACTCGTGTTTGGTGTCGTGCTCTCTCTGGTCTATGGCTCGAAGTGGGTGGTGGGAAAGCCGGTCTACAGGGGGCTGCTCATGATCCCGTGGGCTCTTCCACTGCTGTTTTCGGTCTCCATCTGGCGCTTCATGTTCGACCCGGTGTTAGGTCCAGTGAACATATTGCTGAAGAGTTTTGGCGTCTCTGAGCTCCCTGCCTGGACAATAGAGGCCAACCCCGCTTTTTTTGCTATGGTGGTTATAGAGACCTGGCTTGCGTACCCTTTCATGATGACTGTGATAACCTCTGCCCTGCAGTCCGTTTCACAGAGCCATGTGGAGGCATCCATAATAGACGGCGCTGGCTACTTCCAGAGGATGTTCAGGATAATACTGCCCATAGCAGGAAAGCCGATAGCATTTGCGACCATACTGACAAGCGCTGCGAGCTTTCAGTTCTTTATGGTCCCCTTCATATTCAATTCTGCGCTCTTTGAGGATCGGTTCCTGCTTCTTTACGGATACAGGAAGGGCTTTGCTTCATCCATACCGCACTACGGCAGAGCAGCGGCGGCCATGATGATAGCGATAATCTTTCTTGCGGTGTACATGTACGTTGCGATGAGAATAACGAGGATACAGGAGGGGAGCAAATGAGAAAGCGTTTTCGTTATGTGGTTTTCACTCTCATAGCTATAGCGCTACTATTTGCCATTCTTTTTCCTGTATATTACATGTTCGAGATCTCACTGAAGCCGCAGGGCACTCTGGCAACCACGGAGATTGAGCTTGTGCCCGGTGACGCCACTCTTGACAACTACAGAGATATCCTCATAGGACACACGGAAGGCACAGCCAGAGGTGACCAGGCGCTGATAGAGGCACAGAGCGCTCGCATAATAAAAGGCGGCAGCGAAGTGGTCCTGAATAACTGCACATTGAGCATCGTGGGTGGTGTTACCTTAGATCTCATGGAGCCGGAGATCGTTGAACACAGGGGGGGGGAGGAGAGGGAGGATTCAATAGTCCGTGGCGATTATGTCCGTGTGAGGAGCGCCAGTGCCAGCACGACGATGAGCGTTAGCATAGCGGATTACACAGCCGAGAGTGCTGATGGCGAGCCGGAAATGAGCGATGTGGTAGTTCAGGCGGAAAACGTTGAGGTCGAGATGGAGAACTTCCGGTCCATAAGAGTGGCAAAGGTCGGCGGTGATGTGTGGCAATACATGAGGAACAGCCTCATACTTGCTGTCCTTACGGTCGTATTCAGCCTGATCCTGGTGATACCCGGTGCGTATTCTTTCTCAAGACTGAGATTTGCCGGAAAGGAGCACGTGCTCTATTTCTATCTCATGTTCACTCAGGTCTCCGGAGGTCTCGGCATCGCCGGTCTGATCGCGCTATACGGCCTACTGATAAGGCTGAATTTCATGAACAATCTCGTGTCAATGGCCTTAGTGTACAGCGCAGGCTCCGTGCCATACAACACATGGTTACTGAAGACCTACCTTGATTCGATATCCTTCGATTTCGATGAGGCGGCATTTGTCGACGGTGCGGGCTATCTTCAGACGCTGAGATACATAATATTACCAATAGCGCTGCCTGGCATAGCCACTGTTGCCATCTTTGCTTTCATGGCAGGCTGGACAGAGCTCGTTCTTGCTAACCTGTTCCTGAGTGGAGCTAACACGCCTCTGTCGGTGTATCTGTACGTGACGCTACAGAACATGCGCAGCGTTCCATGGAACAGATTTGCTGCTACAGCGCTGATATTTGCCATTCCGCCGGCGATAATGTTCATGGTGTCCCAGAGATACATAAGGAGTGGCCTCACAATGGGGGGTCTGAAGGAATGAGAGCAAAGGCGATCCTGCTAGCTTTAGTTCTTATAGCGCCGGTTATTGCACAGTGCGAAGAAGGCAAAGTGGAGGTGACATTCACTTTCGTGCCTGTCACGGGAGAGGTTGTAGATTCGGTCAGCCTGAGAGGATCCTTCAATGGCTGGAACGAATGGCCAATGGAAAAGCAGGGTTATGTATGGAGTATAACCGTATGCCTTGAACCAGGAAAGCACCTCTACAAGTATTTCATAAATGGCAATTGGGTGCAGGACATGTCCACAGGGCACTACGGAAAGCCATTCGACTTGGAGGCAGAAGGCTATGAGGATGACGGATTTGGCGGAAAGAACGCCTACCGCATCGTTGAGCAGGGAGGGTTTTACGCAGTACACAATGGTGCGGATCCAACATATCTTTGTCTCTCAGAGGGGAAAGCCGTAATCAGGGTAAAGGTGCCAAGGGGCTCCGTAGATGGCGCTGAAGTGATCACGCCCAATGGCAGCTATCCGATGGAGAAGCAGCTATGGACCTCAGCGTCAGAGATGTGGAGATCATCTGTGCCTTTTGGCGCAGAGTACACTATACGCATAAAGCACGGCGATGAGGAAACACTGCGTAGCGGGAGCATGAGCAACCTCACGTTCAGAGAGGTGCCGTGGGCTGATGATGGCATAACATACCAGATATTCCCGGAGCGGTTTTTCAACGGGAACGAGAGCAACGACGCTTTTGCGCTGGAGTGCGATGAGTACAATTATGGCATGGGAGTTGAGCCTGTACTAAGCGATTGGAGCGATCCTGCGACACCCCTGCTGTGCTGTCATCAGTACTTCGGGGGAGACATAGAGGGCATAACCGAAAAGCTGGATTACCTTGATGTCATAGGAGTAAAAACGATATACATGAACCCGATATTCGAGGCCGGCAGCGCACACGGATACGACACATACGATTATCTCTCCCCCTCAAAAAAATTCGGGGATAATGCGAGCCTCAAAACACTGCTGAATGAAGCACACAGAAGGGGCATGCGAGTGCTCTTTGACTTTGTTCCCAATCACACTGGTATAGGTTTCTTCGCCTTTCAGGATATCATAAAGAACGGCAGGAGCAGCGGATACTGGGACTGGTATTTCATAAAGGCGTACCCGTTTGAGCCGGGTGATGCTGAGGCCTACGAGTGCTGGTGGGGGGTTCCAACACTGCCAAAACTGAACCACACAAATGAAGAGGTAAAGGAGTATCTATACGGCGTTGTTGATCACTGGCTGGATTTCGGTTTTGACGGTCTGCGCATAGATGTCCCTAACGAGGTTACGGATGCGCACGCGTTCTTTGCAGGTTTGAGAGAGCGCGTAAAGAAAGAGCACCCGAACGCCTATGTCGTTGGTGAGATCTGGAGCTTGGATCCTTCCTGGCTTCAGGGTGACCAGTTCGACTCGCTGATGAACTACGCCCTGGGAAGGAACATACTACTACCCTTCGCGAACGGGACTATGAGTGCCGAGAGCGCCTTTTACGCGCTTGGTGAGTACTTCTCAGCCTACGGGGAGAACGTCTACGGGATGGGCTTCAACGTAGTGAGCACCCATGATACTGGAAGGCTGCTGACGGATCTCGGCGGTGGTAATTTAGGCGAAAAACCGAGAGCAATTGGGATTCTGAGGCTTGAGTTGCTCGAGACGCTGCTGTTCGCCATGCCTGGAACACCGGTGATATTCCAGGGTGACGAGAGAGGCATCACGGGTGAAAAAGAGCATTACGATTCAGAGAGGTATCCGATACAATGGGATGAGAAAAACACAGAGGTGTTCTCGTACTTCGGTAAGTTATCTCGCATGCGGGAATCTATGCCCCAGCTGGAGAGCAACTCCATCTCTCTCTACAAAAGCGATGGCAGTGTGCTCTCATTCTTCAGGGGCGAGGACGTTCTGGTCGTGGCAAACAACGGTTACTCCTCGCAGGAGTTCATGTTACCCGGAGGCAGATGGAAATCAGGCTCTCAGGCGTTAGAGGGTAGCGTGAGGATGCCACCACTGAAGGCCACGATCCTAGAGAGGGCATAGCATCGCGTTATCTCTTCTTTTCCTCAAGCAGAAAAGAGTCAAAGACGTCCACAAGACGGTCTATCTCCTCCTGGCTGTGCGCCGTTGACAGGAAGAAATGTGCCATGTCCTTGCCCACGTATATTATCCCGTTCTTTAACATCCACTGATGCAGCCTCTCTGTCCTGCCTCTGTCCCCACTGTAGGTTTCTGAGGCGTTCCTCGGCTTTCGATCCATGAAATGGACTGCAAAGACCGCCGGAGCGTGGGTCACAGAGACGTTTATCCCCCTGTCCTTGCCTAGATCCTCCAGCTTTCTGGCAGTCTCCTCTGTCTCCCTTTCGAACAGCCCGTATGGCTTTTCTTTTTCCAGTATCTCTATGGTCTCAAGACCCGCGGTCATCGTCATCGGATTTGCCGCGAACGTGCCGCCATGGAATACCACCTCGTCCCTCCTCTTGTTCCTGTGGTCCAGAAGTGACATGATCTCTCTGCTCCCGCCGAAAGCGCCAACGGGCATCCCGCCGCCCATGATCTTACCCATGACGACAAGATCCGCGTTAACTCCGAGGTACTCCTGCCCACCGCCGAGGGCAATCCTGAAACCGGTTATCACTTCGTCAAATATCAGGAGTGTCCCGCTCTCGTCGCACAGCCTTCTGAGCAGCCGGAGCCAGCTCTTCTCCGCAGGGACTATCCCTCCTGTGCCGAGCACGGGTTCAACGACAACGGCCGCGAGCTCATGGCTCTCAAAGGTATCTTTCAGAGAATCCTCGTCATTGAACCTTATCAGCACGGTGTCTGACGTCTGTGAGTCAGGCAGTCCCGCGCTTTCCTTTCCATCGAACGGTAGGTGCACTCCCTTCTGCAGCGAGTCAAAGCCGCCGTGCCATCCCCCCTCCATCTTTCCTATGACCTCACGGTGGGTGAAGGCCCTCACGAGCCTTGTTACGTACATGTTCGCCTCAGTGCCAGAGTTTGTGAACCGAACCATGTCAACGTTCGGAACTATGGACACTATCCTCTCCGCAAGCTCCACCATAGGCTCGTTCGGAAAGCCCAGATGTGTGCCCAGCTCGGCTCTCGCCTTCAGCGAATCAACGACCTCCCTGCGTGCGTGCCCCAGGATGAGCGCTCCGTGTCCCATCCAGTAGTCTGTGTAGACATTGCCGTCAACGTCAGTCACTATTGAGCCGTGTCCCTCATGCATGTACACCGGATGCGGATCTAGCCATCTTATGGCATAGTTTATCCCTGCGGGCATGACCTTCTCAGCCCTCTCAAAATACTCTTTAGATCTTTTGAGCTCCATGAGTGTATTCTCGATGTCATCTCTTATCACTTTCTGTGATAGACTTATCTCACCTTCTGGCACAAAGAGAGGCAGACCCGCAATGTTTATTTATGATGCTCTCTTTCATATGCCATGAAGGGGCTTGTCTGGTGGATCCTTGCGGGTTTTGTTGCTGGGATAGCGTTTGGTGCCGTCTTAGGGCAGAGTCAGGTGGCTGGGATCAGGGTTACGGACATTCTGAAGCCCTTTGGTGACGTATTTCTCAGGCTTCTGCAGATGCTGGTCGTGCCTCTGGTGTTCTCAACGCTGGTCGTCGGCGTGGTCGCCATAGACCTGAAGAGGCTTGCCCGTGTGGGGATCCTCACTTTCATTCTCTACATCGCAACGAGCGTTGTGGCGGTGATGATAGCCCTCGCCGTGGCCATCGCCATAAAGCCGGGGATAGGGATGTCCCTGGAGTATGCAAAGACCGCGGTGGTCTCCCAGCCCTCGATCGTTGAGGTGCTCGTCAATATAGTTCCAAAGAATATCATAGACTCCATGGCAAGGGGCGACATGCTGCCGATAATCTTCTTTGCCATCCTGTTCGGAGTTGGGATAAGCCTAGTGGGGGAAAAGGCGGATCCTGTGAGAGAGTTCTTTGAGAGCTTTGCCGAGCTGATGTACAAGTTGGTGGAGCTNNAGCTCGTTCTCTATTTTGCTCCCCTAGGGGTCTTTGCCCTGATAGCCTGCAACATTGGGCAGCAGGGCATGAGCATACTCCTGCCCTACGGCAAGCTCATAGGCTCGGAATATGCGGCTTTGGCCATACAGGCGGCCGTTTTTTATTCTGTGATAGTCCTGCTCTCCGGAAAGGGGCTGCTGAACTTCTGGAGGGCGGCGAAGGATCCTGCCATGTTCGCATTCGCCTCGAGGAGCTCATCAGGCACGCTGCCGATAACGATGAGGGCTGCGGAGGAGCTGGGTATGGACAAGGGAATATCCTCATTCACCCTCTCTCTGGGTGCGACGGTGCACATGGACGGGACATCCATATACTGCGGCGCCTGTGCGGTGTTCATCGCCTATGCCTTCGGGATAGAGATAACTCCGGTCATGCTGATCATGATCGTGCTGACAAGCACCCTGGCAGCCATAGGAACCGCCGGAGTGCCGAGCGGTGGGCTGATAATGCTGGTCATGGTGCTGAGCGCTGCGGGTCTGCCGCTCGAGGGCTGGGGGCTCATAGCCGGCATAGACGTGATAATGGACATGGGAAGGACGTGCATGAACGTGGTAGGAGATCTCGCGTGCACGACGCTCATCGATCGCTTCGAAAGAAGAGGGGCATAGATAGATAGGCAAGGAGGAAGAAGAAAAGCACGTACAGAAAAGAGCTCCAGACAAAAAATAGCGTCATCGAGAGCAGCACGATAGCCCCCGCTACGAGAGAGAGCTTACCCCTTATCTTAGGGTATCTCGCGCCGCTTATCATCAGCACCGATAAGAATATGGACAGTGGGATGGCCAGAGCGCCCGCATTGAGCACTTTTATGGAGAGCACAAGAAGCAGAGCGGCCTCAGGAGTGGGAAGACCGGAGAAATTGCTTAGGTCGCTGTCGTAGGTCGTGAACCTTGAGAGCCGGTATAAGCCACACCACATGTAAACAAAGGCTGAGAATGCGTACAGGAACGCGAGCCAGCCGGAGCCCTGTAGGGAGAAGAGGCACAACGCGGGCATAAGGACGAAGGACACGGAATCAGAGAGGCTGTCCATGACCACGCCCTGTTCTTCCGCTTCCGTACTTCTCCTGGCCACGAATCCGTCAAGGCCATCGCATAGGACGGCACAGAGTAGGAAGAGGACTGCCAGGCCGTCGTAGATGTGATAGACCGCGAGAAGGCCGAAGAGTCCGTTGAGCACCGTGAAAACGTCGGCGAGTGTGAACCTGCTCATGCGAGAAGATCCTGCGGCTCGGTTACGTTCTTGTTCTCCAGCTCTAGGTTTGACGGTAGTCTTATGTGAGGCCATATTCTCGTTGTCTTCAGGTGGTATCCTGAGCCAACGGTCACATCATCGCCGATCACAGATATATCCTCTATCATCGTTGGCTTTGACACGGAAGACCTTATGGTGCAGTGTCTCCCGACTATGCTGTTTCTTATTATCGCACCCTCTTCTATTATCACTCTGTCCATGATCACGGAATCCTCTATGTGCGCGTTCTTTCCTATGACCGAGAAATTGTCTATGACGGAGTTCTTTATGCTGGCCCCACCATCTATCTGACAGTGCCTCCCTATCAGCACTGGGGCCTCCAGGGATATCTCTCTGTTCTTGCACTTGTTTATTATGGTCTCTCTTCTCTCTAGGGACTCTCTGCTCTGTCCCCCTATCCATATGCCCTCGAATGCCTTGCCATCGAACTCTCTCATATAGCCGAGCTTGCCCTTGAGTATCTCCTTTGTCGCTTCCAGATAGCGTGACGGCGAGCCAACGTCGAACCATATCCTGTCCGAGACATAACCATATACGGGATAACCCTTCTCTATCAGATACGGGATAAGGTCTCCTCCTACGTCGAAGGATCCTTTTTTCATGATCTCTTTCACGTCATCACTGTTCAGGATCTCTCTCATCTCAGGCGATATCAGGTATAAACCGGTGTTTGCGAGGTTTGAGGGGCTCACCTTTGGCTTTTCCAGGAATTTCTCTATCCTCCCATCTCCGTCCATTATGGCAACCCCAAATTCGCTGGTGTCCTGTACCTCCTTGAGGACTATGGTCATCAGCGCGCCCTTTTGCTCGTGGAAGTCCATGAAGTCCTTGAGAGACAGGTCGAAGATGTTATCGCTCTGCATTATGAAAACAGGATCCTTTATGTCATAATAGTTGTAGTTTATACGGAGGGAGTCTGCGCTCCCGATGTCGCTCTCGTTCGGCTGGTATTTTATGTGGACCCTTGGATCTATCTGGTATTCTGCAGAAAAGCCCCTTCCGTCGGTGAAGTAATCGTGCAGGCTCTTGTAATTCAGATAACCCTTGACGCCCAGTATGTATGTTTTAACTCCCTGAAGAGCCAGGCACAGCATCGGTATCTCTATGAGCGGCCTGCAAACCGTCCTTACGCAGGCCTTGCTTATCTCCACGGTCAACGGCTTCAGTCTCTTTGCTTCACCACCTATAGGTGAGATCACCTTGAGCTGGGACACGTCCATGGTGGTTATATGTTCCTCTTTGTATAAATCTTTAGAGCTTTTTCATTACCCGGCTCTCAGCGCCTACTCAACTCTCAGGGGATTTTTGCCTGATGAAGCTAAATGGCAGCCGTTATTACCCTAATAACGGCAGTCCGTGATATCCTCTGCGGGGCTCTGGGTGCTCTTAAGCCGGTCACAGGTTATGTCCGTCTCTAACACCCAGCATCTTTTCGACAAATATGAAGAAGTTGATCACCTTCAGCTCCTTTATCACGCCCATGTCCAGTTCTCTGCCAACAGGCTCGGTCCTGCGTTTCCTGATAGCTTCTAGGGCATCCTCAGCGCTCTCCCCGTCAAAGCTGGTGCAGCACGAACAGACGTGCTCCAGCAGATGTGCGTCGCTCGAGCCTATCTTGGCTATGGGCATGGATGAGAAGTGTTCCCAAGCCTTTGCGTTTGCTCTTCTGCTCGATCTCGCGTTCAGGACCTCAACCCCGTCGAATCTCTCGTCAACCTTTCCGCCGAGCCCCTCCCGCGTCCTGAAAGGGTGCGCGGCTATCGCAACACCTCCGAGATCGTGTATCCTGTCCACGGTCTCTGCGGCGCTCATGTGTGGCTTTACCCTCTCTCTTACGCCGAGGGCCACGATGTGTCCTCCCCCTGAGCTCACCTCCGTGCCGGTTATTATGCGCTTTGAGATGCTGTTAGCCCGCAATGACCCCTTTATTGCGTCGTGGTCCGTTACCGCTATTATGATATTTTTTTTGTCAGCCAGCCTTGCTATATCCCTTGGGGTGGCATAGCCGTCTATGGAATATATCGTGTGCACGTGGGTGTCAAGGAGCATTTTACCTTACCTCGGCTCCGTCCTCGATCTCTGCTATTACTGCAGTGCCATCCTCGGTCATGAGCGAACCAGCGGAGGATACGACCCTTCCGTGCTCTATGCGCAGTTCCTTGCTCTTCAGCTCATCGATGTCTGCGCTCTTTTTCTGCGGGGAGTAGCCGGTGCCTATCCTTGTGCCCGGTGCTCTCTCAATCTCCGGGCGTATGGGAACGACCTTTCCGTCCTTCTCTGCCGCGAGCAGCATGCCCTGCGACTCTAAGCCTCTGAGCTTCGCATGCTTTAGGTTTGATACCACGACCACGCTCTTTCCAAGCAGGTCATCCGTGCTAAGGTAGCCCTTCAAGCCTGCTATTATCTGTCTCTTCTCGGTGCC
>DAEG01000097.1 GCA_002495235.1 Euryarchaeota archaeon UBA287 | reverse complement strand
GCCCGAAGAAAGCTCTTTTCAGAAACGAGCTTTTATGCAGAAAACGTCGTGAGGAGATTCTCAGAGAAGTAGCAGAGAGACGCGGGATCGAGATAATAAACATCTCTGTCATGTCTGATCATGGTCATCTCATAGCAGACGTCCCTCCAACCATGAGCGTGTCTGAGGCTCTGCGCCTTCTGAAGGGAGGCTCCTCATACGAGCTGTTCAGAGCCAAGCCGAACTTCAGAAAGAGGTACCCGAAAGGCCACTTCTGGAGTCCTGGAAAGTTCTACAGAAGTGTCGGGGATTCCGACCTTGAGACAACAAGGAACTACGTGAGGAACCAGGGGGAAGTGCATGGCTCTGAGTCGTGGGAAGGGATCACCAAGGAAAATACAGTCACCTGAAGATCCTGCCGAAGAGCTTTGAGCCCCTGTCCCCCTCAAGCTCCAGAAGCTTCTCCAGGAGCTCCCTCTCCTCCCTGGTGAGCTTTGTCGGCGTCCTCACGTTTATCTTCACTACGAGATCCCCGCGCTTCCTGGTGTCCAGCGAAGGCATGCCTCTGCCCTTGACCCTCAGGGTCTCGCCGCTCTGTGTGCCGGGAGGGACCTCTACGCTGGTTTTACCATCCATGGACTCTATCTCTATCTGTGTGCCTAGTGCGGCCTCCGGGAAGCTTATCTCGACCTCCGCGATGAGATCGCTGCCGCTTCTCTTGAGCGCCGGGTGTTCCTTTAGGTGGACGTTTATGTAGAGGTCCCCACCGAATTCGCCCTCGCCCGGGACCCTGAGAAGCGTGCCCTCGTCTACGCCCTTTGGTATGTTTATGACTATGCTCTTCTTCTCTTCCATGTAGCCTCTGCCTCTGCACGAAGGGCACGGCTTTTCGATCACCCTGCCAGTCCCGCTGCATCTGCTGCACGTCGTGACTGTAGAGAACCTACCAAAGAGAGAACTCTGCGTAACCCTCACTCTGCCAGCACCATGGCATTGCGGACAGGTCTTGACATCGCCAGGCGACTCAGCTCCAGTGCCATCGCATCTCTCGCAGAGGATCTTTCTTCCGATCTCTATCTTCTTCTCGGCACCATTGAAAGCCTCGCCCAACTCTAAGGTCACGGATGTGCTTATGTCTCTGGGAACGAATCGCCTCTCAGGCGTCCTCCTTCTTCTTCCACCGCCGAAGAAGATGTCGAATATGTCCTCAAAACCGCCAAAGCCGTTGAATATGTCCTTGAAGATATCCTCGTTGAATATGTCCTCACGGCTGTATCTGCCATCAACCCCGGCCTTGCCGTACTGGTCGTAGACCTCCCTCTTCTGCGGGTCGCTCAGTACAGCGTATGCCTCACTCACCTCCTTGAACTTCTCCTCCGCTCCGGGATCCTTGTTCACGTCGGGGTGGTACTTCTTCGCCAGCTCCCTGTAGGCCTTCTTTATGTCATCTGCAGAGGCGTTCTTCGGAATGCCAAGCGTCTCATAGTAGTCCTTTTCACTCATTTCTCGTCTCTGTGATCAACGTCAACGGGCTTTCCTCTCCACACGCCATCATCGTTGTCTTGTCCTCCGGCGTCCGCTTTGCCGGCGCTGTCGGTTGCACTAGCCGGACCACCTGTCTCTGAGGCGTTAGCTCCCGCCGTTGACTGATACAGCTTGACGTTGACCTCTCCAACGATCCTTGTCAGCTCGTCGTATCGCTTCTTGATCTCTGCGGTGTCCTCGCCCTTCAGCGCTTCCTTGAGGGCGTTCATGGCACTCTGTATCCTCCCCTTGTCCTCCGGAGCGTATCTGTCCCCCAGCTCGGAGAAGCTCTTCTCTGTCTGGTAGACCAGAGCATCGGCGTTGTTCCTCAGCTCTATCTCCTCCAGCTTCCTCTTGTCCTGCTCCTCGAAGTCCTTTGCCTCCCTGACCGCCTTCTCGATGTCGTCCTGCGACAGTTTTGTCTGATTCTGTATCGTTATGGTCTGTTCCTTGCCCGTCGCTTTATCCTTCGCAGACACGTGGAGTATGCCATTCGCGTCTATGTCGAATGTGACCTCTATCTGAGGTATCCCTCTTGGCGCCGGAGGTATGCCCTCCAGGTTGAACATGCCCAGGGATATGTTGTCCTTTGCCAGAGGTCTCTCGCCCTGAAGCGCGTGTATTGTGACGGCGGTCTGATAGTCGGATGCGGTAGAAAAGACCTGTGTCCGCTTTGTCGGTATCGTTGTGTTCCTCTCTATTACCTTGGTGAACACCCCGCCGACGGTCTCCACTCCGAGCGACAGTGGCGTGACATCCAGCAGAAGTATATCCTTTATCTCTCCTGTCAGCACAGCGCCCTGTATCGCGGCACCCTGCGCAACGCACTCCATGGGGTCCACTCCTCTCTCAGGCTTCTTGCCCAGCACTCTCTCAACGAAGCTCTGCACTATCGGCATCCTTGTGGGTCCGCCCACCAGGATTATGCGATCGATAGCGTTCGCACTTATGTGTGCATCAGATATAGCTCTCTCTACCGGAGCTCTGCATCTCTCGACTATGGGTCCCACGAGCTGCTCAAGCTTTGACCTTGTTATCGTCATGTTCAGGTGCTTTGGCCCTGAGCTTGATACGGTTATGTATGGCAGGTTCACGTCCGTGCTGAGGACCGTTGACAGTTCTATCTTTGCCTTCTCCGCAGCCTCCCTTATCCGTTCCATGGCCACTTTGTCGTTCCTGAGGTCTATGCCCTCCTTCGCCCTGAACTCATCGACCATGTAGTCAACAAGAGCATTGTCCATGTCGGTGCCTCCCAGCTGTGTGTCCCCGCTGGTGCTCTTGACCTCGAACACTCCCTGTCCTAATTCCAGGATGGTGACATCAAGCGTCCCTCCGCCCAGGTCGAAGACGAGGATCTTGAGCTCTTTGTCGTTCTTGTCGAGCCCGTAGGCGAGTGATGCCGCCGTTGGCTCGTTTATTATGCGGACTACGTCAAGGCCTGCTATCGCTCCAGCGTCCTTGGTGGCCTGCCTCTGATTATCGTTGAAATACGCCGGAACGGTTATGACGGCCTTTTCGACAGGCTCTCCAAGAAAAGCCTCAGCGTCCCTCTTTATCTTCTGAAGGATGAAGGAGGATAGCTGCTGTGGTGTGTACTCCTTTCCGTGTATGCTGTACTTGTAACTGGTGCCCATCTTTCTCTTGAATGCCGTTACCGTACCATCTGGATTGTTTACGGCCTGCCTTCTGGCGGGCTCTCCTACCAGCAGCTGGCTGTCGCTTGTGAAGGCCACATAGCTGGGGAAGGCCTTGCCTCCCACTGTGGTGCCCTCAGCCGCGGGTATCATGACAGGTCTACCACCCATGACCACCGCAGCCGCTGAGTTGCTCGTTCCCAGATCTATTCCTATTATCTTGCTCATTTTTTGCCTCCTTTAACCTTTACTTGCGCCGTCCTTATGACTCTTCCGTTCATCCTGTACCCTGCTCTGAGCTCCTCCATGACCGTGTTCTCCTCACAGGATCCTTCGTAGGAGACTTCGATGGCCTCTTGCTCAAAAGGATCGAAGGGCTTGCCGACGCACTCCATGCGCTCCACTCCCTCGTTTTTGAGAGCTTTCATCATGTTCCTGTACACCATCTCCATGCCCCCTCTCGTCTCTTCGTCATCTGTGCTCTTCATCATTCTCTCGAAATCATCCATGACCGTGAGCAGTTCCCGCACCAGCCTCTCGTTCGCCAGCTTTCTCTGCTCCTCGAATCTCTTCTCAAAATTCTTCCTGTAGTTGTCATAATCGGCCTGAAGTCTCAGTAATTTCTCGCGATACTCTTCCTTGGCGTTTTCTGTGTTCTCTTCCACCTTTAATGTATAGTTTTGCTTCTATAAAAGTTTTTTTGTAGGCCGGTCCGATTTTTGCCCGTATGGGAACGCGGGTGGCTGGCAAACAGTTATAAGATAAAAAGCACAATCCGATGCATGGAACTTGAGAAGATGATAGACTACACGGTGTTGAAGCCTGAAGCGACGGTGAAGAACGTAAGAGAGCTGTGTCATGAGGCGAGGGAGTATGGTTTTTACAGCGTTTGCGTGAACCCGTGCCACATAAGACTCTGCAGGGGAGAGCTCGAAGGATCCGATGTGAAGGTGTGCACCGTGATAGGTTTTCCTCTGGGGGCTCTAGATAAAGAAATGAAAGCCCTTGAGGCAGGGAAGGCTCTTGAGCTGGGCGCTGATGAGCTGGACATGGTCATAAATCTGGGGTATCTCAAGAGCGGCATGCTGGAGCAAGTCTGGGAGGACATAGAGGCTGTGGTCGGTGCTGCGGGCGGACGCGTGGTCAAGGCGATAATAGAGGCAGGGATGCTCAGCGATGATGAGAAGAAGGCTGCGTGCACGGCTGCGAAGAGAGCAGGGGCATCTTTCGTGAAGACCTCGACCGGCTTCGGCTATGGTGGGGCGACAACCTATGATGTGAAGCTCATGCGTCAGACGGTAGGCAAGGACATGGGTGTGAAGGCCAGCGGTGGAATAAAGACAAAAGAGCAGGCGATGGAGCTGATAAAGGCAGGAGCTAACAGGATAGGGACAAGCACCAATATAATCAGAGCTTCCTCACCATCCTCTTGAAGGAGAAGACAGAGAGACCAAGGAATAGAAGGAACCACAGAAAGAGCGCCAAGAGAGGGAGCCACGAGGGTATGGACGTCAGTTCCTCCCCTCCTGTGAAGAGTGTGACTGCATAGATGTATGCGCAGTTACCCACCGCAGGAAAGGGGTTGAAGAGAGAGGTCTTCTCCATGAATGCCGGGTTCATGTTCTTTGTCGCGAGCGCTATGGCGCCAACTATCAGCTGCCAGAAAGACGTCATCACCAGCATCGACGCCAGCCCTGCGATCAGGGAGCTGGTAGAGGTTTTGAACACCATCGAGAGGCTGTGCTCGAATGATATGCATATGCCTATGACCAGGAAAATGCACAGAAGGAAACCGAGGGTTCCGAGGACGGTTGGTGACTGACCCGAAGTGTACCATATTGTGAGGACTGAAGCTATGGTCACCGCCACCACCGGCATGGCTACCGTGCTGAAAGTCCCGAGGAATTTTCCCAGCATAACAGCCCGGTCATCTATGGGTTTCAGAAGTAAGAACTGCAAGGATCTTGACGTTTTCTCTCGCGATATGTCATCGTAGGCAAAGAACAGTGAGAAGAAAGCACAGGATATGCCCATAAAAAAGGCCACGGTTGCCAGCAGGACGTCCGGGCCGTATGGCTGATTTTTGAGACCGCTGCTCACCTGAGCGACCCAGGTTCCCATGGTGCTTCCAAAAAGCCATGAGATGGTAACAACGATGAGCGCGAGGAGAAGTGTCAGTATTATCATCCGGGCGCTTCTGATGTTCGCATTCAACTCCCTTCTCGCTATTATGAACGATCCTCGCAAGTCTTCTCTGTCCACATGCAGAAGAGGGTTTTTGGTTATTATATTTTCTAAATTGTTAAGAGAATACAAGCACATATGGTGTGATGTATCGCATAACGAGCGTCAGAAAAACTGATCATGGTAGGTCTCTGTTGATTGAGTTCTCTGTGGATGTGGAGGGCAAATATGCGTATCTTCTCGGGGATTTCAACGCTTTTAATGAAGGTGGCTTCAGGATGAGGAGAGAGCGCAACGCATGGAGAGCAACGGTCGAGCTGCCAGAGGGCATATGGCACTACGCTTACTCCATCGATGGCAGATACACGCTCGATAAAGACAACACGGAGCGGTACACAAGAAAGAGCTACAACTTCTCTAAGGAAACGAATGTGTGCACGGCCCTTGGGGAGGAATACGCCAGACCATTCCATTGTTCGTCCATGATCTTTCCCCTGGCAGACAAGAGAGAGGTTAGGCTTAGGACGGTCAAAGCCAGAGAGGTCTTCCTGCTTTTCGGGAATAAAAACAGGATCAGGATGGAGCGGTTCGCCTGCGATGACCCCTTTGAGCATTACAGAGCGCTGATCCCTCTGAAGGACGGAGAGAGATACTCCTTTGAGGTCGATGGAAATCCTTATGGAGATTTTGAGGTTCCGGGCGAGAGAGAGGATAGCATGGGATGGCTGTACGAAACGGTCTTCTACCAGATCATGCCTTGCAGGTTCAGCGGTGAGGATCTCAACAGTGGGACTCTGAAGGGATTGCTTGAGCACGTCGGGCACATCAGGGCACTGGGAGCGAATGCACTGTATCTGACCCCGATATTCTCGTCAGATACCTATCACGGCTATGACATAAAAGACTATTACTCTATAGATCCCAGGCTGGGGAATGAGGATGATCTTGTAGCCCTGGCGAAAGAGATGAGAGTGATGCTTGATGGAGTATTTCACCACACCAGCCGTGCGCATCCATTCTTCAGGGATCTTTTAAGCAGAGGAGGAGAGAGCGACTACGCAGATTTTTACAGGCCTCTGGGCTTTCCTGTGAAGAAGTATGAGTGCTTTCCAAAAGCAAAGAACATGCCAAGGCTGAACCATGAGAATGAAAAGGTCTATGAGTTTGTGAGAGACGTTGTGAGGCACTGGAACGAGAGAGGCGTTTCGGCCTGGCGCATGGATGTTGCGCACGNNCCGCCGTTCTGGGAGAGGCTGAAGACAGATGTGCCAGACGGGTACGTGATCGGAGAGGTGATGGACGATGCCAGAGCGTATCTCAAGGGATTTGATGGCGTAATGAACTACTGCCTTTATGACGCCGTGCTGGGCTTCTTTGTTGATGGCAACAGTGCTGAGACGTTCCTTGGCGACCTTCAGAGAATAAGCGCCAGATACTATGAGAAGGAGTACTTCATGTACAACTTTCTCGACAACCATGACATCAGCAGGTTCTTAGGCCTTGTTGAGAGCAGAAGAAAGTACGCCTGTGCCCTTGCATTCCTCTTCACTTACAAGGGTCTGCCCTCCCTATTCTACGGAGATGAGATAGGCATGAGAAAGAAGAAGAGGAGAAATGAAGAGCAGAGGGAGCAGATGGTGTGGGATGAGGGCAGATGGGATACGAAAGTGCTGGGATTGACCAGAGAGCTGATCTCGCTGCGCAGAAACAGAATAGCGCTCCAGCGCGGGACATTCGAACCCATGCTATTCGAGGGCAAAAGGATCCTTTATATAAGAAGATATGGCGAGGAAAAGCTGCTGGTGGGCATAAACTATTCGAGAGAGAGGACAGAGTGGCCTCTGAAGGGAAAATTGCTCTCGGGCAGAGATGACGGGGGAGGCTACTCTTTTTTCGTGAGCGCCATTCATGATTAAATTTTAATACCATGATACCCTTATGCAATCATGAGGGACAGGGCTTTTGTTTTGGCACTGCTGCTTCTTATCTCGGCGGTAGTGGTTTTGCCGGTTTCCGGGGCTAAGACGACAATAAC
>DAEG01000022.1 GCA_002495235.1 Euryarchaeota archaeon UBA287 | reverse complement strand
CACCAGACCCGTGTTAGCCGTCGGTTCAAGAACTACTATGAGACACGCCATCGAGAAGGCGGTCACGACGATCTTACCACCCGCGGCGTTGATCATGGTATTTTCATATTCCTTCAATCGCAGCGTTGTGACAGCGGATTTCGACGAACCCATTATAGCAGCGCCCAGAGCGGCAACCATAGCGAGATCCGTGTCCTCGCGCATCGCACTGGCTATCGGCAAACCGTCGCTTGTCGCAACGACACTGGCTCTTATGCCTTCAACAGAATGGTTGAAACTATCGAGAATATCCTCTATCATTCTGTCTATGCTCGCTCCCATAACCACTGATGTATAAACGTTTTGTTATTTATACCTTTTTCTTAACGCTTGTTGCCCGGCGCATAGTTAGGTCTGCCTAACATTTATATGTCTGTAAGGCCATGTGCGCGCATGTTGAGCGAGAACGAGGAGGAGTATCTCGAGGCGATATACGCAATAGGTGAAAGCTATGAGAAGCCGGGGATACGCTCTCTCTCAGAGGTCATGGGGGTTAGCAAAGCCAGTGTCAGCGAGATGGTAAAAAAGTTGAACGAGAAGGGATACATCCGACATGAGAGATACGGTGCGATAGTTTTCACTCCGGAGGGCTTGGATATAGCGCGCGGTATTAAGAGAAAACACCGCCTGCTGGAGTCATTTCTCTACTTCCTTGGAAAGAAAGAAGTGCATGACGAAGCTTGCAGGCTGGAGCACGGGATATCTGATGAGAGCGCCGATGCTATCTGCAGGTTTCTTGGCTCGCCGGACAGATGTCCGGATGACGGGAGAGCAATACCAAAATGCGGCAAAGACTGTCATGAGTGTCTAAAAAAGACGCTGACCTGGGTCATTCCCGGAAAGAAGGTCAGGATAACCGGAACAGAATGCGGTAGGAAAGCTTCAATGCGGCTTAACGAGATGGGTGTTGTGGCCGGGGAGGTTGTAAAGGTGATAAGCAGGGTGCCGCACGGGCCGGTAGAGGTCGAGGTCAAGGGAACAAGGATCGCCATAGGCGATGGGCTTGCCAAAAAGATCCTGGTGGAAGAGTGCGAATAGCCCTTGCAGGAAACGCCAACGTTGGCAAGAGCGTTGTGTTCAATGCTTTGACAGGCCTGCACCAGCACATAGGCAACTGGCCAGGCAAAACCGTTGAGCGCGCCGAAGGCACACTCAAGTACGGTGAGCAGACAATAGACGTCATAGATCTTCCAGGCATCTATTCCCTGTCCTCCTTCTCGCAGGAAGAGGAGATAACAAGGGATTACATCCTGAATGAAGAGCCAGACGTTGTCATAGATGTTATTGATGCGACCGCGATCGAGAGGAATCTTTACCTGACGCTGCAGCTTCTCGAGATGGAGAGGCCTCTGATCGTAGCGCTGAATCAGATGGACCTAGCCCGTATGAAGGGGGTGGACATAAACGTGAAAGAGCTGCAGGAGATGCTCGGCGTGCCGGTGGTCCCTGTTGTTGCGGTAAGAAGAGAAGGTCTGACCGAGCTGCTCGAGACCGCAATGAGCACAAAGACAAAGCCGCCGAGGGGGATGGGTTACAGTGAGGCTATGGAGCTGGCTATACGAGAGGTCCAGGGCAGGATCGATGCAGAGGGCTACCCGAAGCGCTGGCTGGCCATAAAGTTGCTGGAGGGCACCGCACCCGTGAGCAGCGATATCAAGGATATAAAAAGAGAGCTTGAAGAAAAAGCAAGGACCGACGCCTTCTCCTACATGGCATCTGAGCGCTACAGGGTGATAAGAGCGATAGTGGATAGAGCGCAGAGGATAGTAGAGCCAGAAAAAACATCATCCGAGAGGCTGGACGCCTTTCTCACCGATCCTCTCACAGGATCACTGGCTCTCGTGCTTTTCTTTGTGGGCATATTTGCTCTGATATTCCTCTTTGGCAATCTTGTGAGCTCAGCGCTGGAAAATCTCCTGTTCGGATTGTTTACTAGCGATGCTGCCCTGTACTCCCTTTATGAAGGGTTTGTTGCCGGTCTTACCATAGTCCTGCCATACATAGTCCCGTTCTACCTCCTTTTCGGGATTCTTGAGGACACGGGCTATATCGCCAGGGCGGCATTTCTGACGGACGGCATCATGCATCGGCTGGGCATTCATGGGAAAGCAATAATCCCTCTTCTGCTCTCCTTTGGTTGCAATGTTCCCGGCTGCTTGGGCTGCAGGATCATGGAGAGCGAGAGGGAAAAGGGCATATCAATATTCCTGGCAACCATTGTGCCATGTTCTGCCGTCAGCGTTGTGGTCATGGGCGTCGTTGGCAAAACGCTGGGACTAGGGTATGCTCTTCTGCTCTACGCGCTCATGGTCTTGGTCCTTTTCGCCCTGGGCAGGCTTGCCTACAGGATAGCCCCTGGAGAGCCTATGGGTCTCATAATGGAGATGCCGCGGCTGAGAAAGCCCTCCATGGACGTTGTAGCAAAGCAGACTTACCACAGGACGATGGATTTCACAAAGATAGCCTTTCCGATAATAATCGCAGGCAGTTTTCTCATGAGCATGCTTAGCCGTTACGGGCTGGTCAAGCCGATCTCGGATGTTCTGAGCCCGATAACCGAGGGATGGCTCCTGTTGCCCAGTCTTGCAGGCGTGGTGCTTATGTTCGGCGTTGTGCGGAAGGAACTGACATTGACGATGCTGCTCGCCCTCTACGGTACAACGAGCATAAGCTCAATAATGAGTGCGCCGCAGATGCTCACCTTTGCCCTGGTCGTCATGCTCTACACTCCATGCCTATCTACGATAGCAGCCCTTCTGAAGGAGATAGGCGTTAAGAGGACCATTCACATAGTTCTCTTTGAGACCCTCTTTGCTCTGGCGTTAGGAGGGGTTTTCGCAAGGATCCTTGTGCTATTGTGATCAGATTGCTGCGCCAGCCCGCAGACAAAAATGACGATGGAATTGAAGATGATTGACGTCCTAGAGATGCGAATGATATGGCAATTTCGGGCCATAAACGTACGCACACCTACACCGCATTTTGCTACCTATTTCTGTGTGAGATGTGCATGATCGATCCTGCCTGTAAGAATTGTGTTGACATCAAAGAGAAGGAAAAGAAATAAAAGTCTGGTGCCGTATCATCTCCATGTATCTCCCCATCATTTTAGGAACCGCCCGCGAGGGAAGGCAGAGCGAGAAGGTGGCGCGTTTCATGCTCGCCGAGGTCAAGAACAAGGGCGCCGAGAGTGAGATCCTTGATGTCAGAGACTACAGAATGGAAGCAACTGACAACACGAAAAAGAGCGAGAAGGCAAAGATGCTAGCAGAGAGAATGGGCAAGGCGTATGGCTTGGTTATGGTCAGCCCTGAGTACAACCACGGGTACCCCGGGGAGCTCAAGATGATGCTAGACCTTCTGTATGAGGAGTACAGAGGAAAGCCCGCCCTCATATGCGGCGTCTCCCGGGGCGTCTTTGGCGGGACAAGGATGGTCGAGCAGCTGCGCCTCGTATGCATAGGCTTGGGGATGATCCCCGTGAGCGATGCGCTTTACTTCAGCAACGTGGAGGAATTCGACGAGAACGGGACAAACGAGCGCTACAAAAAATCGGCAGAAAAAGCGCTCGGGGAGCTCATGAGCCGTAGTCGGTGAGCTTTTTCTGGGTCAGGAAACTCCTGAGCACGATACTCCTTTTCGTGTAGCGATCTAGGGGCAATGCCAGATTCTTGCTCAGGGCTGCCAGTGCTTCGTTCAGAGTGTCAAAGTGATGTCCCCCTCTGAAAGCCTCCCTGCAGAGTTCCCTGAAACGCCACACACCCAGAGGGATCCAGTCGGGGTACACCTCCAGGATGACGAGAGCTCCTGCCTGCCTCTTTATCGAACTGAGGTATTCCAGCACCGGCACTCTTGCCGCGTAATACGCGCCCTCAAGATCCTTAGCGTAGCTCTTTCTTCCCATGGCCAGCTCATAATCAAGTCCTATCGCCGGATTGCCGGAGGTTATCCACACCTCCTGTGCCTCAAAGAACCATGAGGAGGGGAACAAGAGGATATGGACGCTGTTGGCCAATGCGCTGAAGCTGAAGAGCATGTAATCCTCCGTCTGCGGATAGTCTTTCAGCTCTCGGTGCAGGGCCTTGGCTATAATGTCATCCGTTGCCGTTATGCTCCACTCGGTCGGCACGAACCTTCTCTTCTTTTTGGTCCCAAGCAGGCCCGCGGACAGGATCTTAGTTATCCTGCTCTGAGGTATGTTAGACGAATACAGCTCGATTACGCCCTCGCTCGCTTTCATATCCGTATCGTATACTATCTTATCAACTGCTCTGTCTACCTTTGGATTCTCTGCCAGTTTCAGATTCTTAAGCATGGCAGAGGGACCGGATGGCGGCGCTCTTGATGAGAAAGACAGGGACAGATTGGGCTTTTTTTCGAATGTTGCCTCGATGTCCGTAGGCCTTGATGCCATGACTATCTCCTGAATCTTTGTTGTTGTCCTGTCCGGCTCTGCCGCAGAGGTGACTTCAACCACGCTTTTGCCTCTTATAAGCGATGTCCTGTAGCCGATGATGTCCTGTAGGCTTTTGTTCACCCACAGTTCGGGCATGTCCATTATCTCTGTGTCCTCGGTTAGAGGAGGCAGGAGGGGGCCAGCCAGGACTTTCGGGTAACCAGAAGATCCTATGAATATGGCAGGCGGAGAGGCTCCGAATACCACCTCTTTTATATCCCCAGACAGGAGGGCTTTTGCTCTGGCCAGGATGGGGCAGACGCTCTTTCCGCACAATCCTCTATAGCCTCTGCAGAGAGAGCAGAGATTTTTCTTCTTTTCGGCGTAAGGCACGGCGTACAGCTTCTCCTGGACCACACAGAAAATGGGAGGAGTTGTATTTAATCATTGACACGAACAAACCATCGCGGACTGAAGCCGGTCTGCGCGCTCAACGAAAACACAGTTTAAATAGGACTGTTTACATACACCAGAATGATGGATAGTTCTGACAGGATCTTTGTCATAGGGCACAGGAATCCGGATATGGATTCGATAGCATCTGCCATAGGCTACGCGCATCTGAAGAATGAGACGGACAAAAAGCACCTGTACGTTCCCGCGAGGGCGGGTGGTCTGAACGATGAGGCCAGGTTCGCCCTGCAGCGGTTTGGCGTGGAGGCGCCCCTGCTGATAGAGGATCTCTCCCCGATCATCAGCGATGCAGGACTGAGAGATCCTATAGTGGCTTCGCCTAAGGATCCCATCAGGAAGGCGGCCTACCTGATGAAGGAAAACAACGTGCGGGTCCTTCCGATAGTGGATTCCCGGATGAAGGTACTCGGTGTGGTCAGCCTGGAAGACATAGCCAGACACTATGTGGACAGCATAGGAAGGACGGACCTTTCGGCTACGCCCGCCGATCTTGACGTTCTGGTCGGCAGTCTGGGTGGTAAGGTCATCGCAAACCCGAATGGAGTGGAAAAGATAACCGGCAGGGTTTTTATAGCGGTCTCAAGGAACGAGACGATCGTGAGCAGGATAAAAAAGGGTGACGTCGTCATTGTTGGGGACAGGATAGATGTCCAGAGGGATCTGATAAATTCGGGGTGTTCTGCGCTGGTGGTCACAAGCGATCCAGACATAAGCGAAGAGATCAGGGAGCTCGCGATGAAAAGGGGAACACTCATAGTGTCCTCCTCGTACGACACTTTCTCCACCGCCAAGATGCTGGATCTGTCGGTGCCCGTATCCCTGATCATGTCTGGCGATATCGCCAAAGCGGGCACAGATTCGAAGATCTCCGAGGTAAAGCAGAGGATAATGAAATCCAGATACCGTTCGGCTCTGATAGTGGATGAGGACGACAGGCTTATAAGCATAATCACAAGGACTGACCTACTCGGCCCCGTAAGGAAAAAGGTGATTCTTGTGGACCATAACGAAATGGCTCAGGCCGTGGAGGGGGTTGAGGACGCAGAGATCGTCGAGATGATAGACCATCACCGGGTCGGCGGTATCTCCACGCCGATGCCCATACGCTTCCACAACGATCCCGTGGGTAGCACGTGCACCCTCGTAGCTGAGCTCACGTTCCGCCACCGCGCGGAGTTGCACGAAAGCATAGCCGGCCTGCTTCTGTCAGGGATCCTTTCTGACACGATCGTTCTCACGCTGTCCACAACCACGGACAGGGACAGGAAGGCGGCCAAAAGGCTGGCAAGGCTGGCGGATACGAGTATAGAGGAATTCGGAAGAGAGCTGCTGGCGGCAGGCATGAACATAAGGGAAAAGAGCGCCAGAGATCTGCTTTTCCAGGACCAGAAGGAGTACGTCTTTGGCTACAGAAAGGTGGTGATAAGCCAGATCATGACAGAGGACGAAGAAGACTTCAGCGCGAGAGAGGGGGAGATCGTGCTGGAGATGGAGAAGCTCCGCAGAGAGGGAGGGTATGATCTGGTCATGCTTCTAGTCATAAATCCTCTGGCCCGTGAGGAGGAGATATTCGCGAGGGGTAACACGCACATAGTGGAGGAGGCATTCGGGACAGAGCTAAAGAACGGCAAGATCAGTGTGCGCAGGGTGCTGTCCAGAAAGAAGGACGTGGTCCCGCGCATAGACTATGCGTACACAGCCATGCAGGGCTAGTGGCTCTCTGCTCCGCTACTCTTCTTCTCCCTCTCCCCTTCCTTTTCGCCGGCCTTAGAGAATTCTTCAAGTTTTCTCTCGACGAGCTGGTTGAAGGATCCCTCAGGAAAGCTGCCATCCTCTCTTCTCCGACCAAATTCCATGCCCGTGAGGATCTCTACGGCTTCGGCTACGCCCTCTACGGTCCACACGTGGAATAGGCCCTTATCCACGGCATCAGCCACCTCTTCCTTGAGCACAAGGTTCCTGGTGTTGCTCTTGGGTATTACCACCCCGTTGCTGCCGTCAAGCCCCTTGGCTTTGCAGAGATCAAAGAAACCCTCTATCTTCTCGTTTACTCCTCCTATCGCCTGTGTCTCGCCCTTCTGGTTCACCGATCCTGTTATCGTAATAGACTGTTTTATTGGAACACCAGCTATGGCGGAGAGAACTGCGCAGAGCTCCGCCGTGGAAGCGCTGTCGCCATCAACGCCGCCGTAGCTCTGTTCGAACACCAGGGTTGCTGACAGCGACAGCGGTTTTTTCGATCCATAGTTCTCCAACAGGTAACCGCTCAGTATCATCACGCCCTTGCTGTGTATGGGTCCGCCGAGCTTTACCTCTCTCTCGATGTCCACTACGCCCTCGCCCCCGGCCCCGACACTCACCGTTATCCTTGAGGGTCTGCCGAAAGAGTAGCCTCCGATCTCCATCACCGACAGGCCGTTTATCTGTCCAGCTCTGCTGCCTCGGGTGTCTATCAGTATGATATCATCTCTGATGGCATCTCTTATCTTTTCCTCTATGAGGTTCGAGCGATACCGGCGCTCCTCCAGAGCCTTATTCAGGTATCGCTCATCCATGTGCTCCGCACCCTCCTTCGATGCCCAGAAATCCGCCTCTCTCAGGAGGTCCGCTATCTCTCCAAAGTGTGCGGAGAGCTTCTCTCTGTCCTCCGCCAGTCTGTGTGAGTGCTCCACCACCCTCGCAACCGCGCCGTTATCCAGCCGTCTTATACCCTCCTTCTCGCAGAATCCGCAGATGAACGAGAGGAAATCGTCAATATCATCGCCCTTCATCGTCGTGTCAAATTCTGCTCTGACCTTAAAGAGTTCTTTGAAGTCTTCATCGTAATCGTAGAGGATGTAGTACACCTCCTGAGAGCCTACAAGAACTACCTTGACGTCAAGCGGGAAAGGCTCAGGTCTGAGGGTTTTCGTTGCAAAACCAAGCATCTCCTCTATCTCTTCCACCTCTACCTTCTCGTTCTTGAGAGCTCTCTTCAGAGCCTCCCAGCTGAAAGGTTCTTTCATGAGGTCATAGACCGGCAGGACCAGGTAGCCGCCATCAGCTCTGTGCATGGAGCCTCCCCTTATCATTGTGAAATCCGTCTCAAGTGTTCCAAACCGTGCTTCCCTCTCTATAATCCCGAACAGGTTCGCGTACGTCGGATTATGCTCGACAACGATCGGGGCACCAGCGAGATGGCTGTTATCGACTATCACGTTGATCTCGCAGATCTTGAGAAAAGCCTCAAGCACCTGCGCCCCATCAGTGTTGGAAGGCTTGAATAGTTCGACATTCTGCACCAGGTTCTCCTGTAAGGTCCTTAAAAATGATCTCACTCCCTCATTCTCGTACTTCTCACAGAGATCATCGATCAGTCCCTCAACGAAGAACAGGGCCACTCTTCGATCCAGCTCGGTCAATGAGTTCTGAAGTTTTCTGTCCAGGTCTCTCAGATCCTTCATCGCTATGCTGAGGGCGCTCTCCACTCTCTCGCGCCTCTCTCTCATCTCCTCTAGCTCTTCTTCGCTCAGGCTCTTCAGCCTTTCCTCGCTGATTGGTTTACCATTCTTCACCGGTACAATCGCGACTCCATAGTTTGTCATCTGGAGCACAAATCCATTGGCGGCCGCGGTCGAGGAGGCATCCGTTATGATCTTGTTTCTCGCGTTCTCTATGACCTTTGATATCTCGGCCACCTGTTTCAGATAATCCTCGCTATCCAGGGCTTTTGGGAGCTCTCTTTTCACATAGTCTACGAATTTTTTCACGTCCTGTTTGAGTGCTTTACCCTTGCCGCTTCTGAGAGTTAGCGCTTTTGGTCTCGAAGTGTCCTCAAAATTGTTGACATAGCACAGGTCTCCGGGTACCTCCTTTTCCTTTGCGATCCTCTCAAGAAAGGACAGCACAGCGGTCATCTTGCCCAGCCCTTCAGAACCCGCGACATAGACATTAAATCCCCTCCTCTTTATATTCAGACCAAAATCCAGCGCAGCGACAGCTCTTTCCTGTCCTATTATCAGCTCCCTCTGGGGCAGGTGTTTCTCCGTATCGAGGTCCAGAACGGCATGGCTGACAGATATCCTGAGGTCCTTGGAAGAAAGCTCCATGTGTTGTATTCTTCTCACGGATTTAACATTTTTCCAACATCCGAGCTTGTTCTAGACAGGAAGGCATATATGCAAAAACCATGATAGGCTCCATGAAGGGGCGAATACGCGTATTGTTGATCGTAGTTGTGGTGATGCTGGGTTCCATCCCGGTGATGAGGTCTCAGGAAGGTGGTCAAAATACAGACATGGAAAAGGTCCCTTCCTGCTTCGGTCTGGAAAACCTGCCTCTGGTCGGTGGCGTGTTCAGCAGTATTGCAGAGCACGTGTCCGGCGTGCCTGCTCTGGGAGGTTTCTTCACGAAGGAGAGAATAAAGCCGTATCTTAACACATCTCTGAGCGCCGATGAGAGAGCAGGGGATCTTCTGGAGAGGATGACTCTGGAGGAAAAGGTAAGGATGCTCCACGGCGTCACCGACATGGGGGCTACGGGATACATCGAGGGCAATGACAGGCTGGGAATCCCACCGCTGATGATGGAGGACGGCCCCGTCGGTGTGAGGAGGGGCAAAGCCACGGATTTCCCTGCGTCTATAGGCATGGCTGCCGCGTGGGATCCTGCGCTGCTTGACACCGCGGGGAGAGACATCGGGGACGAGACCAGATCAAAGGGTAGAGGAGTTCTCCTGGCGCCGTGCATGAACATCGTCCGGGTTCCCATGAACGGCAGGACCTTTGAGTCCTATGGTGAGGATCCTTTCCTAACGAGCAGGATGGCCGTATCCTATGTAAGAGGGGTGCAGAGCAACGGTGTCATTGCAACCCCAAAGCATTACGCGGCGAACAACCAGGAGCAGGATCGTATGAATGTGAGCGCCGACGTGGGCGAACTCACGCTACACGAGATCTATTTTCCGGCGTTCAGAGCCTCAGTCGTTGAGGCCGGTGCGCTCTCGGTCATGCCCGCCTACAACAGACTGAACGGCGGGTACTGCACTGAGAACGAGTATCTGATGAGAGAGCTGAAGGGAGAATGGGGCTTTGAGGGTTTCACGGTCTCAGACTGGGGGGCGACGCATTCAACCGTAGAGGCCGCTTTGGCAGGCCTCGATGTGGAGATGCCTGGGAGCGACTATTTCGGCGATGAATTGCTGAATGCTGTGAAGGAAGGAAAGGTGAGCGAGGATGTCATAGATGACAAGGTCTTCAGGGTCCTTAGAGCCATGCTCGTTTCGGGGCTTTTCGACAGACCTGCGACAACAAAGGACATAGACTACGAAGCGCACGGAGAGGATGCACTCAGGATCGCTGAGGATGGCATGGTGCTGCTTAAGAACGAGGGCATACTGCCTCTCGATCCCAGAGCAGCAGGGAGTGTAGCGGTGATCGGGGCCGCAGCGAAAAATCCAAGGTATTTCGGTGGGGGAAGCGCCAGCACCGATCCTGTTTATACGGTGAGCCCCTACGACGCGTTGAGCAGGGTCTTCAGCGGAATAATATACGCGGAAGGGACGGAATTGACAGACATAACGCCGTTCTCTGCGGAGTGCTTTACGCCCTCTGTCGGAGAGGGGCCAGGGCTCTACGCGCAGTACTACAACAACATGAACCTATCGGGGGAGCCAGCGCTCAAGAGAGTTGACGAGAACGTTTATTTTGACTGGAGACAGGATTCCCCCGGTCCCGGAGTGAACAGCGATAACTTCTCTGTCAGGTGGACCGGCTACCTGAAAGTTCCGGAGAGCATGGAGTATGAGATAAGAGCGATAACGGACGACGGCATGCGGGTGTGGATAGGCGGTGTGAAGGTGATCGATGAGTGGAAGGATCAGGGAGCTTTCGAGTATACGGCAAAGGTAAGGCTGGAGGGCAACAGGGCCTATGAGATAAGGATAGAGTACTACGATCATACCGGCGGTGCTGTGGCCAAGTTCGGGCGCACGATGACCATGGATGAGAGGATACCGCTCATGGATGAGGCAAAACGCGCGGCCAGAGGTGCCAACGTCGTTCTTCTCTTTGTGCAGGACGATCAGACTGAGGGCAGAGACCATGACCTATCGCTGCCCTATGGCCAGAATGAACTGATAAAGCAGATAGCGGAGGCAAATCCTAACACAGTGGTCATACTCAACACGGGCGGTCCTGTGCTGATGGGCGACTGGATCGATAAGGTGCCTGCCGTTCTTGAGGCATGGTATGGGGGTCAGGAGATGGGCAACGCCGTAACGAACATACTCATTGGCAGGGTGAATCCGTCGGGGAGGCTTCCTGTGACATTTCCCGCAAAGGTCGAGGACATCCCCGCTTTCTGCTACGTGAGTAACCCCGAGGAGGGATACCCCGGCGTGAACGGACGTGTGAAGTATGCAGAGGGAGTCTACGTGGGCTACAGGCACTACGACGCTAGGAACATAGCACCACAGTTTCCCTTCGGCTACGGGCTGAGCTACACGACCTTCGAGTGCTCTGATTTCAGAACAAGCGTGAACGGAACAGGGTACGGCAGTGTGTCCATTGCTGTCAGGAATTCCGGCGGCGTGGAGGGTAAAGCGGTCGTACAGCTCTACAAGAGAAGTCCGGGCATGGACTACAAGGAGCTCATAGGATTCGAGAAGGTCTCGCTCATGCCGGGAGAGACAAAGGAACTGGTGTTCGCGATAACCCCCGAGCTGCTTGCGGATTACGATGAGAGCCTCGATCTTGTCATGTCTCCCGGAACGTACGATCTCGTTGTAGGATCCTCGAGCAGGGACGTGCTTTGCGCGGGATCAGCCGAGATAATGGTGAGGCGGGTCATAGAGGAGCACTTGAGCCATGAAGCCTAACATGATCAAAGCCTGAGGTGAGCGCTGAGCTCTTGTCTCTCATCAAAGGCCGGAAGCGACATCGAGCCACACATCTCTCTTCACGGAAAAGGATTTATTGAATGCACATGATTACCCTTATGAGTAAGGCACCATCTCTTTTGGCGCTGCTCCTCTTCTTTGCGGGCTGCACGGAAGCAAAGAGCGTGAGGACTGCCGTTATAGAGACCAGCATGGGCAAAATGAAGGTGGAGCTATACGAGTCTGAGGCTCCCGTGACTGTGGAGAACTTCATATCCCTGGCAAAGTCCGGTTTTTACGACGGCCTGACGTTCCACAGGGTTATAAAAGGCTTTGTCATCCAGGGTGGAGATCCGAGAGGTGACGGGACGGGGGGATCCAAAAAGAGGATACCGCTGGAGACGAACAAGAATCTAACTCACGTGGATGGGGCTCTTGCCATGGCCCGGAGCGCAGATCCCAACTCGGCTTCATCCCAGTTCTACATATGTGATGGCCCGCAGCATCGCCTTGACGGCAACTACGCGGTCTTCGGCAGAGTGGTTGAGGGCATGGACGTGGTGAGGAAGATAGCCTCCGTGCCTACGGATGCGGATGACAGGCCGCTTAAACCTGTGATAATCGAGCACATAAGGGTGCTTGACTGAAGTCCGATCTGACCCCACAGCAGCTACGCCGCGAACCAGAGAGTTATCAGCAGGAATAGACAGCACGTATGCATCAAAAGTGATATAAACTCACAAAAAAAGATACTCTATGCGCGGTTCTTTGATCCTGCTGGTCCTGCTCCCGTCTCTAGCATTTTCTGCTGCGAGCGATGGGTTCATGTTCGGTCTGGTTGCATACCACATACCGTTCGACAGCTATGCCCTCTATGCCGGGGATTTCGAGAGGATCGCCGAAAATGGTGTGGAATGGTTATCTGTTGACTTCGCCTGGAGGCTCATAGAGCCTTCGAATGGTCAGTGGGATTTCAGTTACTACGATTTTGTGGTTGACGAGGCAGAGAGCAATGGTCTCGGCATAATGGCAAAGATCGGCAATGGTTACAATGGAGATAGACCTGTGGTCCCGGAATGGACTAAAGACCTTAGCGACGACGGCTACTGCAGCGAGGTCGCAGAATACGCCCGCGAAGTGGTGAACAGATACAAGGGGCGGATACACTTCTATGCCATAGAGAACGAGGCCAATATATATGCGATCCATAAAGCCTCAGGCTGGAGAGAAGGAAGATGGAGCAGGGCAAAGATATTCAGCATATGGGAGAATCTCAGCAAGGCTGTCCGTGGGACAGACTCCGAGGCCGCGATCGTGTTGAGTCTTAGCCCAAGCCTGAACTGGAAGGACTGG
>DAEG01000016.1 GCA_002495235.1 Euryarchaeota archaeon UBA287 | reverse complement strand
ACGCAGAGAGGACAGGAGATCATAGTCGAGAGGGACTGCCACATGTACTACTATGAGGTGGGCGGCATGAGCGCGATAGCGGGGCTCATACCGAGGCCCATAGAGGGCACGATGGGCTACATGGAGCCAGAGAGGATAGAGAGGGAGCTGAGGGAGAAGGACATACACTACCCGCCCACCGGCCTTGTGTGCCTTGAGAACACGCATAACAGGGCGGGAGGCACAGTGATAACACCGAAGCAGATGGAGGCTGTGCACGACCTTGCGAAAAGCCACGAACTGCCGCTATACGTGGATGGCGCCAGGATATTCAACGCTGCAGTTGCTCTGCGCACGGACGTGAGGAACTTCAGATGCGATGCGATGATGTTCTGCCTGTCAAAGGGGCTCAGCGCCCCTATAGGATCGCTGATATGCGGCAGTGACGAGTTCATAGACAGGGCAAGGAAGTTCCGCAAGATGCTCGGTGGCGGCATGAGACAGGCCGGCATAATCGCGGCCTGCGGGATAGTCGCGATAGAGAAGATGACAGACAGGCTCGCTGATGACCACAGAAACGCGAGGCTCCTCGCAGAAGAGCTCAGCGCCTTGGACGGCATAACCGTTGACATGAGCAGAGTGCAGACGAACATGGTCTACTTCGACGTAAGCGGGCTCGGGATGAAGGATTTCATAGGAGAGATGTCCAAGAGAGGAGTCATGTTATCTCACAGAGAGGGCGATATCGTCAGGGCCGTGACACACAGAGGCATAGAACGCGAGGACATTTTAGAGACGATCGAGAGAATAAAGAAACTAAAAAAATAAACGAGGAGTGGGTCTAGCAGGTTTTCAACCAGTCTGCGAAACTGGTATCGGAACATCTCCCGCTAGAGACCCAGAGCTCAATGAGATCGGATATTGACCGCTCTGTGATGAGTTCACTGACAAGCATTTTTCAGACCCTCCTCCCTTGAGATCCTCAAGCCTCAAACCGCCGTGACACAGAGGGCAGGCGTACGCCGTCTCTGTGAAGGACCTGTGCGCATAGTTCACATCCTTAGTCAGGATGATCTCGCCCACTGTCCTCTCCACAAAATCCAGCCTGTCCAGATAGCCACCGCAGTGAGGACAAACCGCACCCTCCGCTTCTCCGAGCAGAAGAGCGATCAGGCTCTTCTGCTCGTCCATAGTCAGCCTGTAACCGCAATCCAGCTCGTAAAGGCTCTTTATCGACGAGAGATCCATGGAGCACCTCGAAAAGTCTTCGCAGTCTGAGCAACCGGAGAAATAGCCGCTATCCCTGATACTACCCTTCATTCAGTCCTCCTCCCTGTGATGCCCGGTCGATCCCATCTCCCCGATCACCTCGTTGAGCCATGCGCACACCATGCCCTTTTCCACAGGGTCCATAGAGGAATGGCTCAGCAGGTAGTGGATGTTCGAGAAGAGCTCACTCAATCTCGCGTCCATTCAGCTCCACCATGCCGTCTTCAAAGACGAATGAGATGTTCTTTACCCTGCCAAGAAAAGAGGTGGCGGAGGAGATCTCGCCGAGGATTGCGTTGTACGCTGAGTATGGGAGGATCAGCTTATCCACTCGAGCCCGCCTCTCTGCTTGTTCACGTTGGCCACGGCTTCAACACCCTGGGCCTCCCTGTTGAGACCTTTCCTGCTGTAAGGGCCGAGTATGTCTGGCGAATGAACCCCGGTGATTATCGCCATGACCTTCACCCTGCCCTTCATTTCATCCGTAACCCTTGTGCCGAAGATCACGTTCGCGTTGGGATCAAGGGCATCCGTCAGGCCGTCCGTTATCTTTGCCGCCTCCTCTATCGTGAGGTCCGGACCTCCGCTTATGTGTATGAGCGCTCCCGTGCCATGGTTGTACTCCACCTCGAGCAGGGGCTGGTTCAAAGCAGCGCCCACTATCTTTTTCACCGTTTCGTCAGCGCTCCCTCCGTGCTGTGCCTCCCCGTAGAGCATTACCGCCACACCGCCGCAGCTCATGATCGTCCTGACATCCGCAAAGTCCAGGTTTATCAGTGATGGCTTCGTTATGGTCTCGCTTATGCCCCCGACCGTCTCCGCTATGAGCTGGTCTATGACCGAGAATGCTGCATTAACCGGCAGGTTCGGGAAGTAGCGCAGCAGCTTGTTGTTGTCCAGTATTACCGTCGTGTCGCATATCTTTGAGAGCTCATAAAGGCCTTTGCGAGCCTGGTTCATGCGTCCGCCACGCTCTACATCGAAAGGCGTTGTCACCATGCCGACCGTTATTGCACCCATGTCCTTCGCGATCTTAGCGACCACCGGAGCTGTGCCTGTGCCTGTCCCTCCTCCCATGCCCGCTGTTATGAACACAAGGTCGCTGCCTGCAAGCGACTCCTTTATGGCCATGCTGTCCGTCTCAGCGCATCTCCTTCCCACCTCGGGATCCCCTCCCGCGCCAAGACCTCTCGTTATGCTCTTGCCCACGATCAGCTTCACATCGCTGCTTATGGCACTGAGATGCAGCGCATCCGTGTTTATCGCTATCGTCTTTCCGCTCTGCATGTTCATCTGCTTCAGACGGCTAACGCTGTTGTTGCCCGCGCCTCCGCACCCTACCACCACGATGTTCGGTCCACCGAACAGGCCATCCCCCAGTTGTCTCGTTTGAGCGGCGAATCTCACCGCGTCACTTACTATGCTATCCATATTTTCTCCTCCTTTTTTACGTACCCTTTGTCCCGTCCCCTCCTGCTGCTCATTCGCGCAGATATCTCTCTTCTTCTTCGGTCTCTTTTATCGCCTTAGAGACGTATGTGTGGAACTCCTCCTTGGCGTGAAGTTTCTCAACCACTTCTTTCATCTGTGCACTGAGAAAGAACTTCACGGCGTCTCGTATCACGTCTGATCTGTTTGTGTACTCCTCTATCATCACAAGGTTATCTATCTCGCTCACCATCTTTTTTGGCAACCTTACTGTTATCCTCTCAGACATCTCTTTTCGTACCATTGTGTGTTCTCCAGGCGACTTTTGTCAGACAAATGCCTGACAATAACTGTATTGTAAACCGACCATATATATACATTTTGGTAAACAATCTGATAATACATATGGTAATCATATTGATAATGATAAAAATAGATAACCAGAGAGGAGCATTATACGGGTGATATGCGCATACACGGACGGCGCTTCCCGCGGAAACCCCGGCAGGGCCGCTTCGGGCTTCATGATCTTCAGAGATGACCAGAAGATATCCGAAGATTTCGTTCATATCGGAATAGCCACAAACAACGAGGCTGAATACATGGCGCTCATGATGGCCATGAACGCCGTCAGGGACATGAACACCGCAGAGGACGTAACATTTTTCTCAGATAGCGAACTCCTGATAAAACAGCTCACCGGTCTATACAGGGTAAGGAGCGACAGGATCAGAAAGCTGTATGACGCCATCAAAGAACTCGAGACCGAGCTACCGAATGCCCAGATACATTACAAGAACCTGCGCAGGGAGGACGAGAGAATATCGGCCGTAGACCGGAGACTTAACGTGCTGCTGGACTCCCTCAGAAGGGAGGGTTTGTGAAAAAAACCCAGAAGCACATCCATGTGAGCACGTAAACCCCGCCGGCCGAGAACCAGTCCATGGCCTTCATCTCATACCTCCTGTTGAGGAACAAAACCGGAAGAGCTATCGCAAAAAGACCAATTATAAAGGCGGGTTGATAGCCAACGAGATCGCGAATGAACCTCGAGACTATTGCCATGATAAAACCAGATCCAAAGGACGCGAGTGCCACAAAAGAGCTTTTTCTGGTATCGCTGACAAACTGTTCCTCGTCAAATTCTGGAACTTCCAGCACGTCATCCTTATTCTCAGCCATTATTCCAGATCACCCTACTCCATACTTATTCCTTTTTGTTTTTCTTCGCCCTAATCTCATCTAGTTCGTTCTTGAATCTCTCCACACCCCTGAAACGAATCATCTCGACCGGGAACACGTATTCCTTTTCTCCCATGGCCAGATTTCTTTCTTCATCAAACTTCAGGAAGATCACTTTTACGAGCTTGCCTTTCTCTGGAAGCTCTATGCCGTATTTTTGTAACCAGTAGGCGACCTGTTTTTTTCTGGTCGCAGGATCCTCATAAGGATCACTGGTGCAGATCGCCAGGGTAGATCCCCACGGATGAACAACCTCGCCCCTCTTTATCCTGTGCTCTTTTCCATCCATCTCTCCCACAGCGCGGGGAGTGGGATTTGAACCCACGCGGCGCGTAGCGCCAACAGCTTAGCAGGCTGTCGCCTTACCACCTGGGCCATCCCCGCTCTAAACAGTATTGTCATAATCAATTAAAACTTTTCTGTGCATTTTCTCGAAATGCCTGTCCGCGATCATCTCATATGAACGCTTAAGCGGATGACTGGCCCACTTGGGTTCTGACTGTTTCCTACCAGTAGGCAAGAACCGTACAATAATCTGATCCGTCCGGTTTAGACTCGGGATGAATGGACCTGCTCATGGATGCACTATCTGGAACTAACATCATGAACCTGAAAGACCGTGCGTGGATAAGCCTTACGGAGAGATGAGAGATGACCCGCACAGCACCGTGTGCTAAAAACAGTGTGTTTTCCTAAAAACAGAGAAAATAATTTAAGGCATAAGAACAAAATATTTATTTGGATGAGCAAAAAGGGGCGCACCTTTCTTGTCCTGCTATCCATCCTATCGTCAGTATCAGCCTTGGCTATGACATCAGCCCAGCTATTCTCTCCGATAAACGAGATCACCACATCGATAGAGGTGACATATGCCTATGAGGATATCCTCTCACTGGAGCTGCACGTGAGTGATGTGTCGCGCAGCCCCCTTGAGTATCTCTGGAACCAGTCGACAAAGGTCGCATACTCAGAATCTCCGACAAGAACCGCCAACTATCCCGGTATAGACATGCACACGTGGGAGAAGAGTTTTGACAAAGAGAGCAGCGGCAGCATAAAGGTGGAATACGCCGTTGTCTCAAGGAGATCCTCCTTTCAGGGCAGCAGAGATTCGAGGATAGATGATGGCCCCTTGTGGGCCAGCGACCGATTCCTGAAGAACGAGTCCATAAGAGACAGCAGGAACAACATCATAAAGCTTATAGACCTGAATGACGAGATAAAAAACCTGTCAAAGAACATAACCAAAGGAGAGAGACGAACGTACTACGCCTCTCAGCTGATCTACCAGTGGGTTGTTGACAACATAAGGTACAAGGTCGACGATGACCCATATCCAAAGGGCACCATGAGGACGCTGAAGGACGGGGAGGGCGACTGCGACGACATGAGCGCTCTGTTCTGCTCACTTGCCAGAAGCGTTGGTATACCGTGTTACCTTGTCGACGGCTATGTGATCGAGAGATCAGGAGCTCTACCATACGCGCATACCTGGGCAGGTGTCGTCATCGGAAGCGAGAAACGCATATTCGATTCGCTACCGGTGGACCCAGCGTTCAGGGAGTTTGGAACGAAAGCCGCAACAAAGATAACAGTGGGTTTCGATCCGGGAAGCGATGAGTACCTGCAGAAGGCCTACAGGGCCTTCAAGTTCACGTACGAGAACAGCGACGGGACAAACGGCGGCGCAGCCATAGTCGCCGTCGCAGGGATGTACGCGGATGACAGAGACCCCCTGTACGAGATAAAGAAGAGGTCATACTTCTAGGCTATCGCGCTGTTTTGAGAGACTTCTCAAAGCTCAAAGGACCAAAGTTCTCCGTGTCCATCACGAGCCTCAATTTCATGCCTTCTGAAAACGCAGTATAAACCCTGAGCGTTGCTATATCCCCTTTTTTTACCCTCAGGTTTAACCCTTCGATGGCGTAGGGATCGTAACTCTTCCCCCCACATATGACATCAAAGTTGTTGCAGCGCTCTCCATTAGTGTAGAGCTCCGCCGATCTGATCTTTATCCTGTCGTATCTCCTTCTTCTTGGTGCACCCACGAAGTAAAGGTCTCCTATAAAATTCCTCATATCTATGGAGAAGTATTCCCCTCCTGTCTGCAGAGAGCCGTCTATGAACGCAAGAGAGAGAAGGGACTGTGGTATGTGCTCAACAGCGTCGCTCTTCAGCACGTCTATACCCTCTATCGCTCGCGTGAGCTCTTTTCTGAGCCCGCCTGCATCTCTCTTCCTCCTTTCGGCCCCGGCTATCTTCTTCTCAAGCTTGGCAGCTCTCTTCTCGACCTTTCTTATCTCCCTGTCCATCTTTTTCAGCACCTTGTCCTTGTGCTTCAGAACCTCTTTCAGGTGCAGATCTATTGCCTTTTCTATCTCATCTCTCTCATCAGGATACAGCACCACCTCATATCTGCGGGAGAGCTTCTCTATCTCCCTGAGATGGGTGTCCATCTCCTCGGACAGGGTGATAAGGGAGAACAAGAACGCCATAGACAATAATGCGCATACACAATATTTAATACTTATCTCCGGCGGATCACGATCTTCCTCAGCTCTATCGCCCCGAATGAGAGCATCGCAGCAGCAGAGACTATGCCGAGATCCTTCGCGCCCAGCGGCATCGTATCGAACACGGGCGACAGGAAAGGAACGTATATGACCGCCAGCTGCAGCGAAAGAGAGGCAAAGAACGCGAGCAGCATGACCCCTGTTGGCCTGTAGCCTCTCTCAAAGGCGTAGTGCCCGTCATACCTGACGCTAAGGGCGGTGAACAGCTCCACCAGAACGAGCACGGCAAAGGCGCAGGTCCTTGCATAAACGATCCCCTCGGCATCGTCGACAACGAGAAAGACGAAGAGCGTTGCCGCCGTCTCAAACGCGGCTATCCACCCTATATCGAATATCATCGCTCTTGTTATTATTCCCTCCTTCGGATCTCTGGGCCTGCGGTCCATGACATCCTTTGCTATGTCGTCCATCGACATCGCTATCGCAGGCAGACCATCCGTTACAAGGTTCATCCAGAGGATCTGTATCGCTATGAGAGGGGCATCAAGACCAGCGAGTATGGCGAGGAAAATTATGAGCACCTCTCCGACATTGCATGAAAGGAGATAACGCACAGCCTTCTTTATGTTGTCGTATATTCCCCTTCCGTGCTCTACCGCGTTGACTATCGTGGCAAAGTTGTCGTCCTGGAGGATCATCGCGCTGGCCTCCTTGGCTACATCCGTTCCGGTTATCCCCATGGCTATGCCTATGTCCGCGCTCTTCAGGGCGGGGGCATCGTTCACTCCGTCACCGGTCATTGCAACTATGTGGCCTTTTTTGCGCAGCGCCTCTATTATGCTCAGCTTGTGCTCCGGCTTCACCCTCGCGTACACCGAGACCTTCTCGACATCCCCGTCAGAGCCCTCTACGGCCTCGTCACCCTCGCCCATGATCCCTATCTCCCGGGCTATTGCGGACGCGGTCAAAAGGTGGTCGCCCGTGATCATTATCGGCCTTATGCCGGCACGCTTGCACCGCTCCACAGCCTCCCTGACCTCCTCTCTCGGAGGGTCTATCATCCCCATGAGACCGACGAATATAAGATCGCGCTCGATGGCCTCATCGTCCATGCTTTTTATCTCCTCTCTAGGCCTGCAGGCAAAGGCGAGAACACGCAGAGCGCCCGTGGCAAAGCTCTCGTTCGCCTCCAGTATCCTCTTCCTGTCCTTGTCGCTCAGCGCCCTGACCTCTCCGTTCTCAAGGACCCTGTTGCAGAGCCCAAGCAGGATCTCGGGTGCACCCTTGACGCAGATGATATCGCTGTGCACCGTGCTCATCCTCTTGCGCAGGGAATCGAACGAGACCTCGTACTCTCTCGGCTTTTCCTCCCTGAGCTTCCTGTAGTCCATTCCATGCTTTGCAGCGGCCACCAGGAGAGCCCCCTCTGTGGGATCGCCTATGACGCGGCCGTTCAGGTTCGCATCGTTGCACAGCACCGCGATCTCGAAGAGCGTGTCCAGACCTTCCGCCTCTCGACCGTCCTTCAGGATCCTTCCCTCCGTCGAGTACCCTGTCCCCTCGACCTCTAGAACGGAGAAGTCGGAGTAGATCTTCTTCACGGTCATCTCGTTCTTTGTAAGCGTCCCCGTCTTATCAGTGCATATTACGTCAACGGAGCCCAGTGTCTCTACGGCTTTAAGCCTCCTGACAAGGGCTTTTCTCTTCGCCATCTGCTGCACACCAATGGCCAGGGTTATCGTGACCACGGCGGGAAGAACC
>DAEG01000029.1 GCA_002495235.1 Euryarchaeota archaeon UBA287 | reverse complement strand
TATGGGCTAATTTTGTCCCAATGCCTATAGTAGTACCATAAAGCGATGTCACAGGTGATCCCCAGCGCAAAGAACTGTGCTGGGGTGACGAATACGGCCTGATGAATGTACAGGAGTACACAGTCAGAGGATGTCAACAAGTAGAGGTAAATGATCCAACATGTGGAGATATGGTCCGGGAGTAGAAAGCCGAGGGCTATGCGCCAGATGGTTCTGTGAGATCTCAGGTCTTCAGGATCCTTGAGAGCCACGAAGGCATTACAAAACCGAGGTAGAGAAGGATCACCGCGATGGCTATGCATACCCTTCTTGCGCCTATGGATACATAACCTCCGATACCATCGCAGATCGTGACAAAGAACGCAAGCATCGCAAAGGATAGTGTGAGCATTATGCCCTTTGCCCTGTTCCTTCTGTCCATGCTTTTTATAGAGAAGGCAGAAAAAAGTATAACAGGTACAGCTGCGATTATCAGGGTGAGGTAGGTCATGGATGCAGCAGCACCAGTTGCAATCCATTCAAAAACACCTGTCCTGACCTCAACATGGGCGGGCGGATAGAATATGAGTGCCACTAGGTACAAGGCCTCTATCGCAGAGACGAGGGCTATCCATACCTTCTTTCCTCTTGGTTCTATCAGATAGATCGAGAAGAGCGCTCCGGGGTAGGGTATGACTCCAAGGCCACCTATTCCTATCGCAGGTATCAGCATGCCTGTGGTCTGCACAAGGTTTTTTTCCGGGGTTGGAAAACGGAAGAGGAAAATTGCGGCGTACGTCGCGGCGATGGATATTACATACAAGAATATAAGAAGGCTGCTGGTGAGCAGTGTATTCCTGTACCTCTTCCACAGTTCGTATCCAAGCACAAGCGAAACTGCTATCACTACGAGAGTACACGCGTGTATAATAACGAGTTCGTACAGATCCATGACATGGATATGGATAGATCTTATATAAAAGTTCCCCAAAGTTTAAATCGTGTTATGCTACTTTTCTCTGATGAATGATATTGAAGCTCTGAGGACTGCGGTAGAGATGGAGAAGGAAAGTCTGAATCGCTATCTGCTGTTCGCGCGAAAAACCCGGGATGTGAGCGGAAAGAACATGTTCATAAGGCTAGCTACCGACGAGTTCACACACATGGACATGCTGAACAGGGTTATGGAGAGCATGATCGAGCAGAGGGGCTGGATAAGGGTTGAGATCGATCGCTCAGAGATAGAGAAGGTCGTGCCTGAGCTGCGGAAGCAGGATGTGAGGATAAGGACGACGGAGGGGCTTGACGAAGTCTCAGCACTAGAGACCGCGCTGGAGCTTGAGGATAGGGGAATAAAGTATTACAGTGAGCAGGGCAAAAGGGCAGAGAGCGAGGATGCAAGGAGGATGTACAGGAGGCTCGAGGAGATGGAGAAGGCCCACTACGGCCTCATAATGTCGGAGCTGGATTACATAAAGAACACGGGCTTCTGGTTCGGCATAAGAGAGTTCTCCCTGGAGATGTACTGAATGCACTTCGGCGTCCCTGTTTCAGACAACAGAAAGCTCGGAGAGGTTATCGCCAGGGCAGAGGCTGACGAGGAGCTTGCTGCCTATATGCGGGCATCCAATGTGATGGCCATAGACCGCCTTGGTTACTCTGATCACGGCCCAACGCACATACGCATCGTTTCCAACATAGCGATGAAGCTTTTGCGGATGCTGAGCGATGCGGGAATAAAGCCGAGTGTCGTCGAGAACTACGAGCTCTCGCAGGAGGATGCAGAGGTCATAGTCTTTCTAGCCTCTGCCATGCATGACATAGGGCACGCGGTTCACAGGGAGTACCATGAGAACTTTTCCATACCACTGGCGTTGCCGATACTTGACAGGATCCTTGACGGCCTTTACACCATCGAGGAAAGGACGATAGTCAAGTCAGAGGTCCTTCACGCCATAATAGCGCACCAGAGGGGAATAAAGCCCCTGACGCTGGAGGCAGGCATTGTGAGGGTCGCTGATGCGCTGGACATGAAGAAAGGCAGGGCGAGGATACCATTCCAGGCGGGGGAGGTAAACATCCATTCGGTCTCAGCTCTGGCGGTAGAGGATGTCAGGATAGCAAAAGGCGAGGAGAAGCCCATAGAGATCAGGATAATCCTCTCAAATTCCAGCGGAATATTCCAGATAGATGAGATCCTCAGAAAGAAGATGGAGGGCACGGAGCTGGAAAAGTACATGAGCGTAAAGGTCAGGGTCGAAGGGGAACAGGAGAAGAGGATAATACCGGACTTCGAGCTGTAAAGTACGCTGGTATGAACTGTGCAGTTGTTGGCGCGTGAATGCACCAAGAGACGATAAGGTGCTCGCGAAGCGGTAAGACGCACTGTTGAACGGCACGTGTGAGAGCGACTTTACGATCTTGCTCTCACCCACAGAGGCCACACGGCGCTTTTATGGTGTTTGGATCAGACGCCGTATTGCTCCAGCACCGTCGCTATATACCACGAGGTTGAAAGCGTGATAGTAACGCTGGTCATGGGCGTCCACCCCCCATCCTGCATGCCAAAAGAGTCGGGTATCAGCAGGGTGTCGTGCAGGTTCTCTGCCATGAACCTGATCATGAGCTCCGAGCGCTCACGGGCTGCAGGATCTTTCTGGCCGGCTACCGCAAAGTAGTAATTGGTCCATGCGAGGGGATAGGTCCAGATCTCACCGCCGTAGATGCACACAGTTACGCCTCTCGAGGCCCTGCCAGGGTCATTTATGGCATGGCTGTAGAATTCCCACGCAGCGTCTGCGCTTGAAACAACCCTCGGGTCATCGTAGGGCAGCACCTTGGTGGGCTCGCTGATCCACGTCACTATCGGGCCGTTGTAGCCGTTGTATTCCGTGTTCCGCAGAAATGCCGTGCCCGGTGCGTTTTGGTCAAATGTCCTCAGGCAGCTCCTTGCCTGCGACGGGACATAATGAGATAGGACGGGCAGACCTGAGAACGGGTTCTTCAGCACACCACACAGGGCGTCCAGACCCTCGGTTCTGATGTGGAGGCTGCCATCAAGGCCTATCATGGGAAAGTTAACGAACTCCGCGTATCTGTTCTCTGTCCCGAGCCAGAATACCGGGTCAATTGAGCGCTCTATCTCGTCAGCTCTGGCATTCCATGATCGTATCGCGGGATCGTCATAGCCAAGCAGCTGCGCCACCTCGGAAGCGACGCGCAAGGCACGACATGAGCAGGCCGCGCCAAGGATAGACTGGCACACAGGCAGGAAGTAGTCGCCTTCAGAGCTCCGCTGCTGGACATGGGTGAGCGGATCCCGGTTTTTGCTGAGCCAGTCGGCGGCTGCCTTCATCATCGGCCACATGGAACCCAGCCACTCCGTGTCCCCCGTGTGCCTGTAGTGCTCATAGGGTGTTATGACCATGATGGCCGTGGCTTCGACCCCGAAACTGTCGTCGCCGGTGGCGCTCCCGTTGCACCACGAGTTTACCGTCCAGTGGCCGTCTGGCTGCTGCGAGGTCTTGAAGAATCCTATAGCCCTCTGCGCTTCATCCGTATACCCGAGGCGATCCAGCGACAGAACTATGGGCCAGGTGTCGCGGGGCCAGCAATAATTGTAAGCGGTCTCCCTGCAGGGCGAGGCGACTATCCCGCCGGTCTCCTTTGATTGGCTCATCTTGATCGTTATCAGGCCGCGTTTGACCACATTCCTGACCAGAACGTCTGTGATGTCTGACAGGTCCGCGCGACCGACCCACTCATTCCAGTAAGTGTTCGTTTCATCGACGCTCGCCTGGAACGGCCTTTTGCGGGCTTCATCCAGCAGCCTCACCGCCTCACGTTCTGTCGGGCCGGCCGCAAGGTATACTGGCAATTCCCTGCTATCGCCATGGGCGACATCACCAAGGTCAAATGCGAGTATGGCGTTTGTCTTACCCTCTGCCGAGCCATGACCATACATGAGGCCGTTGTTCTCGGCATCAAAGGCATCGCTTGGGTCTCCTTCCACTCCGCAGTGATATCTGCTCGGCGTAGCGCTGGATCCTATAGCAAAGTAAACGCCGCCCTCGGGGTTGTAGTGCAGGAGGTGGCCACCGCTCTGGCTGTACTCCACCGCGTAGTCGTATTTCTCCTCGTTAATGGTGGATTTTATGAGATCGAACTTGTTCTCAGCCATTGTCGGGTTCAGATTTTCGTAGTAGACCAGCTCTATCCGCCTTGCAGGTCCTGTGTTTGTTACCCTGAAGTCTCTGGCCATGACATCGGAGTCCGTCAGGACGAGATCTGTGACCTCGACCGCTATTCCCAGCCCTTCGTTCATGCACTGCGTGACCAGCACGGCGGTCTCGTTTGACAGATACCGCTGGGTTGATCGCCACGAGCCATCGGTGAGCCACGATATGGCGCCGTCAACTCTTACGCCCATAAAGGAGCCCATGTTCTTCCGGTATGGCCGGCCTTCCGGGACAGGATCGATTGTGCCGTTGAGGACGTCGAAGCTTATGTAATCCAGCTGGTCATAATTGGAGGGATACGGCCATGACAGGATGCAAAGGCCCGAATCTCTCCTTATGCCTGCCGTCAGGGCACCATTTCCTATTATGGCGTTTGCGCCATCGAAACCCATTATCTGCAGCCTCTCGTGAAAACCTCCTGAGAGCGGTATTATGCTCTGGTTTTCTCCTGCCTGCGCCGTTGCCGCGTCGAACGGCGCGCTGACCGCGATGAGTGCCATAGCGAGCAGCAGCTTTCATAATCTTTTAGGCATTCCCGTCACCACTTTTATAAGTTCTCTGCATTTAAGTATTTTTATCTCCAGTGTCCATCCTGCACCACGGCTCTGATCGCTGGATGCGTAAAGTTATGAGTGCGGGGTCTCATCCGCTGTTGTAAGATCGGCGTGTCTGGTCGCTCTGGGATAGAGATACCATATGCTACACATCATTTTATGGAAATATTTAAATAGTACATAGGACATAAATACTTTTGTCGGGAAGGGATGCGTCTTGAGACTAAAAGCGATAGAGCTAGAGAACTTCAAAACATTCGCAGGCAGGACAAGGATTCCGATTATAGGGAATTTTGCCGGCATAACCGGTCCTAATGGCAGTGGTAAATCGAATGTTCTAGATGCGATACTCTTCATCCTTGGTCCAAAGAGCTCGAAGAGCATGAGGGTCGAGAACCTCAAAGAGCTGATATTTGACGGCGGCAAGAACGGTAAGCCCGCGAGCCACTGCGGCGTATCCATTATTTTTGATGATGATGGCAGGGATGTGATTCTGAAAAGGGTCGTCAGGGTGAAGAACAGCAACTATTACT
>DAEG01000007.1:3202-9664 GCA_002495235.1 Euryarchaeota archaeon UBA287 | reverse complement strand
CCTCCGAGAGCATGGACACGAACACGCCGTGGAGCGTGTCCCCGGCCCCTATGTCCGACCTCACCTCGACCTTTATGCCCGGAGCGGAGAGAGAGCCTGACCCAGAGAACACCCGGGCGCCGTCCCCTCCGAGCTTCACCACGACCAGCTCCGTGTGTCTCAGGAGGATCTCCGCGCCCCTCTCGACATCACCGCTGCCCGTGATGAGGGCCAGCTCCTCCCTGTTGGGAAAGACGGCGCAGGCCCTGTCTATCACGGCCATCGTCCTCTCCCTCAGCCGCTCGTTCCAGAACGCGCCCCTTATGTTGGGTTCGTAGAATATCCTGACCCCCTCGGGCAGACGAAGCTCCGCACCCCGGAGGGCGGCCTCCGTCACCGTGACTATCTCGTCCCCCGCAAACTCCACCCCCTCAAGGGTCAGACGCTCCTCAGGCATGCTCACCCCCGGGAAGCGGTAGAAGTGATAGCCGCTGTGCCCTCCGCTGTCAAGCTCGTAAAAGCTCACGCCCGTCAGATATCCCCGCTCCACACGCACGTGAGAGCAGTCGACCCCGTCCTTCGTGAGCGCGGCCCGGATGAAACGCCCGAACGGGTCATCTCCGACCGCGCTTATCAGCTGCGGCCCCGCGCCCATGCGCGCCTCGACCGACGCTATGTTTGCCCCTGAGCCCCCGATGCCCCTCTGGAAGCTTCTGACGTTCTCCATGTCCTCGCGGATCTTCGATGGGAAGAACTCGACAAAGGCGGAGCCTATGACCTTCATGGCCGGAATCCTGCTCAGGGGATATAACTGTTGCCACCAAAAATGATAAGAGAGCAGAACAATTGCGACTATGAAGGAGGGCAAGATCGGGTACGGGGAGCTCGGGAGGCTCATAGAGCGGTACTCGTGGGGCAGGAGGGACATGGTGATCGGCCCCGGGATAGGGGTGGACTGCTCCGTGTTCGACATGGGCAGGAGATACCTCGTAGCCACGTGCGACCCCGTGACCTTCGTGTCCTCGGGATATTACTGCATAAACGTGAACGTGAACGACGTCGTGTCCATGGGCGCGAGGCCCCTGTTCTTCATGGCCACCATGATACTACCCCCGGACTGCACTGAGGGCGAGCTCGAGACCATCATGGAAGAGATCCACAGAGGGTGCAGAGAGTTCAGGGTCAGCTTCGGCGGAGGGCACACCGAGGTGAATCCCATAGTCAACAGGCCCCTGATCTCCGGCTTCATGACGGGCCTCTGCAGAAAGGACGAGCTCAGGGGCTCTTTCAACGCAAAGGACGGCGACAGGATCCTGATAACCAAGGGCACTGGCATAGAGGGCACCGCCATAATCGCCGAGAAGAAAAGGGAGGAGATAGAGCGCGTCTTCGGAAGGGCGTTCCTCAGGCGGGCCCTGGCATACAGGAAAAAGCTCTCGGTGTACCGTGAGGCGAGGATCGCTAGGAAGAGCGCGAACGGGATGCACGACGCGACCGAGGGGGGGCTGCTGAACGCCCTCTACGAGATGTGCATGGCCTCCGGCGTCAGCATGGACATCGGCGATATCCCCGTGAGCAAGGAGACGGAGGAGCTGTGCATGCACTTCGGCCTCGACCCCATGGGACTGATATCCTCCGGCACTCTGGTGATGACGACGAATGATGCGGGACTCAGGGAGGACCTGGAGAGGAGAGGGATCCCTGTTTACGATATCGGGAGGGTCGTCAGAGACGGTAAGAGAGAGGTCAGACGCGGGGGGAGGACGCTTCACCCCTTCGAAAGGGACGAGATAATAAGGCTATAATGGACATCTATATGGACGGCGTCGTCGCCCTCTGCAGCGTCATCGCACCGAGGTAGATCAGACAGACGCTGACGGCCCCCATCGCCCTTGTCAGCGGGAGAAGGAAGCCGAACAGACCGGGCCAGTCGAACAGGTAGGTGAACACGGCGAGCAGCAGGAAGCCGGAAGCTATCATGAGACCGCCCCTCCGGAGGGAGCTCCACCTGACCCTGAAGGCGTACGCGAAAAAGGTCACAGACGCGAAGAAACCCAGAGAAGAGATCGTGAGCAGGGTTATGACGACAAAATAGAGCGGATAGACGACCTCGGAGACCCCCTCATAGAACAGGACTGTCCCCGGTTCAACGCAGAAGCTGGCAACAAGGAAGATGGCGAACATGGGCAGCGAAAAGGCGAAGGACAGCCTGTCTCTGCCGGGCCACACGAGCGATACCGCAAACGCAGTTATGAACGTCAGCGCCAGCGGCCCGAACACATTCGATATGCCGTAGAACAGCATGTCCATCCCGAAGACGGCCCTCAAGAGCATGACGGAGTAGTTTATTGAGAAGAGCAGAAAGAACATCGAGAGGTAGAAGAGAGACGACGTCAGCCTCTCCCTGTAGCTCAGGAAAAACCTGAGGAATGCGTACATGGCTATGAGCGCCGCACCGCCTGTCGAGACGATAGTCACATAAAAAGGCAGCATGCCCTGCACACGTTGGGATTATCGTTCCCGTTCTTATTATTTTCTCACACCTGACTACCTTCTGAACCAGACGTCATCCAGGTCCAGATCCTCCCTCTTCCTCTTGTAATCGTAGAGCTCCTCCCGGCTCTTCTCGACCATGGACTCCAGATCCTCGGCGGTCCCGTCCACTCTCTCTATGACCTTGAGGAGGTCCTCCATGGCCTCGAAGGCCTTCCGGGCTTCATCCACGTCCGCTCTGTCCATCCTCACCAGGAAATGCCTGCGCAGGTCCCTGACTAGGCGCCTGAGAGCCTCAAGGCATATGCGCGGGTCTGTGTCCCCGGGCGGGTCTATGCTCCCGTCCCTCAGATAGGACAGAAAGAGCCGCGCCTCACAGCAGGACTGGAACGCCCCCTCGAAGACCGGGGAGAGGAACGGATGCTCTCTCACCATGCCCCTGGCACTCTCGAAAAGCCCGTCAAGTCCTTCGACGTCCTCTCTGTTCTCTATGGCCTCCTTTGCCATGGCGCTGATCCCGGCGGCGAGCTCCTCCGCCCTCTTCCTTTCGTCCTCGTACTCCCGGAATACCCCGTAAAATTCGTCAAGCCTCATCTCCCCTTACCTCTCCTGAGTTTCTCGAAAAGGCTCGGGAGGTATATGAGATAGCTGCCGTCCCTCTCCACGACTATCGGCCTCTCCTCAAGCAGTGCCTCTATGTCTATCTCGTAGCTCCCCTTTCCCTTTATCTCTATTATGCCTCTGTGCTCCTCTTCAGCGGGCTCCACCTCTGCCTTCACCCACTTCTCCAGCCTGTCCTCATCCACCATTATCCTGGCTATGCCGGACGGCTTCTTCTGGCCTATCTCGCCCCGCTTCTCATCGCTCAGAGGCTCGTCCGCGAAGTAGAACCTCCGGCCTCCGCAGACCCTGCAGCCGTTCTCAAGCTCCCTTATGTCCTCGTACACGGCTCCGCACTTGAGGCACTGGTGCATCAGTCAAGCACCTTCCCCTTGGTGAGGACGAGAGCCCTTATGACATTGCCGTCCTTGTACACCGTGCGCAGCATGTCCGCGGGGCCTATGACCTCCATCCGCGTCCTCTTCCTGCGCATTATCCTCTCCCACATGGTGCCCCTGCTCTCATAGCCCTCCATCTCTATGCCTATGAACCTGTCGTGGTCTATCTCGTTCATGGTCGTCTCGATGAGCTCCGCCTCCTCCACGGGATCGAGCCCCCGCTCCAGAACGAGGATCTTCCCGTTCTTGACGTTATCGAGGATGAACCTCACCTTCTCGTAGCTCCCCATCCTGCCCAGCATCTCTTCGGATATCAGATCGATACTTACGCCGTCCATCTTTCACCTCAACCAAAACACGCGAACATGCCCTCATACAGCGTGTCCATGTTCTTACCGTCCAGAGCGCTTATCTGGACAACCCTGTGCTGCGGAAAGGCGTTGATTATCGCGTTGGGAGAGCTCTGCGGCAGGTCTATCTTGTTCGCCACGACCAGCACGGGTATGCTCCTCGCCTCGAGGTTGCCCAGTATGGTTATGTTCACCTGCGTGTAGGGATCCTCGCAGGCGTCAAGAACGAGAAGAACGCCGTCTATGTCATCAAGCCACCTTATGGCCTCGATGACGCCCTCTGTGGCCTCCTTGGCCCTGACCCTCGCCTCGTCCTCGCCGAGCCCGAACTCGACGAACTCCCTGTAATCCACCTTGGTGGCTATGCCCGGCGTGTCGACTATGTCTATCTCAAGACTGCCCTTCCCGTTGTTTATCACGAGGTTCTCCTTCTTGTTCACCCTCCGGGTCTCGTGCGGTATGTTTGACACCGTCCCCAGCTCATCTCCGGTCCAGTCCTTTGTCAGCCTGTTGGCCAGAGTAGTCTTGCCGGAGTTCGGAGGCCCGTATATGCCTATCCGGGCATGACTCTTGCCGAATATCCTTTTGAGCCACTTCGCAAGCCTTCCTCTCCTGAATATGTCTATGATTCCCATCCTCTCGGAGTGTGCATGTGTTACCATTCATATATTTTTTGCCATGCCCGGCCGTGCGAGGGGAACAGCAAGATTATTAACGAGCTTCCAGATACACGACCATGCATTTCGGTGAACTGGTCGAAACGTACAGAGAGATAGAGAACACGACAAAGAGACTTGAGATCACCTCCCATCTGGTGGAACTCCTGAAAAAGACCCCGCCCCCTCTCATAGACAAGGTCGTTTATCTGCTTCAGGGAAAGATCTACCCGGACTTCGTGAACATAGAGCTGGGGATAGCGGAGAAGCTCGCCATAAAGGCGATATCCGTGGCCTCCGGGTTCTCTGAAGGGGAGGTTGAGAAACGGATAAGGGACACCGGGGACATCGGGGAGGCCACAGAAGAGCTCATGAAGAGCAAGAAGCAGAGCAGCTTTTTCAGGGAGGATCTAACCGTCGAGAGCGTGTACGGCGGATTCGTGAGGATAGCTAAGGCACAGGGCAAGGACAGTCAGGACGTGAAGATAAGGACGGTCTGCGAGCTGCTCCAGAACGGAGAGCCGGAAGAGGACAAGTACATGATAAGGACCTTGCTCGGAAGACTTAGGCTGGGCATAGCCGACATGACCATACTCGATGCCCTGGCGCAGGCCTTCGCCACCAAGGAGGCCAGGGCGGAGATAGAGCGGGCGTACAACGTCTACAGCGACCTTGGCGCGATAGCAAAGGAGCTCTGCGAGAAGTCCGTGGAAGGCCTCAGGGACATGAGGATACAGGTAGGCATCCCGGTCAAGGCCATGCTCGCGGAGAGGGCAAGATCGATAGAGGAGATCCTCGGGCACATAAGCGATCCCATGGTGGAGTACAAATACGACGGGATAAGGCTGCAGGCGCACGTAGGAAAGGAGGTCTCCCTGTTCTCGAGAAGGCTCGAGAACCTGACGGAGCAGTTCCCCGACATCGTCAAAGCCCTGAAGAGTACGTTCAGAAAGGAGGTCATAGTGGAGGGCGAGTGCGTGGCCATGAACCCCGAAACGGGGGAGATGCTGCCCTTTCAGGCGATAAGCCACAGGAGGGGCAGAAAGTACGACGTGGAGGCCACCGCGAGAGAGTACCCGGCCTCCCTCTTCCTCTTCGACTGCCTGTACGCGGATGGGGTGGACATGACACGGAGACCGCTGGCGGAGCGCAGGAAAAAACTGGAGAAGCTACTGAAACCGGGGCCGGAGATCAGGTCCAGCCACATGATGAGGAGCAGTGACAGGGATGAGATAGAGGCTTTCTTCCTGAAGGCCATAGAGGACGGGTGCGAGGGGGTAATGGCGAAGGCCCCCGACAGCGAGTACAAGGCCGGAGCGAGGGGCTGGAGCTGGATAAAGTACAAGAGGGACTACAAGAGCGAGATGATAGACACCGTGGACCTCGTCGTCGTCGGTGGGTTTGCCGGACAGGGCAGGAGGGCGGGCACGTACGGTGCCCTGCTTCTCGCATGCTACAACCCGGATGAGGACGTCTTTGAGACCGTGTGCAAGGTCGGCACGGGGTTCGATGACAAGACTCTGGCCGGAATGCGAGAGATGTTCGACCGGACGGACAAAAGGCCTGCGAGGGTGAGAAGCGAGATAGAGGCGGACTACTGGTTCGAGCCCGGGACCGTCATGGAGATCCTGGGAGCGGAGATAACCCTGAGCCCCGTGCACACGTGCGCCAAGGACCTCGTGAGAAAGGGCTCCGGTCTGGCGATAAGATTTCCGAGATTCACGGGCAACTGGAGAGAAGACAAGAGCGCCGAGGAGGCCACGACCACCAGCGAGATAATAGAGATATACAAAAAGCAGCTAAAAAAAGTAGAGGGGTAGGAGGATCACTCCTCCATTCCGGGTCCGCCGTATCCGCCCGGCCCGCCCTGCGGGCCGCCGGCTGGCATCTGTGAGGTCTTTGCGGCGACGACATCGTCTATGCGCAGGATCATCACAGCAGCCTCGGTGGAGCTTCTTATCGTCTGTGTCGGGACCTTGAGCGGCT
>DAEG01000007.1:0-3188 GCA_002495235.1 Euryarchaeota archaeon UBA287 | reverse complement strand
GAAGCACGTCTATCTGGTCCATGCCCGCGTTCTCGGCGAGTGTCTTCGGCACAACCTCGAGCGCATTGGCGAATGCCTCTATGGCGAGCTGCTCCCTGCCACCCACTGTTGGAGCATATTTCCTGAGCTCCAGCGCCACCTCCATGGCCGCGGCTCCTCCGCCGACGCTGATCTTGCCGTCCTCAACGGCCCTGGCAACAACGCTGAGGGCGTCGTGCAGTGCTCTGTCCATCTCATCGACGACGTGCTCCGTGCCTCCGCGTATGAGTATGCTGACGGCCTTTGCCTTCGGGCAGCCCATAACGAAGGTGAGCTTGTCATCCCCGATCTTGCGCTCCTCGACATGACCGGCCGATCCCAGGTCCTGGGCGCTCAGATCGTCCAGTGCGCTGACGATCCTGCCACCGCACGCCTTGGCGAGCTTCTCCATGTCGCTCTTCTTTGCCCTCCTGACCGCGTATATCCCCGCCTTCGCTAGGAAGTGCTGGGCAACGTCATCTATGCCCTTCTGGCAGACGAGCACGTTCGCACCGCTGGCCTTGACCTTGTCGACCATGCCCTTGAGCATGTTCTCCTCCTGCTGGAGGAATCCCTGCAGCTGGTCCGGGCTTGTTATGCTTATCCTGGCGTCGACCTCCGTCTTCTTGACCTCCAGAGCGGCATCGAGCAGCGCTATCTTTGCGTTCTCAACGACCTTGGGCATGCCTTCGTGCACTCTCTCCTTGTCAAGGATTATGCCGTCTATGAGGCTTGTGTCAGAGACCGAGCCTCCCTGCTTCTTTATGACCAGTATGTTGTCTATGTCCGCGACCTTCTTACCATCAGAGCCGTCCTCGGATATCAGCTTAACCGCCTTGACCGATATGTCGCTGAGCTTCTCCTTGTAGGCGCTCGCGCTCTTGCTGGCCAGCGCGGTCTCCGCCACCTTCCTCAGCATCTCATCATCGTTCATCGTTATCGGCGTGGCATTTCTCTCCAGAACCTCGACGGCCCTCTGTGACGCGAGAGAGTAACCTCTGGTTATGACCGTCGGGTGTATGTTCTGCCCCAGAAGGTCAATAGCCTGTCTCAGAAGCTCTCCTGCGAGGATCACGGATGTCGTGGTGCCATCACCGCACTGCTGATCCATGGTCTTTGATACCTCCACCAGCATCTTTGCGGCCGGATGCTCCACGTCCAGATTCTTCAGTATGGTCACACCATCGTTCGTTATGGTCACGTCTCCCATGGAATCGACAAGCATCTTGTCCATTCCCATGGGTCCCAGTGTGGACCTCACCGCATTGCTTATCGCTATGGCGGCGTTTATGTTGTTCATCTGGGCATCCTTGCCCGTCTCCCGTCTCGTTCCTTCCTTGAGGATTATTATTGGCTGTCCGCTCAACATTTTTTTACCTCTGGAGGTGTATAGTTTTCCTTCTATTTAAACATTTTTTATCGACGCGCAGAGAGCCGGGAGTGCCAGTGACGTGCCAAAAAGGTTGAAAGAACGATGTGAGTGCATTCTCCGCTCTTCAGGGCGGAGTTAACGAACGAAAGGTATATATACCTTGCAAGCTACAGATTATATGATGGAGACCGATAGAACGAGGCATAGCAGGTATCACATTTTCTACCACTTCGTGTGGATTCCGAAGTACCGAAGGCAGGTTCTGACGGAGGCTGTGGCGGAACGTCTCCGACCCATATTCTACGAGATCGCCGAAAGCAAGGGTCTGGAAATACAGGCTCTCGAGATAATGCCTGACCACATCCACCTGTTCGTGTCAAGCCCTCCGCAGAATGCCCCGTCCCTGATAGTCAACTGGTTCAAGGGCATCAGCGCAAGGATGTACAACCACAGGTACGAGGACGGTCGTATTCGCTGGACGACCGCATACTATGTGGGAACCGCTGGCACGGTGAGCGAGGAAACGATAAAGAGATACATAGAGGAGCAGACCAGATGCCGGGATACGAGTGTAGAGTCGGAAGAATAGAATCGGACATAACGACCTACTGGCTTCTCGCCAGGATGGCGTGGGTAGCCACGAAGCTGTACAACACGGCTATGTGGCACGCCAGAAAGGAATGGGACGAGACTGACAGGATACCAACAGGATATGATCTGCAGAAAGTGGTTCTGGCAAGCCCGTATCACTCTTTGCTTCCGGCCCATACGTATCAGCACACGGCACACGAGGTGTGGAATGCCTTCAGATCGTGGTTCGTGGTCAGGAAGAAGGATCCCACCGCAAGACCGCCCGGCTTCAGGAGAAAGGAGAACCTGTCCACCCTGATGTTCACGGAATTCGGGTTCAGGGCTGTGGATAGGGATCACATAAGGATCACCCTGGGCGAGGGTCTGAAAGGAGAGCTAGCATACCCGTACAAGTGGCTATTCCTGCACGTGGAGTGGAGCACTCCCTTCCCGGAAGAGGGAATCATAAAGGAGATCGAGGTCGTGCCAAGAAAAGGGTACTTCGAGCTGCACGCGAAGATCCAACTGCCAGAGCCCGTCTGGAAGGAGGAGGGTCAGGTGGTGGCTGTCGATCTGGGAATGAGAAACCCGATCGTCAGCAGAGACGAGGAGGGCAATATCGATATTTTCAAGGGCGGCGCAGTCCTGAGCAGCCTGAGATACTGGAACAAGGAGAAATCCAGAGTGAAGGCAGAAGTGATGGGCAGAACGAAGGGCAGGAGGAAGTACTCCAGAGTGCTTGCCAGAATGTCCAAGCGCGGATCGGCACAGGTCAAGCACGCCATTCATTCGCTGACAAGCACATTTGCGGAGCTGTGCGATCAACGGAATGTGAAGGAGGTGGTAGTAGGAGATCTGAAAGGAATAAAGAAAGAGAAGGACGGAAAAGGTAAGAAGTGGAACGATAAGGCGAGTCAGAACTGGCAGCAGTTCCCAATACGAGAAGTCGTCGCTCAGCTGGACTACAAGCTGGCCCGGCGTGGCATACGGTTGGTAGAGCAGGACGAACGGGGAACTTCGACGGGCAGGTGCAGCAACTGCGGCTGCACGGACAGGAAGAGACTGCACAGGGTTCACAGAGGCCTCTTCTTCTGTGAGAGCTGCGGTGCATCGCAGAACTCGGACATAAACGGGGCGAGGAATCAGCTCGCAAGGTATCTCCACCAGACTGGAAGACCAGTTATGGAGAGTAGTGGGTCTCTGGCAGACCCGACGGTGTGGCGGTGGG
>DAEG01000014.1:3133-19266 GCA_002495235.1 Euryarchaeota archaeon UBA287 | reverse complement strand
GCGGGAAGACCCTCCGGTATCGCGGCAACGGCGAGGGCTATGGCTATGAAGAACATCTCGAAGGGCGCCATACCTCTCAGCAGCCCGGCAAGAAAAACGATGACTATGACCCCGACGATGAGCAGAGCGAGCTGCTTCCCGAAACGGTCGAGCTGCGCCTGCAGCGGCGTCTTTGGCTCCTCAGCGCTCTGGACCATCTCAGCTATCTTGCCGAACTCCGTGCTCATTCCTGTTGCCACGGCCTTTCCGGATGCCCTGCCGTTGGTGACGGTGCAGCCCATGAAGACCTGATCACCTTTCTCCTTGCGCGCCGGTACGCTCTCCCCAGTGAGCGGGGCCTCATCCACCTGAAGGTTGAATGCCTCTGCTATGTCAATGTCCGCTGGTATTATGCTCCCTGCGTCCAGTGCTACAACATCACCGGGAACGACCTCGCGTGAATCAATCTCCACCAGCTGCCCGTCCCTGTACACCCTTGCCTTCGGCGCGGCCATCTTCTTCAGCGCTTCGAGCGCTCTCTCAGCCCTGTACTCCTGAATGAAACCAAGCACCGCGTTAAGAACGACAATTATGCCTATGGCTATCGCATCAACGGTCTCGCCCAGAGCTGCGCTTACGATCAGGGCGAATATCAGTATCAGCACGGGGATGTCCCTGAACTGCTCAAGTAACTTCAGAACTACGCTCTTCTTCTTTGTCTCCCTTATCTCATTGTATCCATACTTTTCCAGCTGTGACCTTGCCTCGGAACTGCTCAACCCTTCCACATGGATAAAAGGCAGATCTGCTTATAGGTTTTGTCAGTCCCAGCCTCACATCCATCCCTTTTTTCTGAAGTAGAAGATCATCGCCACGGTGATGACAACCATGAACGCCAGAACCGCAGGGTAACTGTATTCCCACTCAAGCTCCGGCATGTTCCTGAAGTTCATGCCATAGACACCGACTATGAAGGTCAGAGGTATGAATATCGTCGACACTATCGTCAGCACCTTCATTATCTCGCTCAGCCTGCGGTTTATGCTCTCGAGATATATCTCTATCATCTCTGAGAGAAGCTCGCTGTTCACCTCGATGCTCTCCATTATCTGGATGCCGCGCTCATAGAGGTCCCTGAACCTCTCCTTCTCGCCGAGGCTGTCCTCCGCCTCCAGCGTCCCGAACACGTCCCTCAGCGGCCATGACATCCTCCTGAGTCGGGTCAGCTTCCTGTTGGTGCTGTATATCTTCTTCATGGTGCTTTCGTCGGGGCGGGACAGGAGCTCTGTCTCCAGCCTGGCTATCTCCTCCTCGATGCCCTCAATGAGCCTGAAATACTCGTCAAGGACGCTGTCGAGGAGCAGGTAGAGCAGCCGCTCAAGAGATCTCGCGCTGTCGTCCATCTCAACCCTCTTTCGCGCGCTTTCGTACTCGGCCCCCATCGATACAAGAAAATTCTTGCCCAGAACAAAGGACACCTGAGAGCTACCGCCCCTGTTCGGTCTCCTCAGTATCACGAAAAACCCGCCTTCGAACTCCTCCACCCGCGGTCTGCTGTCCTTTGCCAGAAGCTCGACGAAAAAGTCATTTTTTATGCCAACGGACTCAAGGACCTCTTTGACATTCTTTTTGTCGTCAACGATAATCCACAGCTTCTTCCTTCTGTCCACCGTCTCAAGCCTCTCGACACCATCCTTTGTTATCGCAAGGATCTGCGTCATAGGACCGACCTCCCGCCACCGCCTGAGCGCGCCCCTCCTCTCAGATGCCTTTCATGAAGAAGGATGTTCTCTGAGCCTGCTCTGCAGGTCATGGATTGCCTGTGTCCTGTTCGCCGCCCTGGAACAGCATGTCAAGGATACCATCTATCGCCCTGAGATCCTCGTCTCTCACTCTTCCCCTGTACTCCACAGCACCCTTCATCTCGAATGATGTCTCCTTCAGGATCCCTTCAATGACTCTCGCTGCCGCCCCGCCCCATCCGAAGCTCGAGACTATGAGCACAGGCTTTCTGTAGTCGGTCTTGTGCGCCATCTGCCTCGCTAAAAACTCCATCATAGGAAAGGCCCCGGCCTCATACGTCGATACCCCGAGGACAATGGCCTCGCTGTCCGGAACCTCCGCGAGGATCTCGCTCAAGCTGTCCTGCTCCCGGTCCGTGAACTTAAAGACCTTTACCTTTTTGTCTGAGAGCCTTTTCATTATATGCTCTATGGCCCCTTCGACAAAGCCGTACATGGAGTCATAGACTATTAGCACCTTGCCCTCCTCAACCCTGCCCTCGGCGATATCCCTGTAGAAGCTCACTATCCTGCCGGGGTCGTTCTTCCATATGATCCCGTGCATGGGCGCTATCATCCTTACGTCTATGCCCTTCAGTTTCTCTGTGTTCTTTGTTATGTGCTGCTTGTAGTGGCCCACGACGTTGACCACGTACTTCTTTACGTAATGCATGTACTCGCTCATGTCGCCCTCATCAAAGATACTCCCGGGCATGGAGAAACCTCCGAAGGCGTCGCCGGTGAGAAGGATCCTTTCTTCCTCGATATAGGTGCATATCGTGTCCGGCCAGTGAAGCCATGGCGTATGCAAGAACTTCAGTGTCTCTGACCCCACATTCAGCTCTTCACCGTCCTCCACGGCGTGAAAATCCATCTTATCAGCAAGGCCATAGAAGCCGTTCACCAGCCTCCCGGCAACGGAGTGACCGAGAACCTTGGCTTTATAGCCGTTCAGCTCAAGGACCTTCGGCAGAGTGCCGCTGTGGTCGGGCTCTGTGTGGTGCAGCACGATGTAGTCTATGTCCTCGATCCTCGTCAGTGTCTTCAGCGCCTCTATGAACTCGGATTCATAGTCCCTCTTCCAGCCGTCAAACAGGATCGTCTTTTCCTCTGTCTTCAACAGATAAGCATTGTACGTGGCGCCCTCCGGCACGTCCCAGATCGCCTCGAAGCTCCTCACCCTATCGTCATCAACCCTGAGAAGGTACAGTCCCTCGGATATCTCCTCGATCCTTATGCGCGGCATGTGGATAATGCGCGAGACCGTATTAAGTCTTTTTGCCGGGCGTCATAGAAAACGTTAAAATTCAGGTAAACGCTTAACGTCAATGCGGCAGGATTACAAAAACTATGATTTTAAGAACATAGAGAGAGAGGTCAAAGAGCACTGGGACAGGGATGACATATACAAAAAGACGAAAGAGCTCAGGAGCGTGGGCGAGAACTTCTATTTCAACGATGGCCCGCCGTACACCTCCGGCGCCATACACATGGGCACAGCCTACAACAAGATAATAAAAGACTTTGTCATCAGGCATCTGAGAATGAGCGGGTACAACGTCAGGGACCAGCCCGGCTATGACATGCACGGCCTCCCTATAGAGGTCCAGGTGGAGAAGGTCCTCGGGATAAAGAACAAGAAGGAGATAGAGAGCCTCGGCGTGGAGAAGTTCGTGGACAAATGCAGGGATTTCGCTCTGGACCATGAGAGGAACATGACCGCGGAATTCAAGGCCCTCGGCGTCTGGATGGACTGGGAAAGACCCTATGAGACCATAAGAAACCGGTACATCAGCAGGGCCTGGTGGCTGATAAAAAAGGCCTCCGAGCGGGGACTGCTCGAAAGGTCGCTCAGGCTTGTGAACTGGTGCCCACGGTGCGAGACCGCTCTGGCGGATGCAGAGGTGGAGTACAGGGACAGAGAGGACAACTCTATATACGTGAAGATGGAGCTCAAGGACGGGAGGTTCGTCATCATATGGACGACAACCCCGTGGACCTTACCGGCCAACATGGCGATAGCCTACAACCCCGACTTTACCTATGAAGAGGTCCTGGTGGAGAAGGACGGAAAGACAGAGACGTGGATCATGCTAAACTCGGACAGCGTTGTGAAGGACAGCGGGTACGCGATAAGAGAGCGCCTGCAGAGCATAAAGGGCACCGAGCTTGATGGCCTGGAGTATAAGCATCCGCTTGGCATTCGCAGCGATAGAACGAGGAGGCTGCTGCCTGCGGACTACGTGACCTCTGACAACACGGGCTTCGTGCACATCGCCCCGGGGCACGGGGAGGAGGACTTTGACCTTGGTTTGAAGTTCGGTCTCGAGGTGTTCTGCCCGGTAGATGAGAGCGGAACCTTCACTGAGGCGGCAGGAAAGTACGCCGGAAAGAGCATAACCAAGGCCAACGGCGAGATAGCGGAGGACCTGAAGGCCTCGGGCCTTCTAGTCAAAACAGAGAGGATAGCTCACCGCTACGGGTTCTGCTGGAGATGCAAGACGCCCATAATATACAGGGCGACAGAGCAGTGGTTCCTTCGCATAGAGGATCTAAAGGAGAGGATGATAGAGGAGACAGAGCGCGTGGAGTGGCATCCCGAGTGGGCAGGAAGCGCGAGAGAGCTCGAGTGGGTGAAAGGCGCGAGGAGCTGGTGCATCTCAAGGCAGAGGTACTGGGGCATACCACTGCCCATATGGGTCTGCGGTGAGTGCGGAAGGAGAAGGATAATCGGCGGCGAGGATGAGCTCAGAGCTCTGGGTTACAGAGAGGAAGAGCTGCACAGGCCGTGGATAGACTCCTTTGAGATAAAGTGCGAGTGCGGCGGGGTCCTGCACAGGGTAAAGGACGTGCAGGACGTCTGGCTTGACTCTGGCGTGTGCTCGTGGGCCGAGCTGACCGATAAAGAATTCGAAGAATTCTTTCCTCCAGACCTGATAATAGAGGCCCATGACCAGACCCGCGGATGGTTCTACTCGCAGCTGGGAGCCGGAGTGATAGGCTTTGACAGGGCCCCCTACGACAAAATCGTCATGCACGGGTGGATATTCAGCGAGTCCGGAGAGAAGATGTCAAAGAGCCTCGGGAACGCAGTGGCCCCTCTGGACATAGCAGAGCAGTACGGCATAGATTCTCTGAGGTTCTACCTCCTGTCCTCTTCAGCTCCGTGGGAGGACAAGAGCTTCATGCTAGATGGGGTGAAGAACGCGAACAGAACCCTGAACATACTCTGGAACGCCCAGAACTTCGCCCTCGGCTACATGGTGCTGGATTCCTTCGACCCAAAGAGCAAGGAATACGCGCTGGAAAAAGAGGATCTCTGGCTCCTGTCAAGGCTTGAAAGCCTGAAACAGAGGATCAGGGGATATATGAAGGAATACGAGCTGCACAGAGTTTGCAGGGACATAGAGCAGTTCATAACAGATGATCTTTCCAGGTTCTACATAAAGGTCATAAGAAAGAGGGTCTGGATCGAAGAGAAAAGCGAGAGCAAGAACGGAGTTTACAGGACGCTCTACGAAGCACTGATGGGGCTATCAAGGATCCTGGCGCCGGCCGCACCTCACATAGCCGAAAGGCTGTACAGGAATCTCGGAGGACCTCTGGAGAGCGTGCACATGGAGGACTGGCCCGAAGTCAAAGAGGACAGGATAGATCCCGAACTTGAGAAGGACATGGACACAGCCAGAGAGATCATAGAGGCTGCGCTGAGCGTCAGGCAGAGCGCCGGCATAAAGGTAAGGCAACCTCTGAAGAGATTGCTGATAAGAACGGAAGACGAAGAGACAAGAGAGGCCATAGGCAGTCTGGACGATATAATAAAGGATCAGGTGAACACAAGAGCCGTAGAGCTCTGCGACGCGGATGAGGAGGGCATGCCGTCTGGTGAATTTTCTAATGGAAAGATATTTATAGACACGGAGATAACTTCAGATATAAGAGCCGAGACCGTTGCGAGAGAGCTCATAAGGAGGATCCAGGAGATGAGAAAGAGAATGGATCTCAAGATAGAGGAGTACATAGAATGCACCATGGAAATGCCCGACAGCTTTGCGGTTCATTTTGAAGAAAAGAGAGAGAGCATAGCGAGAGAGACCAGGGCTAAAAAGATCGCGCTCGGCAAACCGGAGGGCTTTGTCCAGGACTGGAAGATAGACGGGGAGAGAGTCGTCATAGGCATAAAGAAGGTGAGTTGAGATGGCTACATGTGAGATATGCGGTAAAACCGTTGACAAAACAAAAAAAGTGAAGATCGAGGGTGTCATACTTGAGGCCTGTAACCAGTGCGCGACCTATGGTGAGCCCGTAGAAGAGAAAGAGATACCCACCAGCGCCGCCGTGAGGACGCGGAGGGTGTTCTCACAGAAAAAACCAGAGACAAAGATAAAGGAGGAGTACGTCCTTGTTGACGACTATCCCGCCAGGGTGATAAAGGCAAGACAGCAGATGGGGTTAGAACAGAAGGATCTTGCGAAGATGATAAACGAGAAGCAGTCCGTCATATCGAAGATAGAGAGCGGAAGCTTCCAGCCGGACGATGCCATAATCAAGAAGCTGGAGAAGGCGCTAAAGATAAGCCTGAGGGACAGGATCTGAGCGCGTACAGGCTCTCAAAAACCCCAGAACCTCTTGTCCAGATCGCCCTCGTTTGAATAACCCCTCCTCTCCCAATAGCCTCTGTAACTCTTGTCGTCAGATATCTCTATCCAATCGACCCACTTTATCCATTTGTATCCCCACTTGCTCTCTGCTACAAGCTGGAAGGGAAAACCTCTCTCGGCGGGCATTGTCACGTTGTTCATCCTATTAGCGAGGATTATGTCCTTATTCCTGATGTACTCCAGAGGCAGAGAGGTCGTGTAGCCGTCCCTGGCGTGAAAGATCACCGTTGTGGCGTTCTTCTCTGTGTCCCCTATCAGATCCTCGACAAGAAAACCCTCCCAGAGGATCGTGACGTTCCATCCCTCCACGCAGTTCAGAGTGACTACTTTCCTATAGCTCTCGAAATCTTTCAGTATGCCAGCGTAAGAGAGATTCTTTTGCTGCACGACTAGTCCGGTCACCCTCAGTTCATACCTCTCGAGGTCTATCCTCTGCGGTCCCTTTATCGAGTTCTCCCTGAAATCCGAGATGGATGAGAGGTNNCGCTATGGACGACAGATCAATGCCCTCGTAGTCCCTCACCTCCGATGGCTCGAGTTCTACAGGCCCTTGAAGAGCGGACAGAGGCACCTGCACAAAAAGAAGGATCACTATCAGAATGGTCTTCACAAATGTTCTTGTTTTCCGGGCTTAAAAGCTTTTTGGCCAGGGCCCAACAGCCAGGGTCGCGATAGATCCAACAATCGGCGTAAGGTGCTGATGACAGAAATACCCCCGACAAGCTCATCATACCCGCGGGGTAGCGGCAGGGAAAGAGACCGCAAACGCTTCACCACGAATATCGGCTACATCTCTGAAGCGTCAAGCCACGCAGAGTACAGGATATCCGTGAAACCCTCCACGGCCATGGTCAATAGGTCGAGCGTCTCACCGTATAGCTCCTCGTCCATGCCGGGTATGCCCTTGTATGAGAGACTCTCATCCACACACTCCCTGACCTTTTCGACGGACCTCCAGTATCCGGCCCCTACGGTGGATCCCTGCGGATCCGTCGCCGAGACTTCGTCCGGATAGCCGTTCGACCGCATGGCGGTCTCGATAACAAAGCTTTCTATATCATCAATATGTGTGGGCGCGTATCCACGAGTCCGCTCGAGGATGACGTTGGTTATGTTGTCCGAGCTGTTCGTCTTGACTCCCCAGTCTATGGCTTTCTCGTACAGGGAATGATAACTGTCTTCCTTGGTTTTACCGTCAGGGAACAGAAGTGTTGTTTCCGTGTGCTCCGGCGACCCGTCAGAGGTGTCATCCGTGTGCATGGGCACGGTTATGTCACCGAAGTAGTGGGCCAGAAGCCCCATGAGCTTGGCGGCGTTCTTCGCGTACTCCTCTGAACCGCCCTTCTGCCAGAGGGATATGTTCTCGACGGCCTGCCAGTAGAGCTCTCTGACCTTTGGCGCGGCACCTCTCTGCGGAGCCTCCCCGCAATAACCATAGTCATGGAAGTCGTAGTTGTGGTTCTCCCAGTCAGGATACCCCAGCTCCGTCGGCCCCATATCCGGCCACTCTGTGTAGTATAGGAAGTCTCTCCATTTGTCCACCGATCCGATATAGCCGACAGCCTCTGGCTCGTGATCCCGAACGATGTAATAGGCAGTGTTGGCGATCATATCGTGCGTTCCGTAGATCACGTAATCGCCGCTCGTGTAACCCCCGTTGCTCCACGCAACAGCGCTGGCCAAAAAAGAGACACAGACCAAAAAGGCGAGCATGATCGAAAGATATCTCCTCACACTATTTGTTACGCCTTTGCCCGTATATCTAACTTTCTCATACATGACAACCCCGCTGATAACCTGCGCACTCTGAGTCCTGCAAAAGAGCGGTGCGACCTTGGCCCATCTGCAGGGATCCTCTCAAAAATTAAAATAGACAGAAAGACAGTGGGTCCATGATCGAGAATGCCGTGCGGCTACTGCGGGAGGGCAGGGTCATAGTCTACCCGACGGACACGGTCTATGGGCTTGGGGCTGACGCCATGAACGAGAGCGCTGTGAAGAGGATATTCGAGATCAAAGGAAGGGAGAGAGGCATGGCGATAAGCGTGGCCGTCTGTGACGTAGAGATGGCCCGAGAGTACTCGGAACTGAACGAGCTCGCAGAGAGGCTTTTTGTGCATCACATGCCCGGAGCGCTGACCCTGGTGGTGAAGAACAAAAAACTTCCCGGGGTCCTGACCGGCGGGTCCGGCACCATAGGGATAAGGATGCCCGCAGACGAGATAGCTCTGGGTATAATACGGGGATTGGGGCGGCCCATAACAGCGACCAGCGCGAACGTACACGGCAGGCCTCCGGCGAGGAGCGCCGATGAGGCGAGAGCCCAGCTCGGGGATGAGGTGGATCTGTACATCGACGGAGGTGAGAGAGGCGGGGAGCCTTCCACGGTCTACGACTGCGTCTCTGGGAGGATCATAAGGCAGGGGTCCGTCGTAATAGAAAATTATTTGTAAGGTCTATCCTCTGGTGCTCCGTGGAAGAGGATATTTTCAGCAGATACAGAAAGGCCGGACAGATAACAGCCAGAGCGCTTGAGATAGGAAAAAGCAGGGCCAGAGAGGGGTATTCCCTTCTGGCACTGGCAGAGGACATCGAATCGTACATCAGGAAAGAGGGAGCTTTTCCCGCCTTTCCGGTCAACCTGTCCGTGGACGACGCCGCCGCGCACTTCACGCCCTCGAGCGATTGCGAACTGGTGTTGCGCAGAGGGCAGCTGGTCAAGATAGACTGCGGAGCGTGCTATGGCGGGTGCATAGGGGACAGCGCGATAACCGTGGAAATAGGAAGCAATGACCAGATGGCCCTGATAGAGAGCTCCAGGAGGGCTCTGAACAGAGCCATACAGGCCATGAAGGCGGGCATCAGCGCCGGAGAGGTGGGGAGCGTGATCGAACAGGAGATATCCTCCATGGGTTTTGCGCCTGTGGAGAATCTCTCCGGGCACGAAGTCGCGGAGTACAACCTTCACGCTGGAATATCCGTACCAAACATAGCTGAGAGAGATTCTGGGATCATAAGGGAGGGCATGTTCCTGGCGGTCGAGCCTTTCTCCACACCCGGCAGAGGTTACGTCGTGGAGCGGGAGAATGGGAACATATACCATTTCGCAGGAAAGAAGAACGTGCACAATGAGACCGCCAGAGCGCTCATGGAGGACATAGCCTCAAGCAGAGAGCTCTCGTCACTGCCATTCTGCGAGAGGTGGTGCGTCAGGATCGAGGAAAAGAGAGGAACGGACAGAAAAACCACGCAGAAAGCTCTGAAGATACTGGAGAGAAGCGGAGTCGTGAGGAATTATCCTGTGCTCAGGGAGGTCACAGGGTCAGTGGTATCCCAGTGGGAACACACTCTGCTAATAAAAAATGAGGGATGCGAGGTCATGACCTCGCTCTGATTCAACGGGCGTGCGCTAGAGCTTCGCCCATCAGTTTTTTGAACAGGTTCGTTGTGTCCGTGGCCCCCGTTACTGCATCCACCTTTGCCGGATCCTGCTTAGTCACCAGAGACCGGGTCAGCGCCATCTCGGCCTCAGCGGGAGACACCTTGCTCACCTGTTTCATCATATTGGAATAGGTCGCGTTAGCGCTCTTGACCGCCCCGCTCTTGTCTAGCTCTCCGAACCACGCATTAGCTACCTTGCCATCGTTTATGAGCATGGCGGCATAGGCCTTGTAACCGTGCGAATCGTATGTGCTCTCCGCGGTATAAAAACCGGGATAGTAGTTTCCGCTCTTTTTCTCTGGCCCCTCCTTGAGCGCCTTCTGTGCCAGAGCCCTGAACCTGACAGAGCTGTCCGTGGCCCCGGTGACCGCGTCCACCTTTGCCGGATCCTGCTTAGTCACCAATGACGACGAGAGCTTCTCCGCAGCCTCCTTTGGCGCCACCTTGCTCACCTGTTTCATCATCTGCGAGTAGCTGTTGTTAAGGCTCTTCAGCTCGCCACTCTTGCTCACCTCATCATAGAAGACCTCCGTTATCTTCCCATTTTTGACCATCAGGGTCATCATGCCCTTCCAGTCGTGAGCGTCGAAGTCATCCTCTTCTGCATAGTACACCCCGTCCTTCAGCTGCTGCGCGCTGACGCACTCAGTCCCGACAAGGGCGAGCGCCAGCGCCAAACACACTATCATCTCCACAATCCTGTTCATGTTTACCCCCGGTGAGAATGCTATCCAGCATATTTATAGATTTCTTGATTCGCTGTGAAGGATGCTCAGCGTCGTGAGACCGGGGGGTACAGGGCCGCCATCCGGGCATGACTCGCTGCGCTCATGCCAGCTATGACTTGCTTTTTGCAGCATGCCACGGGTGCATGCTCACATCAGGTCACACGACCAGGTCATAGGAGCACGCAGGAGAGTTTGCAGAGCAGAGGCGCGCTCTTCATAACAGGAACTGCGTGTGCTAGCTAAAAGAACGACACCGCGCTGTTGAGACTCCGATGCGGCGAGACTCCTGACAGGATCGCGTGACTCGTCGGAGACGCTGGCCCCGCGAGCCCTCCGCGCGGGATGGTAAAACGTTATAATCCAAAACTTCTCTCTATCCTCATGAAGGACAGGGATGTAATATCAATAAGGGATCTCACAAGAAAGGAGATAGAACAGGTATTCTCTGTGGCAGACTCCATGGTTGACATCGCCCTCGGCAAAAAGAGCAGCGATGCACTGGAGCACAGGATACTTGCGACATTGTTCTTCGAGCCTAGCACCAGGACAAAGATGTCTTTTGAGAGCGCGATGCTGCGGCTTGGCGGCAGGTGCATAGGTTTCTCGGAGATCGGAACTACCTCTGTCTCCAAGGGCGAAAACCTTCACGACACGATAAAGGTCGTAGAGAGCTACTGCGATGCCATGGTCATAAGGCATCCCAAGGAGGGCGCCGCCAGGTATGCGGCCGAGATCAGCGACAAGCCCATCATAAACGCGGGTGACGGAAGCGGCGAGCACCCGACACAGACCCTTCTCGACCTGTACACAATGAAGAAAGCGCTGGGCACCCTCGAGGGAAAAAGCGTGCTCCTGGTCGGGGACCTCAAATACGGCAGGACGGTGCATTCCCTGACAAGGGCACTCACCCTCTTTGGGGCGGACATCTACCTCGTGAGCCCGAAGGAGCTAGAGATGCCGGAGGAGGTAAAGAAGGAGATAAGGGTCAGTGCAGAGGGCGAGAGGATCGAGGATTATGTGAGCAGGGCTGACGTGATATACGTTACGCGCATACAGAAGGAGAGATTCCCGGACCCCGCGGAGTACGCAAGGCTTTCGGGCAGATACAGGATCGACTCAAAGCTTCTGGAAGGCGCAAAGAGAGAATGCATCGTGATGCACCCCCTACCGAGGGTGGATGAGATAGCCTACGACGTGGACAGGACGGAGCACGCCAGCTACTTCAGACAGGCCTTCAACGGAGTGCCCGTGAGGATGGCCCTGCTATCGCTGATAATGGGGGTGACCGAATGAAAGAGCTGAAGATAGAAGCGATAATGAATGGAACGGCTATAGACCACATAACGGCCGGAACGGCACTGAAGGTCCTAGGCATACTTAACGTTGATCCCGGGGCCACTATAAGTCTGGCCATGAACGTATCCAGCAAGAAGTACGGAAAGAAGGACATACTGAAGATAGAGAACATGGAGCTGAACAAGAAGGATGTGAACAGGATAGCGCTCATAGCCCCGCGCGCAACGATGAACATAATAAGGGACGGCGAGATCGTGAAGAAGTTCAATGTTGAACTGCCCGAAACCATAAGCGGCATTGTCAGATGCGTCAATCCCGGCTGCATAAGCAACGTCCAGAACGAGCCGGTGGAGAGGACATTCTATGTCATAGACAAAAAGACCCCGGTCCTCAAGTGCAAATACTGCGGGCGCGAGATGAAGGAGTTCCTAGAGTATCTGATATGAGCGACACCGCGGAAAGAAACATCCGCGTCATAGGCTTCACAGGGATGCCGGGAGCGGGCAAGAGCGAGGCCGTCAGTGTCGCCCGAAGCATGGGCTTTGAGATCTTCTCCATGGGCGACGTTGTCAGATGCGCTGCCTCAGGAAGGCGCGTGCCCCTTGACGATCCAAGCGTGGGCGCCTTTGCCACGGAGGAGAGGAGAATTCACGGCAAGGATGTGTGGGCGAAGAGGACCGCCGAAAAGATAAGGGCAGATGGATCCCGCAACATAGTCATAGACGGTATAAGGAGCATAGACGAGATAGACTTTTTCAGAAGAGAGTTCGGCAGGGATTTTGTGCTCATAGCGATACACACGAAGAGCGAGGCGAGGTTGGATAGGATACTGAAACGGGCAAGGGAGGACGACGTCAGAAGCATGAGGGAGCTGGAGAACAGGGACACCAGAGAGCTAGGATGGGGCATAGGGAGTGCGATAGCAAAGGCGGACATAATGGTGGTCAACGACTCGACGCTGGAAGAGTTCAGAGAGAGAGTAAAGGAAACACTGTTGAGCTTGAAGGCGGACGCGGGGGGATCTCCATAGAGGAGCAGAAACCTACGGTTTCTCTCCTTCAAACCTCATTTCCCTTGCGGGTTGGGTTTGAAGGGATAGGGCAAAAGCCCTGTCCCTCATTTTGAACCCCCGATCACCGACTTAGAAGGCCGGTGCCTTATCCAAACTAGGCCACGCGCCCTTGTGCCTAATGGCGTTCCTATCTTATCTTTTTTATTTCATCCGGCTTCAGGATGCCCTGCTCGGTTATGAAGCCTGTGACGTATCTGCTGGGTGTGACGTCAAAGGCTGGGTTTAGAGCCCTAGACCCCTGTGGAGCGATCCTCCTGCCAGATACGGAGAGGACTTCGTCCTCGGAGCGCTCCTCTATGGGTATCCCCTCCCCGCTCTCTGTGGAAAAGTCAAAGGTGCTCACCGGCGCGGCCACGTAGAACGGCACGCCGTTCTCTCTCGCCAGCACCGCCTTCTCATAGGTGCCTATCTTGTTCGCGAAGTCTCCATTGGACACCACCCTGTCCGCGCCAACGATCACCAGGTCAACCATACCCCTCCTCATAAAATAGCCCGATGCACCGTCTGCGATTATGTAGTGCTCTATGCCCTCATTTACCAGCTCCCAGGCCGTTAGCTTCGCTCCCTGTAATCTGGGCCTGGTCTCACTGACCAGAACCTTCATCCTCCTGCCCATAGCCCTGGCTCTTCTTATGGGCGCCAGAGCTGTGCCGTAGTCTACGGTTGCGAGAGCTCCTGCGTTGCAGTGTGTCATGACGGTGTAGCCGTCCTGGATCAGTGTTTCTCCGTGTTCGCCAATCTTTCTTCCCTTCTCAAGCGTGCTATCGCAGTATCTGCGGGCGCTCTTGACAGGATCCCTGCTGTCCATCATCTCCGTAACCGCATAGTTTAGATCGTAGGCCGTTGGCCTTGTTGATCTCAGGGCGCTTGCGACCTCATTCATATCTCTTTTCTGCAGATGCGCCTGCGCCATGGCGAAGGCCGCTGTGACCCCGATGGCCGGAGCCCCACGCACCACCATCTCCTTTATGGCGTAGCAGGCCTCCCCGTAGTCCCTTATGTCAAAAAATACCAGCTTTTCCGGCAGAACCCTCTGGTCTATCAGCCTTATCACGTTCGTACCTTCGTCGTATTCGACAGATCTTACCTCTTCACCATTCACCTTCATTGCGACATCACCGTCACTTGCCGAACCGCCTCTGTCTCTTCAAAAAAGTCCTCATACCCTTGAGCAGGTCAGCCTTGGACAGCTCCGGAAAGTATCTGTCAGTGAAATAGAGCTCGCTGTACGCGTTCTGCCACAGGAGAAAGTTGCTTATGCGCTCCTCGCCACTAGTCCTTATTATTATGTCGGGATCCGGAAGATCGCTGGTGTAGAGGTTATTCGAAACCGTCTCCTCGTCTATGTCCTCCACCCTCATCTTTCCCTCCTTCACATCCTCTGCTATCTTCTTTATACCCTCGATGATCTCCTCCCTGCCTCCGTACGCGATAGCGATGTTGAATATGAAATCGCTATAATCCTTCGTCCTCTCTTCCGCATACCTTATGGATTCCTGAACCTCCGGGGGCAGCATCGATATGTTTCCTATGGCCCTTATCCTGACCCTGTACTTGTGAGTGTCAGGATCGTCGGCGAACTCCCTGAAGGCCACCCTGAACTGCTCCATGAGCACGTCAACCTCTTCTTTGCTCCTTCGGAAGTTCTCTGTCGAGAAGGCATAGACCGTGACTATCGGTATCCTCAACTCTCTGCACCACCTTGCGAGATCCTTCACCTTGTCCTTTCCATAAATGTGCCCGGCCGTGACCTTCAGCCCTAGCTTCTTGGCGAATCTCCGGTTCCCATCCATGATTATGGCCATGTGCTGCGGTGGCGTCTTCCCCCTGTAAGACGTCACGAACATATTCCTCGTGCTCCGCTCATAGAGCGAGATGTAGAGTTCCTCGTAGATCAGATGGATTATCCTTATAATTGGGTATATGATCTCTCTATAAAAAACCCTGTACCAATACAATGGATCTGTAACAGTATTTCTTTTCTTTGCCATCGCATGACGTTATGTTTTTTCTACTATTTTAGAGTTTCTGACAGGCGAGCTGATCTGGCATGGTATGAGATCTGATGGCACGCCAGGTGTTCCGCGTGCAGATGCCTCCGATAAACACCACAAATATAAGCTGATACACGCATCATCTTTATGGTAAGGGTCATGGCCTCAGGGGTCTTCGACATAATACACCCCGGACACATATTCTACCTCAAAAAAGCGAGAGAGCTCGGTGATGAGCTGTTCGTGGTTATCGCCAGCGACAAGACCGTTGAGAGAAGGAAGAGAAAGCCGATAATGCGTCAGGAAGAGAGAGCCGTCGTGGTGGGCGCTTTAAAACCCGTCGATTCCGTGATCATAGGAAAAGACACCGGAGATATATTCGAGACCGTGAGAGAGATAAAGCCCGATGTGGTGGCACTGGGTTTCGATCAGGCTTTTGATGAATCAGAGCTAGAGAGAGAGGCTAAGAAGCACGGGCTTGATCTGAGAGTGGTCAGAATGCCAAAGATGAACGGGGATTCTGATGCGACAAGAAAGATCATAGCGAGGATCCTGGAGGTGTTTGAGAAATGATCGAGAGAGAGTTTGTCCTAGAGAACAGGGTTGGTCTTCATGCGAGGCCGGCCGCAAAGCTTGTTGGGACCTCCAACAAATTCAAATCAAGGATAACAGTATCCTGCAACGGGAGAGACGCGAACGCAAAGTCGATACTTAACATCCTCGCTCTGGGCGCAGAGCACGGAGCAAAGATAAAGGTCCGCACAGAGGGAGAGGATGAGGAGACAGCCATGAAAGCTATCGAGGATCTCGTGTCCAACAAGTTTTATGATGATTAGACTGCTTTAATTCTCCCTTCTACCTTGGCATCTATCTTTTTGCTAGACTCTGCAGACTGCAATAGCAGGTCCCTGATCAGAGCTCCGGTTTCTGTAAGGCTGCTGCCTTTGCCAAAGACAGAGTACCCATCTCCACCACCGGCCATAAAAGAATTGGTTGCTACAAGGTATTTTTCATCAGCCTTAACAGGTTTGCCATCAACGTATAAGCTCTTCACCTTTTGTCCATTGGGTGCTTTTGGATCATAGGTGAAATTCAATCCAGAGACCTGTATTATACCGTGGAGAAGCTTTCCATTTTCATCAGTTGCTACCCCCACTTCTAGGGCCTCCTTGAGCTGGGCT
>DAEG01000014.1:0-3045 GCA_002495235.1 Euryarchaeota archaeon UBA287 | reverse complement strand
TCCAGTTGCCGAGAGCGCTCTCGCCGTCGCTATTGCGCGTCAGATCTGAGGGGCAGGAGGCTATAGTTCTCTGCATCTCATCCTTGACCTTCCCATAGTAATTTGTTACTATGCCGTCTATCTTCTCGTCCTTATACTCCGGCATTGCATCTACGACCTCGACACTGTTTCCCTCTTCGGTGATGTTAACGATCCCTATCGCGCTCCCATAAGAGTATGCCTCGACGAAGATACAGTTATCATAGCTCCAGTCTGCCTTATCGTGGGTATGCCCGCCGATGAAGACGTCTATGGGCACATCAGAATTCTGAAATACAAAAAAGCCCTCTGAGTTCTCGTCCTCGACCCCCATGTGGCCGGCCACCACGACCATATCGCAGCTGCTGTTGTAATACTTTTTCACTGCTTCAGTAGCGTTCATGAATTCAAAGCCTTCTAGTTTTGTCTTGTCTGTGATTTCCGGAGTCAGTTCGGTCGTGACCCCTATTATCTGGATAGTGCGGCCGCCGATCTCTTTTATTGTGCAGGGCTCGAAGAACTCCTCGCCTTCGTAAAGCACGTTAGCAGAGAGGAACGGGAAGTCTGCTTCATCCATGAGCCCTTCAAGTGTTTCCTTCCCCCAGTCGAACTCATGGTTTCCTATGACCAAGGCGTCAACGCCCATCGCGTTGTAACAGTCCACTACAGACTTTCCGTCGAATAGGTTCGACACCGGTCTGCCTTGAAATGCGTCCCCGGCGTCTATGAGCAGAACCGGCTTTTCTTTTTCAAGCTCATCCACGTATCCTGCCATATAAGCAAGCCCTCCCACAGCTTCGCCCTTGCTCCAGCTCCTCACCTCAGGTAGCGCTGCTCCATGAAGATCATTTATGCTGACTATGGTAATGTCCTTCTTTCCGGACGGCATCATAAAGAAGAGACCGACCACCAGTGCAACCACAATAATCCCAACTATGAGCGCTACAACAAGCCTGCGCATGGTCCAGATTTCTCTCTCGATATATCATTCTTTCCATAAGCCTGACACAAATAGCTCGTGCGACAAAAAAGATACACCTTTCAAAACAACAAAAAGTAAAAAAGGGGAGAGAGTTCAGCGCTTCAGGAACTTCTGCTCGAAGTCGTCCAGGATATCGCTTATGTCCGGCTTTCCGATCTCCTGAAGTTCGTACCTCACCCTGACTATGGGTTTGTTCACCTTTATGACCCTGTTGAGATCTATGGGCGTGCCTGACAGCACGACGTCACAGTCGACAGAATCTATGACCTCCTTTAGCTCCTTCAGCTGTTTCTCTCCATAACCGAGAGCCGGTAGCACGAGTCCGTTCTGAAGCTGCGTATACTTCTCAAAGGCGGCCTTTATACTCCCCTTTATGTTAGGCAGGACACTGACCATCTCGCCCCCGAGCTTTCTGGCGGCAACGTAAGCAGCACCTATGCTCATGCCTCCGTGTGTGAGTGTTGGACCGTCCTCCACGACCAAAACCCTCTTACCCCTGATGCTCTTGGGGTCTGTGACAAAGAGAGGCGAGGCCGCATCTATGATTATGGCCCGCGGGTTCATCTCGTTTATGTTCTTTCTCACCAACTCGATGTTCTCCGGGGAGGCGGAGTCTATCTTGTTTATGACGACGTAGTCAGCCAGCCTTATGTTCGTTGAGCCCGGATAATAACTCCTCTCGTGCCCAGGGCGCAGGGGGTCTGCGACCACTATCTGGACGTCCGCCTTGTAGAACGGGAAATCATTGTTTCCGCCGTCCCATATTATGACGTCGGCCTCAGCCTCAGCGCGCCTCAGGATCTCTCCGTAATCTACGCCCGCATACACTATGACGCCATTATCTATGTGGGGCTCGTACTCCTCTCTCTCTTCTATGGTGCACTTGTGCTTGTCGAGATCCGCATAGGTCTCAAACCTCTGCCATACCTGCTCCCTGAGATCACCGTACGGCATCGGGTGCCTTATGACCGCTACCTTGTATCCTCTCTTTTTCAGCTCGACCGCGACCTTGCGGGTGGTCTGGCTCTTGCCGCTGCCTGTGCGTACCGCGCATATGGATATGACGGGTTTTTTCGACTTTATCTGTGTGCTCTCAGGTCCCATCAGCTCGAAATCCGCACCGCTCGCGAGAACCGTTGACGCTTTGTCCATGACATAATCGTACGGAAGATCACTGTAAGCAAGAATCACCTCGTCCACCTTTTTTTCCTTTATTATCCTCAGCATATCGCTCTCAGGAAGTATCGATATGCCATTCGGATAGTTCTTACCGGCAAGCTCCTTTGGATAGGTCCTTCCCTCTATATCAGGTATCTGCGTTGCCGTGAATGCGACAATCTCATATCTGTCAGCGAAGGGTCCGTCCCTGAAAAACACGTTGAAGTTGTGGAAGTCCCTCCCGGCAGCCCCCAGTATCAGCACTCTTCTTTTGTCCCCTACCATTCTATCACCATTCGTAAGTGGTCTCAAAGGTATTATAGATTTCGTTCTCCGCGACGCATAAAAAAGAGGCACTCTGCGCCCATGTGCTCATGCCACAAGGAACGGGGATGCAACAAAAACCGGCTATTGCACCGCGCGGCAGCGCATCTGAAAAACGCACACCTTCAGCCGGCCAGAATTTGCGCCATAGACCCATAGACGCCGGGCCTTTGCCATGAATAAAAAGGAGGAGGAAGAGGACTATTTGTCCTTCTCCATGCTCATCCTCTCTTTGAGCGCGGCGTGCGCGGCGGCAAGCCTCGCTATCGGTACCCTGTAGCCGGAGCAGCTGACGTAATCCAACCCCGTCTTGTAGAAGAACTCTATCGAGGAGGGATTGCCCCCGTGCTCACCGCATATGCCCAGCTTGAGCTTCGGATTTGTCTCTTTCCCCTCTTTCGAGGCAATTGCGACAAGCCTTCCGACACCGTCTCTGTCGAGCACTTCAAAGGGGTTCTCCTTCAGTATGCCTTTGTCTAGGTAGTCCGGCAGGAATTTCGCTTCGGCATCATCCCTCGAATAGCCAAACGTGGTCTGTGTGAGGTCATTGGTGCCGAAGGAGA
>DAEG01000015.1 GCA_002495235.1 Euryarchaeota archaeon UBA287 | reverse complement strand
TATGTGATCTCCATCCCCTTTGGCAGGGGTATCTCATCTTCTTTTCCTCCCTCCCCCGTTGTTATATGCTCTATCTCAACCGTGTAGTTCTCAAGGGGCATCTCGTCCTTCTTATCGTAGGTCCACCACGTTATGGTTAAGTGAGCATACCTCCCCTGCCTTACTATGAGCGTGGTGTCGCCGATACCCGATCCGTAGTGTGGGCGTATACCAGGTGTCGGCTTGATAGGCGCGGGCTGCTGTGCAAAGACATCAGCAGCAAAGACGAGGACCAGAAGAAGAGCCATCGCTTTCAATTTCCCGCCTCCAGCATTATTGTCCTTTGAGGACAGCCATCATCGCCTCTTGAGCTCTCTCCGTCCGCAAAACGCATGTGAGAGGTGAGAGGCACCAGCGCGATGATCGACTTTATCACAGATAATTCATGTATCTTTTCACATTTATAATTTGAGATTTTCAACCTTGGGACTTGGCTAAACATCTGCAAACTCTAGTGATCACAGCCTGTCGCCACGAAAGAATATGAGCAACAGATGATCTACCAAAAAGTAGCTCTGCTGAGCTGAATGTCCGAGAAAGACGCGGACAAACGCATCCGTTTGATCACGTCCGGTTTTCAGTTCAGTCCCGCATCCCAATGTACAGATATGAGATCTCAGCGCGAGTACCGGTTGCGCAGTTCCCTGCGCTCTTCCTTTATTATCATGGGTATGAGCGCAGTCTCATCGCTCTTTGACCTGACTAAAAGCTTTAAAGCGTCCTCCTTCTTTATCCTCGCAGCCATCGTGAGCAGCAGCGGGATCCCATAGCGCTCAAGGAGCTCGTAGTTGTTCTCCGCCTCAAGCTTCATCTCCTCGCCCTTTCTCATGAACAGGGCCCTCTCTACCTCGTCCTCGCTCTCTTTCAGAAATCCTATACGCTCTGAGCCGCACTCAGGGCATGCCTTCTTTTCAAAATCCTTGACCTTTATCGTTTCTATGTAGCTCCAGCAGTCACAGCAAACGAAGGTGAATGCCTCGTCAAGGAGCCTCGCCCGGGTGTACTCATTTATCAGCTTCTCCATCCTCTCCGGCTTTAGCACGTCCAGCTCTCTGGTTAGGTCCTCTATGGCTATCCTGCCCAGCGGTGTCAGGCCCTCCGTGAACACAAGTTCCGGCTTTGTTCTCATAGGCTCGAAATCCTTGAAGAGCGTGGTCTTGAGCGCTTCGTCCCAGACGACAGTGCCCTCGAAGCTCTTCATTATCCTCTCTCCGCCTGCCCTGCTGAGGTCGGCATCTTTCTCAAGGCCACCGCACTTGCGCAGCACGTTTATGAAGTTCCTTCTGAACAACCCCGTCCTCACAACGGCCTTCATGAGAAGCTCTTCATCAAGGGCATCAAACGCGGTCTTTATGCTTTCCTGAGACGCCTGTGTCCGGAGTATGATCCTGTAAGGATCGGTGCTTATCGCTATGGACTCACCGCCGCCAAGAAGCTCGCCCAGCATAACGCTGAGTGCCCTGTTCTGCTTGGTGCCAAGGCATGTGTGGATTATGACATACTCGTTCCATCTCTCGGCTACTGCCCTCCTGTCTGTCGGCATCGGATGCTTGTTGGTCTGTTCGACTAGCACCCCGATGGCTCTTTTCATGGATCCTTCATCAAAGGGATATCCTGATCTGAGTTTTTCGGCAGGATCTTCGCCGTTCTTTATGCATCGTTCCACCTCTGCCCTCACCCTGCCCACCTCCTGTGCTATCTCGAACGGCACTGGTATCTCTTCTCCGGACCACGACGGTATCGCACCGAAGGCGTCAGATGATTTTACGTACACTCTGTCCTTTGTTATCTCTCTCATCTCCCATGGAAGCCCCGCCTCTATGAATTTTCTGCCCACCTCTCCATACTCTAGGACGAAGGACTCGTCCAGAAAGCCCACAACGTCCCTCTTGTCATCTATGACTGTGTAGTGCTTCTCCTCCGGTATCATCGATAGGTTGCGAAAATAGTAGTTGTATAATGCCTCTCGGGCCCTGGACCTTGCGAACACTTTTTCCTCGCTGGAGAACCAGACCAGCCTTGGATATGTGGACTGCATGTATTCAAGAACCTTGACAAACTCTTCATCGCTTAGTTCTGCGAAGGGTTCTGCCTCGCGTATAATGCTCAAAGCTTCATCGAATCGCCATCTTCTCTTTTCCAGAAGGAACCCCGCTATCTGATGCATCAGGACATCATAGGGTCTGTCCGGGAATGATATCTCTTCCAGCATCTCAACCAGTGCTCTCCTGGCTATGACCGCGGATTCGAAGTAATCATCCTCGTCCTCCACTATTATATATCCCTCCGCCTTTCTCCCTATCCTGTGACCGCTGCGCCCTATGCGCTGCAGCGTTCTTGTGACCTCTCTCGGGCTGCCATACTGCACGACCGCGTCAACGCTACCTACGTCTATTCCCAGCTCTAGCGATGAGGTGCTTATGATCCCCTTTATCTTACCGTCCTTGAAATCCCGCTCCATCACCAGTCTCGTAGGCTTTGACAGAGAACCATGATGCACACCCATGCCATCTATGCCCCAGACCTTGAACCTGCTGGCCAGGGTCTCTGCTATCGAGCGGGTGTTAGTGAAGATTATGACCGATTTATGGCTGTCAACTATGCTCTTTATCGTCCTGAGTCTTGTGGCCACAGGCGCGTACGTGTATAACGCATTGGCCAGAGCATCATCCTCCTCGCTTTTTTCTGGGTATAGCACCTCTATCTCAGCGTCTTTTGCTATGGATATGTTTACGATATCGCAGTCCCTGTTGTTGCCCGCAAGGAACTTTGCCGCCCTCTCAGGACTGCCGATGGTGGCGCTGAGTCCTATCGTCTGAAACTTTGCTATCTTCCTCAGCCTCTCCAAGGCAAGGGACAGCTGTGCGCCCCTCTTGTTGTCGACAAGCTCATGAACCTCGTCAACTACGACCCATCTCACGTTCTTGAGGTTCGCCCTCATGACCCTGCCGACTATTATCGCCTGCAGTGTCTCCGGTGTAGTTATCAGCATCTGCGGCGGCACGCTCGCTTGTTTACTCCGTTCCCGTGTTTCTGTGTCGCCGTGTCTCACAGCCAGAGAGATGTCAAGCCGTCTACACCAGCCCTCAGCACGCTCAAGCAGGTCCCTGTTCAGGGCACGCAGAGGTGTTACGTAAAGAACGCTTATCGCGGGGGTGTTGTTCCTCACGATCTCATCGAATATGGGAAGCAGTGCAGCCTCTGTCTTTCCGTAGCCTGTCGGCGCTATGAGCAGCACATTCCTGTGCGCCAGAATGACCGGAAAAGCCTTTTCCTGTGCAGGAGTGGGAGCAATAAAGCCCTTGTCCCGTATCGCGTCAAAAATAGGTTTTGAGAAGAGGGAGAATCCGTGATCCCCGGAGTTCACAGCATCTCTAGAAGCAGGCTAGAGAGCCTCTCTACGAACTCTTTCTCGCATGGCAGAGCTATGGTGCTCTTCCACCTTATCCTGTCATCCCCGGCCTTGTAGCCCCTGGATATGGAGATGAACTCGTTCTCTCCATCGTCTGTCACGGCTTTCTTTCTGGCTATCTCTATAAAGTTGTTCTTGCCGAACGATACCTCTTCCGACTTTACGGTCTTATATTCCACCATGTGTCTCGCTCCTTTGTGTAACGTAATGATTTTGCCGCTATATATCTTTTTGCAAATCTCTTTTATAAGAGAAGCGCATTCACATCATGGAGATCGAGGATGTAGTAGGGCGTCTCATGGGCGTGGTTGACGAGAAAGACGAACTCAGAGAGAGGGCCCTGAAGGAGACAAGGGAGATAATCAGGGCCAGCAGGGAGACCATTAGCGCGCTTCATGACGGTAAGATGAGCGTGGAAGCCATAGACAGCGCCAGAAGAGAGCTGGAGGATCTAAAGGACAGCCTCAGGGAGCATGGGGACATCCTGTACTCTGGTTACATACAGAGCGCTGCGCAGGAGCTGACCGAAGCCTATCTTTTCTACAGTTATGTCTCGGAGAGAGATATGCCACAGCCCGAGGATCTTGGTGTGGAGGCAACGGACTATCTTTTAGGGCTGTGCGACTTTGTCGGTGAACTCAGAAGGCACATGCTTCATTCTCTGATAAAAAAAGACATGAACGAAGCGGAGAGAGACTATGACGCAATAGAGCGGATATACAGGACGCTGGCCCCAGCGGACTACCCCCGCGGGCTGATAAATCTGAAACAGAAGATGGATGCATGCAGGGCGATAATGGAAAAAAGCCTCGAGGATCTCGCGAGAGCAAAACAGAGTTCGGATCTCACTCGCCTATTATCTGAGAGATCTTCTTCTTGACATCGTTCAGAGCTATGAGCACCAGACCCGTGTTAGCCGTCGGTTC
>DAEG01000027.1 GCA_002495235.1 Euryarchaeota archaeon UBA287 | reverse complement strand
GCCCTGTACCCGGGCGCAACCGTATACCCGATGCCTCTTGCCCTCTCATCCAGCTGGAACGAGACTCTGATGGAGGAGATAGGAAAGGCAACCGCGGCAGAGGTTGAGGCTACAGGTCCGAGATGGACCTTTGCTCCGATACTGGACGTCGCCAGAGACCCAAGATGGGGCAGGATCGTCGAAGGGTTCGGAGAGGATCCTTACCTCGTATCTGTTCTGGGCGCTGCGGAGATAAGGGGCTTCCAGACGAGGATACTGGCGTGCGCGAAGCACTTCGCGGCTTATTCCCAGACCACGGGAGGAAGAGACTACTCACCCGCGGACATATCCCAGAGGACCCTGGAGGAGGTCTTCCTTCCACCGTTCAAGGCCGCCGTGGATGCGGGCGTTGGCTCTCTCATGACCTCCTTCAACGAGATAGGGGGAGTGCCCTCCACGGCCAATGAATGGCTTGTCAGGGAGAAGCTCAAGAATGAATGGGGCTTTGATGGCCTTGTCGTCTCGGACTACAATTCTGTCAGCATGCTGAACGACACGCAGTTCGTTGCTGACGGCCTCAGGGAGGCCGCGGAGCTTGCCATGCGGGCTGGTGTCGACATGGAGATGGTAAGCAGGGCTTACATAGACAACATGGCCTCGCTTGTCAGAGAGGGCAGGATAGGAGAGGAGCTCATAGACGACGCTTGCAGGAGAGTGCTGGAAGCCAAGTTCAGGCTCGGTCTGTTCGAGGATCCCTACGGAAGCAGGGACGTGAGCGTCATCAACAGTCCACAGCACAGGGCGCTGGCGCTTCAGGCGGCCAAGGAGAGCATGGTGCTCCTGAAGAATGACGGTGTGCTGCCGCTTAAGGGCAGCGAGAGGATAGCGCTCATAGGTCCTCTGGCAGACGCACCGCAGGACCAGCTTGGCGGTTGGACGAACAAACAGCCTTCCGAGAACGTGGTCACCGTTCTTGAGGGCCTGCAGAGGGTTACGAACGTCACCTATGCGAGAGGCTGCGAGATGCTGAAGCCACTGGACACGGCCGAAGTGCAGAGTGCTGTCTCCGCTGCAAAAAAGGCTGACATAGTGGTTATGGTTCTTGGAGAGCTGGCGAACATGAGCTCAGAGCCAAACAGCAGAAGTTCTCTCTCGCTGCCAGAACCGCAGGAGGGGCTCTTTGATGCTGTGAAGGCAACAGGAAAGCCCGTGATCGTGGTTCTCATGAACGGGAGACCCATGACGGTGGGTGACGTAGCGGAGAGGGCTGATGCCGTCCTGGAGTCATGGTTCCCGGGCGAAGAGGGGGGAAACGCCATAGCGGAGATCCTGTACGGAAGATACAATCCTTCAGCAAAGCTCACTGTGACATTCCCTCAGACGATAGGACAGGTGCCGATGTGGTACTATCACAAGCCGCAGAAGAACTGGGACCATGAGACCTATGGAGAGAGGTACACGGACATTGAGGATGAGCCCCTGTATCCGTTCGGCTACGGGCTCGGCTACACGACCTTTGAGTACTCGAACCTCTCTGTGAAAGCTGATAAGAGCGCTGTGAGCGTCAGCTTTGATGTCAGGAACACGGGCGGCGTGAAGGGCACGGAGACGTCGCAGGTATACTTCAGTGACAGGGTTGCAAGCGTCACAGTGCCGGACAAAAAGCTGTGCGGGTTTGCTAGAGTTGAGCTGGGGCCGCAGGAGAGCAGTAGAGTTGAGGTCTCCATACCTATGGACCGCTTTGCTGTGCTGAACCGGGATATGAAGAGAGTCGTTGAGCCCGGAACCTTTGATATCCTTGTCGGGGGCTCTTCAGCAGACATAAGGGCGAAAGGCTCTCTCGAGCTTTAGCCCTGCTCTTTTTTAGTAGCCGCGCCATACACTGCAAGTGCAACGCCAGCGATCGCTGTGATCGCGTCCACGGCAATAAGCGTCATATAGAAGGAGTAGCTCGCTCTGGCGTCCTCATCGGTCGCGCGGGCTATCTCGCCCAGAGTGGAGTGGGAGTACTCATAGGCGTCCATCAGGTTGTATCCATCAAACAAGGGCAGAAAAGTGAGCAGCACAGCTACAGCTATCAGAACCATCCCCGCGGCAAAATATCCTCCACGCATAGATAATACTGCTATTCCATGTATATAAAGCGATCTCTCTAAAAACGCAGAAGCTTATAAAATCACAAGTTATAACTATCAAAACGGGATAATCTATAGGTGGGTCTTTGAGAAGGCTCTCACCAATACCGGCACACAGCCAGAAAGGAGGAAAAGCATGCGGAAGCTGCCAATTATCTTCATATGCCTGATGATCCTCTCTGTCATGATAGCAGTTCCTCTGATTGTCAGAAACGACAGTGTAGCTCTGACATGGGAGAGCCTCGACGAAGATGAGAGGGCATTTCTCGATCAGGTTCAGGAATCGGCCTTCTGGTACTTCTGGAATGAGACGGATCCCGGAACAGGGTTAGTGCAGGACAGAGCCACCAACACGGAGGTCTCAAGCATAGCCGCCGTGGGTTTTGCTCTGTCCGCCATCTGCATTGCCGACGGCAGAGGCTGGGTCGCTCACGACCGTGCCTATGAACGAGTGCTCGACACGCTGAGGAGCTTCGATCCTGATGATCCTCTCGTAGAGGGGGAGCGCGGTTTCTTCTATCACTGGGTGGACACGAAAACAGGCAAGAGGGCGTGGGAGGGCGAGATATCCCTGATAGACACGGCTATACTTGTCGCGGGAGCGCTGCACGCAGGACAGCACTTCAAAGGCACGGAGATAGAGCCGCTGGCGGACAGGATCTACAGGGCCGTGGAATGGGACTGGATAATGAGCGGGGATCTCCTCACCGTAGTGCCGGGCGGTGAGCCGTGGGACGGCTACGACGAGTACATTCTTGCCTACCTGCTCGCGCTCGGCTCACCAACGCATCCGATACCGGAGAGCAGCTGGGATGCTATGGCCAGTGCGTATGAATGGTGCTCGTACGGCGGGTTTGAGTTCCTCACGCCGGACGGAGGTAACACCATGCTTGCCTACCTGTACCAGTTCCCGCTGTGCTGGATGGACTTCAAAAACATACATGACGACTATGCGAATTACTGGGATAACGCAGTTGCAGCACTCGGGGCGAACAGAAAATTCTGTCTGGATGAGGCCGCAAGGAACGGGTGGTCAGAGCTGTGGGGATGGACCGCGTGCGACGGAAGGGAGGGGTACCTCGGATACAGGAGCACCTTCGACGGTACGGTATCACCCTCTGCGGTGGCAGCGTCCGTGGTCCTCATCCCGGAGTATGCCATACCCATGCTTGAGAAGATGCGCGGCGAGTACGGGGGCCGCATATGGGGGGAATACGGGTTCACGAACGCGTTCAATCCCTCCCAAGGCTGGTACGACGATGATTACATCGGGATAGACCAGGGGAACACCGTGCTAATGCTTGAGGCTTTCAGGAGCGGATCTGTGTGGGACGAGTTCATGCGAGTTCCTTACGTTATCACAGGGCTCAGCAAGGCAGGGTTCGTAGAGGAATGACTACATTCCAGTCTTAATCGAAACTCTTAATAAAAGACAGAGAGATAGAGCGGAAGATGGATCCTGAGTACAACCTTGAGCTCATAGAGCGGGAGCTTGAGGATTTAAACGCAGAAGGACTGCCCGTTATAGTCGAGGGAGACAAGGACGAGAGGGCTCTGAGGGCTGTAGGTTTTAGTGGGGAGGTGATAAAGGTAAATCAGGGCATCCCTCTGTTCGCCCTCTGCGAGCAGATAGCGAGCAGGCACAGAAAGGTCATACTCCTGCTCGACTGGGACTCCAAGGGCTATGAGCTGAGTATGGAGCTTCAGAGGGCGCTGAGGGCGAACGGCGTAAGCTGTGACCTAGAGCACAGTGCAAGACTGCACGCGCTCGCTCAGGGGATAAATGACATAGAGAGTCTGGACACGTACATAAAGAGGTTAAGAGAGAAGGTAGTCACTCGACCCTGACCTTCTTGCCCTTCTCTTTCTTCTTCACGGTTATGCTCAGCACTCCATTCTTGTAGGTCGCCTTTGTGCTGGACGTGTCAACGCTGTTAGGCAGCTGAACCTCCTTGTAGTATCTCTGCGCACCGTTAGCGCTCACTCTGACGCTTCTCTCCGCAACCTCTACGTCTATGTCCTCCTTTTCGACTCCGGGGACCTCCATCGTTATCACGATGTCATCGTCCTTCTCCATCACGTCTGTGAGAGGCTCCCTGGTCGCGTCGCCCTTGACTCCGGGCTGATTGCCAAAGCTCTTGATCATCGGCCTGCCGTCAGGTCCTACCTTCATCGAGTATCCGTAGACGAAAGGCCTGTCAGCGAACTTTGACGGATCCTTCATCATCTCGTCCATCATCCTGCGCATCTCTTCGAAGACATCGTTGAAATCTATGTCCCAGTTCCCGAAGAGATCGTCCCAGAAATCCTTTCTCTTCTTTCTGTCGTCATCCATCCATTTCACCTCCTATATGGTCTCTATGCCTAGTCTCTTGTTGAACTCTTTCGAGACGCTCTTGTAGCGTTCAAGATCCTCTCTCGGCACGGCCTTGCCCATCATCAGAGCCTCCTCGAAGTGCCTTTTTTCTATCCTGAGCATGTCCATGTTGCTCTTTCCGTAGCCCTTTGATATGAACTCACGTATCGCAAGCATTGATGCTTTCCTGCAGAGCTCCTCTATGTCGGCTCCTGTGAAGCCTTCGGTTATCTTCACTAGCTCATCCGCGCTGACATCCTCCGTCAGGGGCTTTTTGCGCAGATATATCTGGAATATCTCTCTCCTCGCATCTGCATCCGGCATTGGTATCTCTATGATCCTGTCAAACCGCCCAGCGCGCAGGAGAGCCGAATCGATGATGTCTGGTCTGTTTGTGGCCCCTATGACAATGACGTTGTTTAGTGAAGATATCCCGTCAAGTTCAGTCAGCAGCTGCCCTACGATGCGCTCGGTCACATTCGAGTCCGTCCCGCTGCCCCTCTTGGGAGCTATGGAGTCAAGCTCGTCGAGGAACACGATGCACGGCGCAGCCTGCCTGGCCTTTCTGAATATCTCGCGCACGGCCTTCTCGCTCTCACCCACCCACTTGCTCATGATCTCCGGGCCCTTTATGCTTATGAAGTTTGCCTCGCCCTCCGTCGCTACAGCCTTTGCCAGCATCGTTTTTCCTGTGCCGGGAGGACCATAGAGAAGTATGCCCTTTGGTGGCCGGGTATCAGCATACTCGAAGAGGTCCGGGTACTTCAGAGGCCACTCTATGCTCTCTACCAGTTCCTGTTTTATCTCCTTGAGCCCG
>DAEG01000017.1 GCA_002495235.1 Euryarchaeota archaeon UBA287 | reverse complement strand
CAGCTGGTCGCCATCAAGGCCAGGAGAGAGGATGTCGAGTCCCTCGGCATAGACGGCCTTGAGCTCAGGTACCTCTACAGCACAGACAGAAAGCTCTACCTTGGTGACCTATACGGGAATGAGTTCTTTGTCAGAGTAAGACACTGCAGGAACGTTGAGAGAGTTCCAGAGTTGCTCAGGGAACTCGATGGGAAAGGGGGCTTTCCAAACTTTTTTGGTATACAGCGCTTTGGTATCTCGAGACCGAACACGCACAGGATAGGAGAAAAGATAATCGAGGGTGACTTCGAGGGTGCTGTTCTTACGTACATATGCGAGCCCGGAGAGTACGACAGCGATGAGCTCATAGTTGCAAAGAGGCTTGCGATGGAAAAGCGTTTTGGAGAGGCTCTAGAGCTTTTCCCCAGGAGCCTCGAGTTCGAGAGGGCTATGCTCAAGTCCTTGGTGAAGAGAGAGGATTATGTCAGCGCTCTGAAGGCCCTGCCGATAAACCTGCGCACCATGCTGGTCTATGCCTACCAGTCGTATCTCTTCAACCGCATCCTCTCGGAGAGGATCAGGAGAGGGCTCACCAATCGCGCGCTTGTGGGCGATATCATAAGGCCGATCGATGCGCATCTCAACCCGGAGGATGAGGACATACCCGTCACGGAAAGGAATATTGTAAAGGTGGAGAGGAATTTCAGGAAAGGCAGATGCTCTCCAACAGGGGCCATACCGGGGTATGACAGCACACTCCCAGAGGGAGTGGAGGGAGAGATAGAGCGCGAGGTCTTAAAAGGCATAGACCTGGAAAAGCTCTGGATCTACAGGATGCCGGAGCTCAGTGCCAAGGGTCTCAGAAGGGCCCTTCAGATAAGGACGAAGATAAACTACAGGATAGAGGACGAGAGCACCGTCTCATTCTCCTTCTATCTGCCCAAGGGCACATACGCCACGTCCCTGCTGAGAGAGATCATGAAGAGCGAGGATCCCCGGGCGTACGGCTGATGGACGGCGTCCGCCCGAAAGAGCGCTTTTCAGCGCAGGGCAACGAACCGGAAAGAGTAAGGCAAGTTATCATCAGGGCCGGGCTCATCCCGGATGGCGCTTTATAATACTGGCGGCTTCAGAAGCTCTCGTGGAGGGGAGCGCGCAGGGGGAGCAATCTGGTAGATACGGATCTTTTGCGTCCAATTCACATCCATGCGGCTAAGCCGTCAGGGTCCAAAGCACAGCAGGTCTACGAGCTGCTCGAAGAGCCCGCGCAATGGCCGGAGACCCATGCGCATTCAGGTTAAAATCAATAAAAAAGAGGGGAGGAGGTTCATTCCTGGTAAGGTACCTCAAGGGTCTCGTACCCTACATGGCCGGGATCCCCCTCCAGTTCATAGTCTTCCGGTAGTTCCATAGATATCAGACCTCTGCTCAGCATCTCTTCCTCAGCGGAGGCCTCTCCATTGAAGTCCCTGATCTCGAAAGTCTCTTTCTCGTGCATTGCCCCGTATTCTATCGTGAAGCTCCCTAGGCAGTTGTCCGCAAAGGCGATCTGGTATCCCACCTTGCCCGCTAATTCATCATTGCCTGCGTCCGGCACCTTCAGGATCGCAACTGATTCCGAGCGTTTCCCATCCACGGGCTCTTTATCGCTGAAGCCCATGGCATAATCCACGAACCATCTCCACTGCGCGAATTCGTACCCCGCATCACCGGTATCAAAGGTGGGCGCGCCGGATATGGAATCATAGAACGAGAATGTCGTCTTGGCGTTGTTCCACCCTCTGTTGGGCGTGAAATACACGTGCTTCTGGAACTTGATCTCGATGTGGGTGGAGATGTCTCCCTCTATCGGGGTGTAAGGAATCTTGAATTTTGCCCTCAGGTTTATGTCCATGAGTTTCCAATCGTCTATGTCCTGCGCTTCCGGGGACCATGGCTTGTGCGAGTACCCGTCGCCGTCATCAAGATCCATCGAAACCATATCCTCGTCCAGGTACGGGTGGTCTGCATAGTCGTTGGTGTCGTACGGTGTGAGATACAGGCGCGTCTGGAGCTCCTGAACCGCTCTGTTTGTCCCCTCCCAGTTCGTCCGGGTCAGAAATGTGTAATAGTCGTAGTCCGGGTCGTGGTCATTCACGAGCTGTTTTATCCACAGGTTAAAGGTCCACTCACCTTTTCCATAGGGGTCATCCATGGTTGTGGAGAAATGCTTCACGTCCTTCATCACGGGCTCTTCAGGCGAGTTAGCCAGACTCAATGGCAGGGTGGCTACAATCAGAAAAGCCATAAACATCGCTCTCATTCTGATCATGTCTTTGCCTCCAGAATAGAACTATGCTTTGAGATTTATATAACTTTAGGCATTATTTCTCTCGGGCATTGCAGGGGATCATCTCGTCCAGAACGTTCAGGCCCTTGATCAGGCTCAATTACAGTGGTCTCCGGCATGAGCACCGGGTCAATTCCATGCTCCAGAGATTGAGCCCGGGTATCGGTTCAGGACATGATGCCTGAGGATCTATGCGAGGCCCCGGGATGGAGAGTATATGGTGCTGATGGACACGGGATTGCCCGAGAGAATGAGCAGTGCACGCAGATGGTGTGCTGGTCGTTACTCGGCAGAATACGGTCGGTCTCCTGAAGGGTGAAGTGGCGCACTGCAAGACCTGTGGTCTTAATGCGCAGGATTGTGGAGATCCTGTGCTGCAACGATGTCGGACGACTAAAAACAGGACTGTTCATCATTGTGGTCGTAGAAAGCCAGAAAGACATTGTGGTAGAAAGCCCATCTTTCATCCCACTTCCTGCCAGCAGGCTAGAACCGTTTAGACCAGATTTCGCTTTGCTCTACAGGCAGATCTTGACAAAGCCTTACAAGCAGATTTCGCGCAGCGAGATCATGATCTGCAAGTACGCCGATTCGCCTTTGGCAAATCATGATTTCAAGCTTCGCTTGAAATCGGTGTGTTTGCAAATCTGTTTATTCAGCCCTATCTGTCAGGTTATCGACCATGGCACCAACCTTTTATAAGCGCAAGCCTATCGCGAGTATGCAAAAGCTCGTCCTGCTGGTAGCGCTTCTGATCATCCCGTTGCCGCTCTCCGGGCTTGATGATGGTAAAAGCTTCGAGACCGCTCTCGGTGATCGCACCATTGTGCTCTCTGAGACTGGATCCGGGCTGATTCTCACAGTGTCAGAGAACGCCAACAGGATCCTCACCATGAGCAATCTCTCCTTCAGAGAGGTGAGGTTACCCGGGCTGTGGGAGACGGAGCGTCGGGCAGACCGGTTCTATAACCTCACAGAGCGGGAGGACGGTTTTTCCTTTGACGCTTCAGGGCAGGGTGCCGTTGATGTGACCTTTGTTGACGGTGGGTTCTGGTTCAATGTGAGCTCGCCGCATCTCGTTCATGCCTCCTATTCAGGCTGCGGCTACTGGTATGGGGGTGGTTCGCTCCTCAACCAGAGCTTCCCTCTGAGGGATGTGGATGTGAAGCCTCTGCACGACGTGATCTCTCAGGTGATCCCGGAAGCACTGGAGAGCCTGCAGCCCAGGATAGACGGAGCGCTCACGATCCTCTATGAGAAGTTCTTTCCACTGGCGATGCACCTCTCTCCGATACCTCTCGCCTTCATGGGCCTGGAGAACGATCTCATGATGACTAGACCCTTTGGCTACAATTTCCAGACGCCATTCTGGCTCTCTAGAGGTGTTGGAGTGTTCCTGAACACCACAGAGCCTGTGGAGTACTCCATGGTTGATGGAGTCCTCGATCTCGGGGTCCGCGGTCACTCCGTAAGGATAATGCTGGGAGAGGACCCTCTGGAGGTATTTGATGATTACGTCGGCATGGTCGGAAAGCCCTCCAAGGTCATCCCTCCTGACGTGGTAAAGGCGCCCATATGGACCATCGGATCACAATACTCGACGGACTTCGACCAGGAGATGGTGTTGGATTATGCACGCAGAATCAGGGATAGTGGTATGGAGCACTCCCTGATGACCATAGACGTGGGCTGGCAGAAGGAACACGGGGACACGGACTTTGACCTATCGCGTTTTCCCGACCCAGGGAAGATGATAGAGGAACTGCACGCGATGGGCTTCAAAGTGATACTGTGGACAGTGCCATACGTCTCATCAACATCCTCCAACTACAGGGAGGGCTTCGAGAAGGGGTATT
>DAEG01000090.1 GCA_002495235.1 Euryarchaeota archaeon UBA287 | reverse complement strand
TGGAGTATCTGGGCATAGACGCCAGGATACTAAAGCTCGGCTTCACGCACCCGATACCTGAGAAGAAGTGCGAAGAGTTCATGACCGGCTGTAAGAAAGTCCTGGTGATCGAAGAACTGGGGCCGTATCTAGAAACGCAGGTGCTGGCGCTCAAGGCGAAAAAGGATCTAGGTGCAGAGGTGCACGGCAAGGATCTGCTGCCTGTTTGCTACGAATTCGATCTCGCGCTTGTAGAGAACGCGATCAGGAGATTTGCGGGCATGCAATCGGAGGAGAAGAGAGAGGATACTATCACGGTCCCTGCAAGACCCCCTGTCCTATGCCCCGGGTGCCCCCACAGGAACGCGTACTATGTCGCAAAACAACTGACAAGGGGACAGGCTATATTCCCAAATGACATAGGTTGCTACACTCTCGGTCTGAACGACCCGTATAACGCTGCCGACTTTCTGCTGTGCATGGGCTCCAGCGTTGGCTCTGCGTGCGGTTTCTCGAAGAGCACGGACCAGCAGGTCATATCATTCATAGGTGACAGCACTTTCTATCACGCAGGCATACCCGCGCTGATAGATGGGGTGCACAACAGGGCGAACTTCCTTCTCGTAGTTCTGGACAACAGGACAACGGCCATGACCGGACACCAGCCAACCCCGGGCCTACCTTACAATGCTGTTGCAAGTGGGCTGCCTGAGATCATGCCAGAGGATGTTGCCAGAGGCTGTGGAGTGAAGAACATTGAGGTGGTTGACGGCAACAACATAAGAGAGCTCAGGAAGAGGATGAGGGATCTTCTGAACAAAAAAGAACTCGGCGTCCTGGTGGTAAGAGCCCCCTGCATACTAGTGCAGAACCGGGAGCTGCGTAAAAAGGGCACGAAGGTGAGCATGTACGAGATAGACCAGGATCTCTGCAACCAGTGCGGCGTGTGCGTAGATTCGTTCGCCTGCCCGGCATTCTACAAAGATGATGGCCGTGTCTGGATAGCGGACGATCTGTGCAACGGTTGCGGCGCCTGCGCACAGGTGTGCGGCAGAACCGCGATAAGGGTGAGAGAATGAAGCGCGAGATCGAGATAAGAGGAGTCGGAGGACAGGGGGTCATACTCGCCGCGCACACTCTGGGGGAGGCCTGTCTCAAAGCGGGCATACACTGTGTGATAGGAGAGATACACGGCATGAGCCAGAGGGGCGGAAGTGTTCTATGCACCGTCAGGATGGGTGACGTTTACGGAGCTCAGACCAGAGGAGTGGACTGTCTTCTGGCGCTGGAAGCTCTGGAAGCTTTGAGAAGTTACGACAAGCTGAGCGGAGACAGCCATGTGATACTCAACAGAAGGCTTATCCCGACCTTTGACATGTCACAGGGAAAGACGAAGATTATGACCGTGGAGGAGATAGAGACGCAGATAAGAGAGAGGACGGAGAGGCTAACAGTCCTTAACGCGACCGAACTCGCAGAGCAGGCAGGATCTGTGCTTACGGAGAATGTGATCATGCTCGGCGCTCTGAGCAGAACCGGCATTTTGCCGTTCAGCAACGATGCATTGAAGGAGGCAATAACAGAGAGCGTGCCTGCCCGTTATGCAGAGGCGAATCTAAAAGCGTTCGAACTTGGCAAGGCTCAGCAGTGAACTGCGGTGCTCCCTGCTCTTCCTATCGAACAGTTCATAGAAAAGAATATAGCCTATCAAGAACAGAGTAATATTTGGATGATAAAAAGCAGGAAGGCAGCAAAGAGATTCGCTGAAGAGTTCATTGCTGATTCGTTTCCAGCACTCGCTCTGGAAGATCTTGAAGTTCATAAAGTGGGAGAGCTCTGGATAGCTGATATAAAAAGCAGTATCACGGGCTCAAAGAAGTTGAGCGTGAGGATCGATGGCAAAAACGAAAAAATACTTGGTGTAGAGATCCCGAAAAAGATAGACGAGACGATCATAAAAAGAAAGATAAAAAAGTGCGAGAGATGCGGCGAGACCTTCTCTCTGCAGGATCTCAAGATAACCAGAACGCGATTTGAAGGAAGTCACAAGCACATCCTGGTCATAAACGTCTCATGCCCCAGATGCAGGAGAGCCCTGAGCCCGATAAGGCTCGCAAGAAAGAACCAGAAGACGGCATATCTGGAATACCTTGAGATGACGCGATCATCTCCCGAATATTACATGCGTCGCAGATGATCAGGATGCCTCTGTTGTTTAACCGAAAATATTTATAGAAGAACAGATATACTGGTATTCATGGAAAAAATCACACTCAGAGTGATCGAAGCAAAGCCCAGAGATGTAGGCAGAGGCATTGCAAGGATAGATTCCAGGACAATGGAACAGATGGGCTTCTCTATAGGAGAGGCTATAGCAATAGACGGAACAAAGAGGGCAGTGGCAAAGCTGTGGCCGGGGTATGCAGAGGATGAGGGGAAGGATCTCATAAGGCTGGATGGTAACATGCGAAGGAACGCAGGCGTGGGGCTTGATGACCGTGTAACTGTGTATAAGGTTGATGCGAAGCCCGCAGTCAGCGTTGCGCTTGCACCTACGCAGCCGTTGCGTCTCTTTCCTGGTGCGGAGGAATATCTTGTGCAGCAGCTGACAGACAGGATAGTGACCAGAGGCAACGTGATCGAGTTTCAGATAATGAGCACAAAGATAGAGCTCGTTGTGACTGCTACACAGCCGGGTGATGTTGTCATAATAAACATGAACACACAGATTAAGCTCGCCACAGAGCCCGTCAAGGAGGAGGCAGCCGTAGAGAGGGTTACCTATGATGAAATCGGTGGTCTTGGAGAGGAGATCAGAAAGATAAGGGAGATGGTCGAACTGCCAATGAAGCATCCGGAACTCTTCAGAAGGCTCGGCATTGAGCCGCCAAAGGGAGTGCTGCTGTATGGCCCACCGGGCACAGGGAAAACGATGCTGGCAAAGGCTGTCGCAAACGAGACCAACGCCAACTTCTTCTCTATAAGCGGCCCTGAGATCATGAGCAAGTTCTATGGTGAGAGCGAGCAGAACCTCAGGAACATGTTCCAGCAGGCCGAAGAGAACGCACCATCCATCGTATTCATAGATGAGATAGACTCCATAGCCCCAAAGAGAGATGAAGTCCAGGGAGAGGTGGAACGCCGTGTTGTGGCGCAGCTGCTGAGCCTCATGGATGGTCTCAAAAGCAGAGGCAAGGTCGTGGTCATAGGAGCCACGAACAGACCTAATTCCATAGATCCTGCGCTGAGAAGGCCTGGTCGCTTCGACAGAGAGATAGAGATAGGCATACCTGACAAGAATGGAAGACTGGAGATACTCCAGATACACGCGAGAGGCATGCCTCTCTCAGAGGATATAAAACTGGAGGAGCTGGCCCAGATAACTCACGGCTTCACAGGTGCGGACCTGGCGTCGCTCGCGAAAGAGGCTGCCATGCATGCGCTCCGCAGGGTCCTGCCTGAGATAGACCTCAATGCGCCGGAGATACCAGCCGAAGTGGTGAACAAGCTCATCGTCAACAGGAAGGATTTCCTTGACGCACTAACTGAGATGGAGCCCAGCGCCTTGAGGGAGGTCTTCGTTGAGGTCTCGAACGTGCACTGGGATGACATA
>DAEG01000004.1 GCA_002495235.1 Euryarchaeota archaeon UBA287 | reverse complement strand
CTGCTGAGAACGCACATGACCGTCTGCTCCATGAGATACATGTATGACCACAGAGAGCTGGAGAGCTTCAAGTCCTTTGCCATAGGCAGGATATTCCGCAGAGAGAACCCAGACCCAACGCATCTGCCGGAGTTCACTCAGATCGACGGCGTGATGAGCGAGAAGAACGCGAGCCTTGCGATGCTCATAGGCGTGCTCAAGAGATTTTACAATGAGATGGGGTTCGACAACATTCGGGTAAAGCCCTCATACTTCCCGTACACTGAACCCAGCCTGGAGGTAGAAGTGCTCTATAATGGAAGGTATCTGGAGCTTGGTGGAGCGGGCGTTTTCAGGGCAGAGGTGACAAAACCTCTGGGTGTGAAGAACCCGGTTCTGGCGTGGGGCCTGGGTGTTGAGCGCCTCGCGATGCTGCGCTATGGTCTGAAGAGCATAAAGGAGCTCTACATGAGTGACGTAGAGTGGATAAGAAGCACATGTTTGAGATAAAGGACAGGGATGGACTCGCCAGGACGGGCATCTTTAGCACGAACAGGGGGCCGGTCAACACTCCCGCGCTGATGCCTGTGATAAACCCAAACATATCTCTCATCAGCGCATCAGAGATGAAAGTGATGGGCTGCGAGATGGTTATAACAAACGCCTATATACTCAGGAAGAGCGGTAGAGACACTGATGTTCATGAGACCCTCGATTTTGGTGGCCCGGTCATGACCGACTCCGGAACATTTCAGAGCCATGTCTACGGCGGTATAGAGTTCTCTAACGAGGAGATGCTCTCTTTTCAGAGCAGGATAGGGAGTGACATCAGCACCATCGTTGATGAATTCGTTGAGCCCGATGACAGCTATGAAACGGCGGAGCGCAAGACCGAAGAGACGATAGCAAGGGCGATGGAGGCTTACGTCACTCACGAGAGCACCATAGCCCTGCCGGTCCAGGGTGGGCCGTACAGAGATCTGAGAGAGCGATGCGCTGATGCATACTACGATTATGAGGCCCTGTTCCCTCTCGGTGGCGTGGTTCCACTGATGGAATCACAGAGATATGAAGAGCTGATAGACGTGATACTCACCTGCAAACGTTATCTAAATCCGTCCATGCCCGTTCATCTCTTCGGCTGCGGACATCCCATGCTATTTGCCGTAGCATCTCTGTTCGGCTGTGATCTATTCGACTCTGCAGCGTACTCTAAGTTCGCTTCAGAGGACAAATTTATGTTCGAGAGCGGCACAGTCGCCCTGAGTGACATAGAGGAGGAGATCTGCGACTGCCCTGCGTGCTCAGCACATGGGATAGGCGGCATAAAAAAGATGGAGAAGGAGGAGAGGACAAGGATCATAGCAGAGCACAACCTCTACGTGTCTTTTCAGGAGATCAGAAGGGTGAGGAACGCGATAAAGACAGGACGTATATGGGAGCTTGCAGAACTGAGGGCGAGAGGGCATCCCACCCTGCTCCGCGGCTTCAATGTGATAAAAAAGCACAGAAAGCTGCTCGAGCATTACGAGCCTCTGAGCAGGAAGAGCTCTCTGGGCACAGGAATGGAGAGCTTACACAGACCTGCAGTGACCAGAGCCGTGAGACGCAGCAGGAGCTGCTTCGTATCGGGCTTTTCCTACCAGTCATTCTTCCCATGCCCGGCGGAGCTAAAATACACCTATCCCTTCGGGCAGACGACCATGCCATACACAAAGAGCACCACGAACATGAAGAGAGGAAATCCCAACGATGAGGATACAGTCAGGGCCGTAGCAAGGATGCAGTTTGGAGAGAATGCCGAACAAGCACTGCTGAGCGGCAAAATCACTCTCATAAAGTCGAGGACAAACGACAGGATCAGGAATGTCCTGTGCGATGGAGAGCACATCCTGTCCCTGAGAGCGGAGGACGGCTATTTCTCCCTGAAGCTGGGGGGCGCGAGAAAGCTCCTCTCTCTTCCTTACCCCGCGATGCGGGTGGTTGTGAGCAGGGACAGTGAGGATCCTGTGAGAGAGGGAAAAAATGTGTTCGCCAGATTCGTGACGGACGCGGACCGTGACACGATCATAGGAAATGAGGTCGTTGTCGTCAGCAAGGACGATGATCTGCTCGCGGTGGGCAGAGCTCTGATGGTGAGAGAGGAGATGCTCACCTTCAAGAGAGGCGTGGCGGTGAAGGTGAGAGAGGGCGCGAGTTAGGATCACTCTCTCTTTCTCGTCGCAGGCGCCGCGGCTAGCCCTATCACCCCGAGAGTGAGATAAGCCTCAAAACCTGGAACCTTCTGTGGAACGCCGGTTTTTTCAGGCGTCTGTTCCTCCGGTGCAGGCTCCAGAGGCTGCATTTCTGGTGTTCCTGTTTCCTCCTCGCCCATGGGCTGCCGCATCTCTTCGATCTGTGACATAGCCGACGCTTCATTAGCGCTCTGGCTTTCCACGCCCTGCTGAGAGCAGACGCAGAGAACCAGAACAAACGTTATGGCTAGCATCACCCACGACTTTTCTGACATTTTCCATCACACCAGCACATCTGCTACGACCCCATCTGGACATTTCTTAAGACAGATATTAAACAAGATTTGGATCGCCATCACGCCTGAAACGGACGCGGGTTTTGGTAATCCGGGGATTACGGAGGAGGATATCCATGCACACGCGAGAGGGGCAACAGGAGAACGAGGCAAAAATCGAGCGAGCACAGGCGTATCAGATAAGAAAACACGGGGATATCCTGATATCCGCCCCGCAGGCCATAACAGATCGCTCAAAGCCCGCAAGATAAAAGCTGAGCAACGAATGGAGCTCCAGAAACATCAGATGCCTGCTACCGGGGGACTATGCTCCGCCAACCATTCTTCTCCAGATAACCGCCTGTTCATCGGAGGACTTTTCAAAAAAGCCGATCTGCTTCAGCATAGGATACGCCTTCCCGTAGATCCACTGCCTATCTGCCTCTACTGTTGAGACTGCCGGCCGCGCTTCTGCCACCTCTCTCCTCCCGTACATCATGATCTCCGTATGTGGTACTACTTAGTAGTATCTCTCAGAATATTTATACTTTTATAGACAATTCACAACACGGACGCACGCGCCTGGATTATCTGTTCTTTATGGACCGGAATCTCCCGGCCTTGGGTTCGTATATCATGCCCTCGGCCTTGAGCTTTCTCAGGGTGTCTGTGACCTGTGCTTCGGGTATGCCCTCTGAAACGGCCATTCTTATGATCTCTCCCTCCTCTGCCCCCCTGTCATCGGTGACCTCCAGCTCCCTCACGATCTCCATGACCCTGGACATCCTGTTCCTCTGGGATGCCGGCTTTCCTATCACCGTGTCTATGTCAAGCCTTCCGGTCTCGGCATCCGTCCCTATCTTCTTCAGACAGTAATCCATTATCCCTGTGGCGGTCTCACAGTCTTTCTCCTCTATGAAATTGCTGAGCCTCATCCTCGCACTGGCCTCCGCGAGCCTTATCATCGCCTCAAACTGCCTAGCTGTTACTGGTATCGCCCCGCCCTCACCGCTGCGCCTCAGAGCTGCGTAATAGCTCACAAGTCTGTCCATCGCGGCCGGGGTGAGCACTGGCACTATGCGCATCTTTGCGTATGCGACATACTTCTTCAGCAGTGTGGGCTCTATGGCCGGTTTTGCAACATCCTCGCTGCCCTCTATGTACTCCCTCACGATAACGTCCCGTCTTCTCTTTCTGAGTTCCTTTAGCTCACCACTGAAATGGACCTTGGCTATGTGCTCCGCCAGTTTTCTATCCCTGTCCTTGTCAGGCGTATCGGTGAAGGGAAAGATGAGATCAAAACGGGACAACAACGCCGGGGAGAGGTTTATCTGCTCTCCCGTGGGCTTGTAGGGATCGAACCTTCCGTACTGCGGGTTTGCCGCTCCGAGTATGGAGCATCTCGTCTGCAGGGTCGCGGATATCCCCGCCTTTGCTATGCTCACCTCCTGCTGCTCCATGGCCTGATGCATAGCGCTCGCATCCTGAGGGGTCATCTTGTCGATCTCGTCTATGCAGGCGACACCCCTGTCTGCAAGGACTAGGACACCCGCCTCAAGAGTCCACCTGCCCTCTCCGAACGCGTCCTTGACGACCGTCGCTGTCAGTCCAGCGGCTGAAGAGCCCTTACCGCTCGTGTACATCCCTCTCGGTGCTATCTGTGCCACGTAGCGCAGGAGCTGTGACTTTGCCGTACCGGGGTCTCCGACGAAAAGGACGTGTATGTCTCCTCTTATCCTGGTGCCGTCCTCCATCTCCTTCTGCAGACCGCCAAACAGCTGCAGTGCGAGGGCCTTTTTCTCCATGTCCAGACCATATATTGTCGGGCTTATGGATGCGATTATGTCACTTATGAGGTCATCGCTCTTGGAAATCTCTATTATCCTCCTCTCATCCTCGTCCGTTATCTCTATCTCCTCTAGCTTTTCTTCCTGAAGCTCGAAGCTGTTTGCCTCAAGGTACTTGTCAAAAACCGTCGTTTTCGCCCTCTTCTCGTCGAGACGCACCGAACCGCGAAGTATCCCGTTGGCTATTATGTGATCCCCGGGATTTAACACACCGGCGATGTCCCCCTCCGCATAAGCGCTAAGCCTCGCAGGCTCAGAACTGACTCCCTCACCCATCTCCTGTATCTCTATCTTCTGAGTGTCTGAAAAAAGAGACTTTTCCACTACGAGGGAGAACTTCGCCCTCTTGCCGCAGCTCTGGCATATCACGGGCTCCTGCAGATGCCCGGTGTCCTGCTCGATGTAGACCTCTTCACCACAGTTGGAGCATCGGTATACACCCACCTTGAGGATGGGCCTGACCTCGGTCACCTTCTTCACGAGCCCCTCTATAGCTACCAATCTGTTGAGGTTCCCGCTCCTCAATTCAGTTATCCTGATCCTGTATGTCTTTGTGAGGTTCTTCACCCTGATGGTTACATCCTTTCCTTCCATGAAGGTGTCAAGAGCCTTCTGCGCCTCAACAAAGCTCTCTTTCGGCGAAAACAGCAGCGCTTCCGCCAGATCCTCACTGTACCTGTCCACGTCCCAGTAGTCCACTAGCAAGCTCTTCTTCAGGGGATAGGTCAGCAGTATCTCATCCATCTGCGTCTTGTAGTACTGCCTCAGAAAATTGGTCCATTCATCATACAGCGCTTCGATCATAGTGAAAAGATCCACACCTCCGTTTTCTCAGGCAGATCCTCCCTTAACAGGTCTACCTCGTTTCCCACGCTGGTTTTTTCCGTATCTCTCACAGACAGGAACCTATCCAGGGGATCCAGGCGCAGAGAGAGACCCCCGATCCCGTAGTGCATCGGCACAACCACCCTGGGCTTTAGAGCATCGATTACGCTCCATGCGCCCTGCGCATCTATGGTGTAATACCCGCCGATCGGAAGGAAGAGGATGTCCGTGTCCGCTAGTGCATCACGCAGGGCCGCGCCTGGCTGGTGGCCAAGATCTCCCAGGTGAGACATCTTCATCCCATCCGTGCAGATGGAGAAGATCACTATGTTTCCTCTCTTCTTTCCACCGCTGTCATCGTGGAACGCATCGAATCCTCTTATCTCGTACCCTCCATGGCTGTACCCACCGGCATCGCGCATTATCTGCGATCCCTCCCTCTCGACATTCCTGTATTGATTGTGATCGAAATGGTCGTGGGTTATGAGTATGATCTCGCCTTTCTCGTCTGGTGGCTTGAGACCGAGAGAATGACCGTCGTGTGGGTCGATTATCAGGCTTGTGCCCTCCTCGTTCCTTATCCTGAAACAGGAGTGGCCGAGCCACCTTATGGAGACCATAACAAATAGAGGAGGGAGTCTATAAATATTTTTGTCAGCAAGTTTAATAACCAGCATCCCCATGCCCATTATGCCTGACATCCCTTTTGATGTTCTGGAGCGCAGCGTTAACAAGAGAGTCATAGTCAGCCTGGTTGGCAGAAGGGAGTACAGAGGCGTACTGCTCGGTTTTGATAAGCCTCACATGAACCTGGTGCTGAAGGACGCAGAGGAGATCACGGATAGCGGAGAGAGAAAAGCAGCGTCTGCAGTCATAAGGGGTGCCGCTATTGAGTACATATCTCCATGAGATCCTGGGGCACGAAGTAAAGGCACTCATATTCGACATGGACGGCGTGCTCATCGAGAGTTCCAGAGAGCACATAGAGGCGTGGAGATTCGCCGCGGAGCGCTATGGTTATTCCTTTGACATGGATTTTAGCAGGGTCTATGGAAAACGGGGAAGGGACATAGTGCGCGAGATCGCCCCTGAGGCAGATGAGAAGGACATCAGCGGCATGGTGGATCTCGCAGAGAAGAGATTCAGGGAGATCTACAGGGTCAGGCCCTTCGATGATGTCGTCTCCTTCATAGAGGATGCAAAGAAGAGGGGGAAGCGAGTTGTTCTGGTCACCAGCGCTCCCGGGGCAAATGTCGATCTGGTGCTATCCTCGTTGCGCATCGATTTTGATGCCATGGTCACGGGTGAGGAGGTAAAAAAGGGAAAGCCTGACCCGGAGCCGTATCTGAGGGCGCTTGAGAAGATCACAGACGAGAGGGAGGAATGTGTTGTCTTTGAGGACTCATTCGCCGGCATAGAGAGCGCCAGAAGAGCCGGCATTGATGTCGTAGGCATCGCATCCACCAGCAGGAGAGAGGATCTCGAGAGACTCGGTATAAGAGCGATAGAGAGCTTTGGCGAGCTGCTGGTCTGATCATCTGACAGAGAGGACGTGCTCTGACGGCATGGCATCACAGGGAGGCGATAAGAATGATGACCAGAGGCAGCAGAGAGACCGCATAGGCCGCAACAGCCCTCTTAGCTGGGATCCCCTGTGTCTGTGTTAGACCTATAACCTGAACAACCGCACTCCACACGATTCCGATAAGCGCTGCATGTGGAATCCAGCCCAGAACAAAAAAGGGCGTTGCGCCGTGCATGACGGCGTTCATCGTCTGCGTTATTCCGTTTCTGCCTTCGGCCAGATGCACCCAGAGGTGCGTCCACAACCCTGCGGCGATAGCTGCAGCCATGAGAATGACAACCGATGTTAGGAATAAAACGACGGGAAACAAAAAAAGACCCATTTTGCCACATCCTGATGAAACAAGAATAGCCGCGTCATAAAGCCCGGCAACACGGATACTCGGCTCTGGCATCAACTCGATCAGGGTCAGGAATCCCGTGAGAGAGGCGAGGATCGCGTACTTTATCAGAAGACTGATGTAATACCTGAAAACATCCGTAAAGGAGTCCTCCTTGCGCGCATCAAAGGTTTTTGAAGGGCGCAGAAGAAAACCCTGGATCCGCTCTGCCACACTTCGTACCACATTTATCGGATGTCCATCGCGAAATCCCCTGATATACTTTCTGGCGGTCAGTCCGATCTCGCTTCAGGGGCTATCTGCTTCTCCTGCTTTTTTCCGTATTTGAAAGCGGTCTTCTCGCACTCAGGGTTGGCGCATCCCTTCACCCTGCGCCTCCCTGCATAGAAGACTAGGATCGGAGCGCCGCACTTCTCGCAGGCTCCCTCGAACCGGATATTGCCCTTCTGCGGGAGCGGATACGTGTTCCTGCAATTGGGATAGTTCTTGCAGGCTACGAACCTCTTCTTCTTCTTTGAGACCAGGACCCTCAGCTCACCTCCGCACTTGGGACACCTGCCGGCGGAGTTGTTGCTCTGTACCGCCTTCAGGATCTCTGCTCCTATCTCTGTCCTGTGCTCCTCTATGATCCCTGTTATCTCCCTGAGAAGCTCCCTGGATTCTTCGACCACTTCCTTGAACGTCTTTTTGCCCGCCGCGATGAGCTCCATGTCCTCCTCTAGCTTCTGCGTCATCTCGACTTCCGTTATCTTGTCTGCGTATCTGTCCAGTGCTCCCACCAGTGACACTGCTATCTCTGTGCTGACCGGCGGGTTTCCACGGACATACTCCCTGTCATAGAGCTTCTGGACTATCTCCGCCCTAGTAGATTTTGTCCCGAGACCGAGCTTCTCCATCAGCGCTATCAGAGAACCCAGCTGCATCCTCGCCTGAGGTTTTGTCTCATCTTCAACAAGCTCCGCTTTCTCCAGCTTCACACGCTCACCCTTCTCCAGATCCGGGATCCTCCTCTCCTCAAACCTCTCGTACGTCCATATCTGAAGGTAGCCATCATAGGTCAGTCTCTGCCCGTCCGCTGAAAAGTTCTCGCCCTCAACCATGATCGTGGTGTCCTTCCTCTCTACCTCTGCGTCCCTGTGGAGCGTGGCAAGGAACCTCCTGGCTATGAGGTCGTAAACGGCGTCCCTCTTTGCCGGGATTATGCCTGTGGGGTATATTGGTGGGTGGTCCTTGCTCTCCACCCTCCCTCTGCTGGGCCTTATGCCCTCTTTAATAAGGAACTCCGATACCTCGCGGAATTCTCTGATACCGGAGAGTTTTCCAACTATGCCTTTGAGATCCAAGCCCCTGGGATAGACCGTGTTGTCGGTCCTGGGATACGATATGTAGCCGTGGGCGTACAGATCCTCAGCCATGCTCATCGCCCTCGCTGGCGTCACATGTATGTAGTTTGTGCATCTGAGGAATTCTGTGGTATCGAAGGGCGCAGGCCTCCTCTTGCTGACCGATCTTTTCGCGAACTCCGTCACCTCGCCCTCGCTGGCGGATCTCACTCTATCGAAGATGCTCCGTGCCTCGCTCTCGTCCCACACATTCTCATGTGTTGCCTTAAACGATTCGCCGTCCTTGCTGAAGGTGCACACGATCCTCCAGTACTTCTTCGGCACGAACTCCGCTATCTTCCTGTCCTGCTCGACGACCTTCGCTAGTGTGGGGGTCTGAACCCTGCCCACGGAAAGAAAATTTTTGCCTACGCTCTTAGATGCCATAGATATGAGCCTTGTCAGAACGGCCCCCCATATGAGGTCTATCCATTGTCTGGCTCTGGCAGCATCCACGAGGTTCTCGTCTATGTCCGTCGGTCTCGAGAATGCGTCCTTTATCTCATCCTCCACCAGAGAGCTGAACCTGACCCTTCTCACGGGTTTTTTTGTTATCAGGAGATCCACGGCCTCCTTGCCTATGAGCTCCCCTTCCCTGTCAAAGTCCGTCGCAACTACGATCTCGTCCGCTTCATCGCCAAGCTTCTTTAGAGCCTCCACCACTTTTTTCTCTGTCACGACGTACTCGGGCTCTGTGCTTATCAGCGCTTCAGGGGCCACGGCACTCCAGCTGTTATACTCTCTCGGAAAGTCCAGCTGCACTATGTGACCTCTCAGTCCGACACAGATGCAGTCGTCCCATCTGTAGACCCTTACGCCATTGGGGCTTGTGCTCTTTGCCTTGTTGTCTGAGAGTATCTGGGATATCCTTCTCGCAACGGAGTCCTTCTCCGCTATTATCAGCTTCACCATGCCTAATGACATTTCTTGGATATTTCTTTTGCCCAGTTTGACCGGACCGGAGAAAAATTAAAACCGTTGAAAACACTTAAAGCCGATGGCAAAGACCAGACGGATGCTCGTGAATGCGCTGGTCATAGCAGCGATGTGCGTTCCTTTCTTCGCGAGAGGCGTCCCTGTCTATGCGTACTGGGCCTCTGTTGCGACCGCCTACCTCGCGTATGTAGCGCTGTCGAGGTGGTAGCGTGCTCCCTTATCTCATTGCGTACATAGCCATCGGCACCATCATAGCGATCCTCGCGAGGCGCAGAGTGGCATCGGGCGAGGACTACTGGATCGGCGGCAGAAGGATGGGCGGGGTTGTCTCTGCGATGACCTACGCCGCAACGACGTACTCAGCCTTCATGATGGTCGGGCTGGTGGGCATGACCTATCTCACAGGGGTGGGCGCGTTCGGTTATGAGATATTCTATCTCGTTGGCACGCTCATGCTGCTCTCGTATTATGCCCCAAGGGTGTGGAGGATGGGAAAGGACAAAGGCTACATAACTCCCGGGGACATGATAGCTGGCAGGTACGGCAGGGAGGTCTCGCGCATTGCTGCGATCATAGCTTCGATAGCGCTCATTCCCTACGCCTCGATCCAGATAGTCGGCATCTCCATCGTGGTGGAGAGCTCTGTCGGCTTTGAGGCTGGAGTTATCATTGCCTCAGTCGTGATAGCTGTGTGGGCCCTCATAGGGGGGATGAGAGCGGTCGCATGGACCGATGCGGTGCAGGGCGCGTTCATGCTAGCCATGGCGGTCGCAGCTCTCCTCTGGGCACTTCAGGGCAGCTATGATCCCTCCACGCTCGGTGAGCTGCTTTACGTCCCAAACAGCTTCTGGACGCCTTCGGTGTTCATCTCGTTCACGCTGCCATGGTTCTTCTTTGCGCTGACAAACCCGCAGGTGCTACAGAGGCTCTACATACCGAGAGATGAAAAAAACCTCAGGAGGATGGTCCTGCTTTTTGGTCTCTTCGGTCTTGTATACACCATTCTTGTGACCGTGCTGGGACTTAGGCTCAGGCTGATGGCCGCGCACGGTGACTTCCCCCTGATAGCGGAACAGGACGCAGTAACGCCGGTGTTTCTCTCCTTACTACCCGAGGGCTTCGCGGCTCTACTGGCCCTGAGCATATTCGCAGCAGCGATAACGACAGCGGACTCGATAGTTCTCACCCTGTCATCAATGATCTCTCTCGACGTGATGGGAAGCAAAAAACTGACTACGGGCAGGGCAATGGTCCTTGCGCTCACA
>DAEG01000032.1 GCA_002495235.1 Euryarchaeota archaeon UBA287 | reverse complement strand
CTATGAACTCTATCTCGTCCCTGCTCCTCTCGCATACGGGAACAGGGTGCATGACCTTTGTGGTGCTGCGCAGCACTCCGCGTGTTTTCAGCTCTTCGATGATCCTCTCTCTGGCCTCCCTGACCTTTAGTCCTTTCAGGAAGCCTGCGTTGTCATTCATCCTCCCGTCCACATTTATGGCTATCCTGGGCTCTATACCCAGCTCCCTGAAGAAGCGGACGTCGTTGAGATCGCCGAAGGAGCACATCATCACAAAGCCGGTGCCCTTCTCAGCCTTCGCTATGGGGTGCGCTATGATCTCAACCTCCGTGTTGTACAGGGGCACTAGGGCGTGCATGTGCTCGAACCTGCTCTTGTCCTTGTCCTCAGGATTGAAACAGACCCTCGCGCAGGTGCACAGAAGCTCCGGCCTCGTCGTCCCGATGATTATCTCCTCCCCGGTCTCTTTGACCTTAAAGACCACCTCGTTGAACCAGCTCTCCCTGTCCTCGTAGAGGACCTCGGCGTCAGCTATGGTGGTCCTGCATCCCGGGCAGTAGTTGTTCACTCTCTTATCCTCGTATATGAGACCCTTATCCCACAGGTCTATGAAAGTGCTCTGAGTCATTCTCCTGTAGCTGTTCGAGTCTGTGTAGTACATATCCCCTATGCCCTCTCCCGGCTCGTAAGAATTGAAGCTTATGCCCAGCCTGAAGAAGGAGCTCTTTGAGGCCTCGCTCGCCTCCTCGAGGATCTTCCTGCAGAGCTCCAGAGCATCTTCTCTGCCGAGCTCGCTCAGCCTGACCTTGAACCTTTTTTCTGCAGCCATCTCTATAGGCAGGCCGTTCCTGTCAAGGCCCAGAGGAAAAAGGACGTCATAGCCCTTTGCTCTCCTGTATCTGGCAAACATGTCCATGAGCACGTAGGTCGTCGCGTGCCCGATGTGTATCGGGGTGTTAACATAAGGCGGTGGAGTATCTATGGAATAGACCTTCCTTTCCCCGACATTATACCTTCTGCCGCGCCACCTGTTTAAGATCTCCTCCTCAAAGGACATGTCCCAGCTCTTTTCCTCAAGCATCGTGAGTAAAGGGCAATCAGGATATTTCAATATTGCCTATCTGTGACACATTCGTGATAAGGAATTTAAGCTATAACGGTGCATAAACTCTATGGAGATGGAGTTTTTTCACGATGTGCTGTGCGCATGGGCCTATGCCTTCTCACCAAGGATGAGGCTTCTTGTCGGGGAATATCCTCAGATAGAGGTCATACACAGAGCCTTCGCTCTTGCACCAGAGAGGGACAGCATACACCGCATGTTCGGATCAAGGGGAAAAGAAGAGATACTGAATCACTGGAGGGCTGCAAATGAGAATGATGACGAGCACAGGATAAGGACCGACCTCATGGAGAAGAGAGATTTTCCCTACCCGTACTCCATGCCCGGTCTGATGGCGTGCAAGAGCGCCGAGATGCTCGGTGGGCAGAAAGCGCACTGGGATTACTTTGACCGGGTGCAGAGGGCCCACCTCACAGAGGCGAGGAACATAGCCGATGACCGCGTCCTGACAGACTGCGCCGGGGACGCAGGGCTGGATCTCACAGAGTTCAAGAAAGATTTTAAGAGCGCGAGAGCAAGGGATGCTGTGCTAGGTGACATGAAGAGGGCATACGAGCTTGGCGTTGACGCAAGCCCGACCATAGTCATAGATGGAGAGCATGTCATGAGCGGAGCTCAGAGATATGAGGAACTGAAATCATTTGTGGCTCAATTCCTGAATTGAGCCGTGTATCAGCTTTAAATCTTTCCAGCGCCATTCCCTCCGTGCTCACGGAGATCACGGTGCTGCTGGTATTCATCCTCTCAACCATGATGACGATACTGTTTCTTCTGAGAAGACCTTATCTGTACGTGAGACTTGGCGGCAGGGAGGTAAAGATAGAGACCTATTTCATCGGAGCGCTCATGGGACCTTTGCTTCTGGTGCTCTTTGGGCTGTTGAACTACTCAGAGATCGCAGAGGCCATGAACGGCAGCGGGGGTCTGAACCCTGCGGGCATACTCGTGCTCTTCATCTCGATGGTCTTCATGTCCATATTCCTTGATGTAACCGGCTTCTTTGCCTACTGCGCAAAGCTGGCACTGAAATACTCTCATGCGAGCGCAAAGAGGCTTTTCTTCATCCTGTATGCGGTTGTCTCTTTTCTCACCATATTCACCTCCAATGACATAATAGTCCTCACCTTTACTCCGATAATATATCACTTCACAAAGGAGAGCGACCTGAACCCTGTGCCATACCTGATCTCAGAGTTCTTCGCCGCCAACACGTGGAGCATGATGCTCTATATAGGCAACCCGACAAACATCGTGATAGCCTCCGCCTTTGCGATAGATTTCAACACTTTCACGTCGCACATGATCCTCCCGACGATAGCAGGAGGCATCACCAACGTTATTGCCCTGTACCTCCTCTTCAGAAAGGAGCTAGGCAAGCCCATGACCAGAAAGGACTACGGAAACCCGAGGGATGAGATAACAGATCTGCCGGGAGCCCTGCTGGGGGTGGCAATACTCTTTGCGTGCATAGTGCTGCTCTCCATCGGCCCGTATGTAGGCCTTGAGATGTGGAGGATCTCCCTCTTGTTCGCTCTGGCCCTTCTAGCGATACTGATCGCCAGAGACTTTTACGCATCGATGCTTAAGAAAAACGCCGGGACAGTTAAAAAAGTCTCCCAGAGAGTGCCTTGGTCCGTGGTGCCGTTCGTCCTCTCGCTCTTCGTGACCGTAGAGGCCCTGCACGTGTATGGCATAACGGACCGGGTAGCAGACGCCATAAACGTCACGGGTGCTCTTCCCACATCCCTCTTCTACGGGTTCACCTCCGCGCTGGCGGCGAATGTCCTGAACAACATACCCATGACCGTGGCCTTCGTGCCTCTGATAGAGGAGCATGGCCTGACGGCGGCGCTAGCTACGGTGATAGGCTCCAATCTCGGAACAGAGATCACGCCTCTGGGATCGCTCGCAGGGATGATGTGGCTCTCCATGCTGCATGAGAGGAACGTAGACATGAGCTTCGCCGACTTCGTCAGGCACGGGCTTGTTGTTGCGCCGGTGACGATCCTCGTCACGCTGCTGGCGCTGGCGCTCACATTTTAGAGAAAAGGTTTTAATGGAAAAAGTCCTTTACCTTCTTATGAAAGGTTTTGTTGCGTTGAGCATAGCACTGCTTCTGTGTGCACCGATGCTGCTGCCGGTTAATGCGCAGGAATTCGTGCCCGCACCGGCCCCCCTGCCTCAGGAGCTCAGGGATTACTACTGGTCCCTGAGAACGGAGAACAACTACTGGGCAACATCCCTGCTTGCTGGTATATCCCTGAGCCCGAGCATAATCATGAAGTACGGTCTCTTCTCGCCCTATGATGAGTTCCAGTGGCTCAAGTTCGCGATAGATCACGATGCGGGACTTCTTGACACAGAGACGTCAGAGATGGCCGCTGATTATCTCAGAGAGAATGTCATAGATCCCATTATGAAATACAAGGCTGTAAAGATGCAGAACGGTCACATAGTGACCGAGGACGAGATAAAGGCAAAGTACGCTAATATGAACCTTACCGAGGAGAAGATGGATCGCCTCGTTCTGGCGGAACTCCTGTTCCTCTACGTGAGGGATTATGTCTATTTCCCGCCGGGAAAGGCGCCGGACAACGACAGGTACGCAGAATACGCCGCTGGCTCGAGGCTGCCCGTGATGGCGGCCATGGGGTTGCCTTACGTGCTTGAATTCCCGACCGAGGCGGTATCCACGCAGCAGGCCATATGCTGGCAGCAGGCCACAGCCCTCGCAACGCTCTACAAGATGACGGGCTACGATTTCGCTCTCTATCTCGTACCCGCAGCGCCTTTTAATCCTCTCACCCTTATCCCCTGCTGCTGGCTCCTTGGAATGTTTCCGTATCCGCTCGGCGCCTACCACGGCGTGGTGATGCTGAAGGACGAGTGGGGCCTTGATGCGCCGCACATGACGCTCGAAAAGGACAGCATGGGCAATCCGCTGGGCGGCGAATACCTGATGCTCGATCCGATGTATGACTATATAAGAGCAACACAGGGAACCCCGATGGCATCGCTCGCGGGAGCTGGGCAAAACCAGAACGTAGAGACCCTCGAGCAGATGGATGCCCTTACGGGCGTGTACGGCTTCCTTGAGCCGAGCCCGTA
>DAEG01000087.1 GCA_002495235.1 Euryarchaeota archaeon UBA287 | reverse complement strand
CCGCAGAGATGATTGGCCTGAGAAGCGGCCTCGGCCTTGGCTACTTCATATGGTACGCCTATGACCTTTACATGATACCGGAGATGGTCGCGGGCATGATAACGATAGGTGTGATCGGCTGGTTGATGAACTGGGGTCTTGAATCACTGGAGAGGAGGCTGACGCTATGGAGATCGTGACGCTGGAGCATGTGAACAAAGAATTTGGTAAGCTCAAGGTCGTAGAAGACTTCAGCCTCGAGATCATGGACGGTGAGTTCATATCCCTCATAGGACCGAGCGGCTGTGGGAAGACCACGGTTCTGAGACTGATCGCTGGTCTGGATAGCCCATCCAGCGGTAGAATAATCTACAACGATGGAGAGAGCAGGATAGGCTTCGTGTTTCAGGAGCCGGCGCTATTCCCGTGGAGGAGCGTGAAGAAGAACATAGAATTCCCTCTGGAGATAAGAGGAATAAAAGATGGGAGGGATGGTATAAGCAGGAGATACATCGATCTGGTCGGCCTGAACGGCTTTGAGAATGCCTATCCCCACCAGCTCAGCGGCGGAATGAAGCACAGGGCAAGCCTGGCTAGGGCGCTGGCCGCAGAGCCGAGGGCCCTGCTGATGGACGAGCCCTTCGCTGCGCTGGATGCGCTGCTCAGAGAGCAGATGCAGGACGAACTCGCAAGGATCTGGGAGAAGGAGAAGAAGACCATAGTCTTTGTCACCCACTCCGTGGAGGAAGCACTGTACCTCAGTGACAGGATAGTCCTGCTCACAAAAAGACCTTCAAGGATAAAAAGGATACTCAAAAACCCTGAGCCCAGAAACAGGGACAGCATGGCTGCTATCGAGCTGAAGAAAGAGATCATGGTGGAGCTCAGGAGAGAGATGGACGTCAGGAATTGATGTAGCCGTAAGAGAATAGGAAGGCGGCAAAAGACAGCACAAAAGCCTCCAGAACCACAAACAGGACCATGAAGAGCCTCATGACCGTTATGTCCGTGGTATAGCCGAAGGGCAGTAGGATCAGCAGGAAGAAGAAAAGGAACAGCAGCACCACGGGAATGACCAAAAGCGCTAGGGACTTAGGATAGCTCTTCGCCGCCCTCTTAACAGAATCGGCTATTGCAAGGGCAAAGTTTCTGCCTCCCAGCACCACCGAAGGCATGGAATACACAAAAAAAACGGATATCAGCAGGACAATGAGAAGGAGGGAGATGTAGAAGAGGACATAAGGGACGCTTATGGACGATACAGAGAGAGCGAAGCCGGAGATCCTGAGGATGAGGTAGAGGACCGCGACGATCGAAAGACTAGTGATCAGCAGCGATGCAAGAACGTGAGGATATCTCCTGCAGGACAGAGCGAAGGCCTCCTTCATGGTTGCGCCTGATGCCAGCGAAGGATGCATGGCAAGAAAGAGCGAGCCCGCAAAGAGTGCTATGATCGCAAGGTAGATGATATCAGCGCGGTCGGGGAAAACGAGGAATATCGCATTTCCAAACCCGGGCATGTACTGAGGGACGAGCATGTTGAAAAGCACATAGAATGTCTCTAACGAAAAGAGAATCATCGGCACAGCATGAACGGGCTTTTTTGCCTCTACCGCGGATTCCTTCAGGACCTTAAATATCTCCATAGATGGCGCATAATCCAGATACATTATAAGCCTTACGCTATTATCTCCTGCACATCCTCGATAAAGACATGTGAGGAGTAAATGATATAAAAAAATACGCCATTGGTGGTCTATGAAAGCTTTGGTCATAGCGTTGTGCGTGGCTCTCCTGCCACTCGCCCTGGCACAGTCCATAAATGAAGATGGCACGGCAGTCCCGAGAGAGCAGGACATGATCTCGAGCATTGTGTCGCAGGCCATTGGTGTGTGTTTTCAGGTGTTCCTCTACGTTAACAATTGCTGCTACAGAGTAACGGGTGGTAGATTTGGTATCGAAGCGTACTGTTTCTGAAGGCCTTGCGCTGTTACTTGCATTCTCTCTGATGCTGCCCGCCCTCAGCGCAGAAGCCTCACAAAAGGAGCCTCTGCCAAAGGAGCTGGAGGAGAGCTATGCTAGTTTCAGGAAGGTGGCCATGAACGAGATGGGGGACTTTCTTGACATGCGCTCCTACTCTCTGGACAACATAACCATGCTGATGAAGGAGATGACATACCACGACGCGGGACTGCTGAACTCGAGCAACTCGGAGATACAGAAGAGGTACGGGATAAGCATAGCGAACTCTACAGGGATAGCGGCCGAATATCTGACAAGGAACATTCTAGAGCCGCTCAAGAGAGAAAAAGCCGTGACTCTTGAGACTGGAGAGACTATAAAGGCCGAGGAGCTGACCCGGGAGAGACTGCTCGAGTTGCTTTTCTACTATGTGCGGGATAACATAAAGATGGCCGGTCCGAATGACGTGCCTGAGAACGAGAGATGGATGTCTGGCATACCGGGGTTGAAGTTCTACGCTGCAGCCGACAAGATAGTGCAGTTCCCCACGGAGACCTATTTCCTTGGCAGGGGAGGCATATGCTACGACAAGGCCCTTCTGCTGGGAACGCTGCTGGAGATGGAGGGATACGACGTCGCATACGGCTATTACGCTTCGTGGGTGTTGAACATAGGACCGAGAAGCATCAGGCTGCCGGGCTACCATTCCTATGTTGTTGTTAAGGACGAAGGCTGGGGGCTGGGCAACTGGACGATACAGAACAGCAAAGATATGAACGGCAAAGACATGAGCGGACGATGGATCGTGCTTGATCCCCTGTACAGCCCGAGCTATGCCCCGAACATGCAGATGGTCGGAGAGCACAGGACGGTGAAGTTCGCCGAAGTACCCCCATGGGCCGAGATACTCATAAAGGATCAGAAGGGCATGGTGCTGCCGTCAGAGCTCGTCTTCAACCTCTGACCGCTCTCATCTCTTCTCGCTGGTGATTCCTATTCCTTTCTTGAGGGCACTTAACTTGAGAGCTTCGTGCTTTCTCTTCTCTTCATCGGTCAAAAGCTGCTGTACCTTGAGGCCGCAGCTCCTCAGCTCCGCGTTTGGGGCCCTGCCCTCGAACGTGAGGTCCTGAGCGAATATGCCACAGTCGCATTTACGCGGCTCGGAGAGCCTCGCCATGTCGTCGGAGACCACGAAGGCCGGGTAGGAATTCATCGTCGGATCGTATATAGACAGAAGCCCCTTCTCTCCAGGAGCGCAGGGCTCAAGGGTGTCAGGGTCCCTTGTTATGGCCACGACGTTCGGGAATATATGGTGTTTCTTGTCCCTGCAGAGGTCAAAGGCGCCGTTGTTCACCTCCCCGAGGCCGTAGAAGTCGACGATCCACTTGCGGTCAACGCCGAAATGTTCGGAAAGCCTCTTCTCGAATTCTGCCCTGTCGACGGTCTCTCCGGTCAGAGTCTTCCAGCCTCCGCCTATCAGCACAAGGTTTATGTCCTCTCCCGTGGGATCGAGTTCGAGTTTCTCGCCGGTCACGTCCATGTACTGCATGAGCCTCTCAAGCACGTAGTGGAAGCCCCAGAGCATCACCATCTCGTCCTTCTCCTTCTGTTTCTTCAGCCTCTCCAATGCCTGCGCCTCGTCGAACTTGAAGCCCTCTAAGTAGAACTCATAGTCTATGTGCAGCAGGTCAAAGACAGGAAGGATCATGGATATCGCCTGGCTCATCCACGTAGACGTTTCGTCCGGTTTCGGAGTAAATATCGCGAAGCCCCAGTTCTGCAGCGCGTATTTCACGGTATCCTTCTCGCTCCTCGACTGCATGTGAACGACCTCGGGCAGCCAGACGTTGAGTATCATCCTCACAGCCAGCTTGACGAGCCTGTTCTGCGATACTTTGTCCCTCGGCAGGATGCTCGGATTGTCGCTCCTTGTTCCGCTCGTTGTCACTATGGTCTTTATCCTCTTCTCGGGTATGGAGAGTATCCCTCCCTGCTTGAAAGCCTCTGCAGGTATCTGCGGTATCAACGGTATGTCCGCAAAACCGTGGAGGTCGTCGGGCATGAAGTTGTAGGATTTGCAGTATTTGTGATAGAACGAAGAGTCGTTGTAGTGGTGGATGAAGGCCTGCTTTATCGCCCTGTACTGGAGATCCTCGAGCTCATTGCCCTCGACTTTTCCGAAGTCTGGGTGCGCCACCAGCTGATCCACATAGTTGCCCCTGACCTTCGCCGATGCGTACGAGCAGTCCAGAGCGAAATCGAGGAACTGCAGGGCCGGCAGAGATGATATCACCTTCCTCAGAGTCTTGCCTTCCATGGAGTAAAATTGCCTTTTCTGCATTTAAAACTATTGCTTGCTATCCCTGTGGCGCAGGGTTCTTTTGCGTCTATCCGGCATGCCCCCTGAGTCTTATGCGGAGCGCTCTGAAACGTGGAGAACGCCCGCGGTTAGCCAGCCCTCATGTTGGTGATCTCAGAGTGACCTGCGTCCAGTGTTCCCACGAAGCCAAGCTCCAGATCGCTGAGCTCTATCGCGTCCCCTCTGAGAAGGGCCGGAACCGCGTCACGAATCGTGGAAGGTATGCGCTCGCGGGGGAAAGTTGATAAGGCCGTGGATATTAGCTTCCTTGTCACGGGTATCCTCGTGTCCTCTATGACCGCCCTGTCAAATGATACAGAGACGTTATTCTCCAACACAAAACTGCCGTTCTCAAGCTCGAGCTCGTCTATCGCGACCTCGCCGCCCCTCAGGCCGCCAATGAGAGATCCTAATGATGGCATCTCCGGCACTATCGCTCTCTCTGCTTTTATGAAAAGCACCGTTTCAGGGCTATCTATGACCATGGAAGCAAAAGAGGCCCTAGATGCTGAGAAATCAGTGGTGTGAAGCGTGACGTCACTCAGAGACGCCTCTGTCAGCATCGATGTTATGAACTCGGGCACAACCGAGCTGCCGTAGAGAGACAGGGGAATGTCCAGGCCGAAGAGCTCGGCGGTTGCATTGAGATACGTTGTCTTCAGCGTGACTCCATCGAAGTGCACATCCTCGCTTATTATCGCGCTCCCGCCCTTTCTCATGGTCAGCGTGCCCGAGTCGCACACGCCCAAGCGGGAGAGGGTTATGTTCTCGTATGGCGCCTTCAGGGAGAAATTTGCTATGCTGGCAGAGTCTATACCGACCCACAGCTCCTTTGCACCAAGCGCGCTTTCATCCTTGTGCGAGGTCAGAGGCACAAGCAGGGAGAGCACCGATAACACCAGCACCACCGATACGGCCACAACGACGACCGCTCCGATCCTCCTGTAGGCCTTGGCTCGCTTTGGCTTCTTTGAACCGAAGTGCCTCACAACCAGCCATGCCACTAGGGATATGACAATGACGACACAAAAAAAAGCCATGACAAGCACCGATGTCAGTGACGGCGCGACTACCAGCCATATAGCCAGAGCCACCGCAACCAGCGCAACAGATACAGCTGCCCACCTGTTCATGAACACAATTGCTATCCCTGTTTAAAAACCTATTTATCCCAGCAAGACCATGCTCCGCGAATGGCTGGAGACGACCTGACAAAGAGGATCTTTTCACTTTCATGGCCCATCGTAATAACACAGATGCTGAACATGTTCTACAATCTCACGGACGCTTTCTGGATAGGAAATCTGGAGGGCACGGCCGCTGTGGCGGCGATACAGATCTCAGGACCGGTGTACGGCATGATCGTGGCCATAGGCTTCGGCTTCAGCTCCGCGGCTGTAGCACTGATATCTCAATACACGGGAGCAAGGCTCGATGAGAGGGCATCACACACATCCTCTCAGATTATAGGGACTACGTTCTTATTCTCGCTGCTTCTCGCAGTCATAGGGTATCTGCTCACCCCCTATCTTGTCGCCTTTCTGAACGTTGAGGCAGCCGTCTCCATAAAGAGCATAGCCTACATAAGGATCATATTCCTCGGTCTGCCGCTGATGTTCATGACTATGGTGTGCGACGGGATATTCAGAGGAAGGAGCAGGATGATCCTATCTATGGTCATCATGTCCGTCTCTGTGATCATAAACATAGTGCTGGACCCCCTGTTCATAGAGGGCTATTCCTTTTTTCCCGCGCTGGGGATCTCCGGAGCAGCTATAGCGACCGTGATATCCTACGCCTTTTCGGCCATGATCTCGCTATGGATACTCCACTCTGGGAGGATGGGAGTGAAGGTTGATATGGCAGAAATGAAGCCGAAAGGGATGGAGGTCCGGGGGATAATGCGCATAGGCCTGCCGGCGATGATAGGCCAGGGCGGATCCTCGATGGGTTTCTTTTTCCTGATGTACGTGATCGCTCTCGTGCCGAACGCTACCGTAGCGTTGGCGGGCTACGGGATAGGCGACAGACTGATGAGCATGATAACGATGTTCTCGACNNGACTGATGAGCATGATAACGATGTTATCCACAGGCATAGGCGCTGCCTGCACAACTATGGTGGGAGAGGCCCTTGGCAGGGAGGACGTAAGTTACGCCGAAAAGACCGTCAGGCGCGCGCTGGAGCTGGCTTTTTCCTTGTCGTGCCTTCTCGCTCTCGTTGCGGTTGTTTTCCGCTCCCAGTTCGTTGGTGCTTTCATAAATGATGCTGCCGCGATAGAGGAGGGCTCTTCATTCATAGCGCTGTTCGCCTTCGGCATGCCATTCTTTGCGGTCTTCAGCATAGCCAATGGAGCCTTTGCGGGCAGCGGCCATAATGTCCCTGCGATGGTGACAGAGCTCGCGAGACTGATCGC
>DAEG01000064.1 GCA_002495235.1 Euryarchaeota archaeon UBA287 | reverse complement strand
ATAGTCATACCTTCGTCGTGATAGTTATCCATAAGGAACTCCATCGCGGTCCTGTTGTTCACCCATGCCGGATAGCCCACTCCGGTCTTGGTGCATTCCACGCCCTTGAGCAATAATTCTTCTGGCAGCTTTTCGTCGTACAGCATCGTCAGTGTGGGTTGTGGGGTGGCACAGGTCACGCCCGCTTCCAATATGAGTGTCTCCAGCTCATTGGCGGCGCTATCACCATCCTTGGTCAGACCGCCGAGGCACAGGTTGTTAAATGTATTGCCCGATAGCACCCCGCCTACGACCCCCATCGATGAGAAGCAGTCAAGCTCCGTGAACTTCATCCTCATGCACTCAAGAAGCTCCATGGTCTTGTCCCTATCGATCCTCTCATCATCCATGTCCTTTCTCCACCATGGATAGAGGATCTGGCCCAGCCTGCCGGGCGAGAGCCCTGATATGCAGTCCTCGTTCAGCACCGCAAGGTGAAAGGCCCAGCAGAGCTGCAGGGCTTCATGAAAGGTCTCCGGGGGCTCTGATGATATCTTCTTGAGCATGTCTGCTATCTGCTCGTACTCTTCCCTAGTTCCCCCATCTGACTCATTCCCTGCAAGCCTCTCCGCCTCCTTCGCATAGTTCAGTATCCATCTCTTCACCCCCTCCAGCGCTATGACTACGGCCCTGTAGAAATACAGTCTGTCCATGTCCGGGTGCCCTGCGACCTCAGTTATCTTCCTGTTGCAGATGTCTATTATCCCATCGATACCATACTGCAGGGGGTAATAGTAGTTGATTACCTCTCTTCCCTGAGGGAGTGTGTAACCGGAATCGAACATGCAGACTACGGAGCGCATTATTGCCTCCTTTTCGGGGTACTCCGTGACCATCCGCTCATACCTGTGCCCGACATCCTCAACGGATCTGCCCTTCCACACCCTGGCTAGGTCCATCAGCACCGGAAGCTCTTCTCTCCTGAGACCGAACTTGCCCGCGATGGACAAAACGTCGCCTGCGCTGACGGTGACGTTGCCTCCCCCTTCACCGAACTTTGAAACCAGGTCAGCGCTCAACTTTCCCGCCTCCAGAGCTTCCCTGTACATCTGATCCTCCCTGTCCATGTAGTAGGACTCGGAGAGCCACGGCATCGGGTAGGAACCTCTGAGATACTTCGTCTTACCCATCACCAGGAGCTCCCCCGGGAATATCGTGGGTGTAAGATGCGAAAAGGCGCACTTCAGGGCCTCAGCCCTCCTCACGATGGGCATCTCGCCCTCAAGCTCAAGCCACCTGCGGGTGTACCAGTAAGGGAATTCCATGTCTGCGGATGATTTAGCATTAAGATAGAGCGCTCTGATGCCCTCGACCCTCTGGCACGGGCCTCTCTTCATCTCCCCATCAGTTGCTTCCACAAAAAACGTATATCGTTGGGGCATATAACAATTTTGCATCGAATAACTAAAAATCTACCCAGGATAGAAAAAGATTTTGAAGCGCCGCAAGACAGACTTAACGCCCTAACCCGTCACTGCGCGCCCTTTTCGCCGGACACCATTTCGTCCTGCTGTGAGAAAAGCTCCCTCCAGATCCTTCTCTTTTCCTCCTCTGGAGCCTCAAAGAACCCTTTCTGCTTGAGTGCCGCGTAACACGCACCATAGATGAGCATTCTGTCCTTCTCCAGATCCACTTTGCCGGTAAAGAGCAGCATCTGCCCGATAAACGAGGCCCATCTCTGTCCCATGGCTATAGAGCAGACTACAACTATTTATCTTTTTATACGGCATTCTTGCTCTTCAGATGCCAACCAGGCCAGGACATCAATAACCTTACAACGCTGTTTGTGGGGCATCCCCGCATATCTTCTCCGTGACCTCTCCCTCCGTGTAGAGGCACGGCCGGTCATGCGCTCGCCCGCAGCCCTGTCATGTCCTTATCGCTCCGGTTCGGGAACGCTTTCTTCGCTGGCCTGCCGCTCTCCGGACATCTTGAACTTCTTCCTGAACTCCGCTGTTGTTTTCAGGATCTTCGTGTTGTTCTCTTTCTTGTATTTCACAAGCCCTCTCTTACAGAGCTCCCTGACGTCGTCGTACACTCTATCACCCACAAACTCTCTCAGGAGCGCCTGTCTTACAGGCTCGTTTGACGCTATGAGCGCCAGAGTCTGCAGCAGCTTTTCGTCCATCTCCGGCTGGACAAAATCCTGCACCAGAGGATAGAGCTCATCTCTCAACTGAAGAACGCAGCCCTTATCGGTGACGGATATCTCAAAGGCGTGCTTATCATACTCTCTGTTCAGAGATTCTATCATCTTCTTGACCGTCTTTTCTCTAACACCGGAGATCCTGGCGATCTCCTTGATAGTCAGCGCTCTATCAGAGGCAAACAGCACCGCCTCTACCCTCTTTCTGTCACTCACGCCTTTATCCATATCTTCCCGAACGGGAAGTTCTCCTGCCATATCTCAACCCTCTTGTCCCTCGCAAGGTACAGCAGAGCCGCCATGCCCTCCACCAGACCGAACTTCGCGAAGACCATATCCCCATCGTCGATCCCATCCTCCCTCACGAATTCGTAGACCTCCTGACTCTTTATCTCTTCGGCGTGTATCATCCCATCTATGTTCGGTTTGGCTCTGCCCTTCTCTTTTTTCTTTCCTATCCTCGCTCTCTCAAGCCTTTTGACGCTCTCAAGAGCCTTGACCAGGTCAAAGACGCTCACAGGGCTCTTCAGGGCCCTTGTCGGACGCGGCTCTATGCCATAGCTATCTATCTCTGCCGGCTCATAAAACTCTTCGATCTCTGGCTGCGGCGTGAAAGCTTCTACGGCCCTCTCGGACTGAGCCCTGAGGACCTCCCACGCAAGGAGGATCAGCCTGCCGGCGTAGACTATGTTCATGCCCTCCTTCTTAAGCCGTCTCAGATACTCCTTGGAGAACGCAGCTATGTCTATGTTCCACGGGTCTATCTTTTCCTCCATGGCCAGCGAGAACAGCGTTGCTATCGAGCGTTCATAGTCGTCCTTTATCTCCGCATAGCCCTCAGACACCTTTTTGCACAGATCAATGTAGTAGTCCATCTCCTCCCCGAGCGCTTTGTGGAACAGCAGATGCTCTAGCACCGCTTTCTCGTCCATCAGTTAGCCACCTCCGATATCTCATTTATGTTTATCTTGCCTATCATCTGTGACACCCCGTCAACCGACGTTATACCATAAACCACGTCTGCATCCTTGAGAGTCGCTTTCCTCAGAGAGATCACCAGGGTCTGCGTGTTATTGGAGCTCTCCTTTATCATCTTTCCTATGATCTCGGCGTTTACGCTATCAAGGAACATATCAACCTCGTCCAGGAAGTAAAAGGCNNCGATATGCGCTGGATGGCAAATACCAGCGCCAGAGCCGCAACGCTCTTTTCCCCGCCGGAGAGCCGCTCTATCGACTGGGCTTTCTTCCCGCTCGGCTGCGCCACTATCCTCATACCACCCGCGAACGGGTCAGCAGGGTTTTCGAGCATCAGCTCACCATACCCGCCATCGGAGATCCTGGCGTATATCGCCTTGAAATTCTCGTTAACCGAAACAAAAACGGACATGAACGCCTCTCTCTTCTTGGCCCTGCACTCATCCATGAGAGCCACAAGGGATCTGCGCTGCTCATCGAGCCTCTTCACACTGCTCTCTATCTCGTTAGCCCTCTTTGCTACCTCATCATATTGCTCAAGAGCCCTCTGGTTAACAGGCTCCATCGCAAGAAGTCTCTCTTCGATCCTTTTGATCTCTGTCCTGAGCTCGTCCATCGTCCTTTCAGTGGTGATCTCTGGGATCACCGGACCCACGTTGCTGAGTTCTCTCTCGCTATCTCTCATCATCTCGGTCAGACTGGCAGCCTCGCTCCTGCATCTGATCTTAAGTTCTTCGGTCGTGTCCACCCTGTCTCTGAGCCGCGATAGAGCCACCCTCAGTTCGCTCACTGCGCTGGTTATCTCCTCCTTCTCTCTGTTGAGATCTCCGACCTTTTCGTCATAACCGCCCTTGACAACAAGCAGGGCCTTGAGCTCGTTCTCCGCCTCCTCTTTCTCCTTTCCTGCCCTCTCCATCTCCTGTCTTGCTTTTGAGTCTTCCTGCTCTATGCCATCGATCTCCTTCCTCATCTGCTCCATGCTGAGCATTCTGCCTTCCAGCTCTCTGTCCGCCTCTCTCTCCTTCTCTCTCAGCACGTCGATGAAACTCTTTACGCTCTCCACCTCTTTCTCGAGTCCGTCGATGATCTCCCTGACCTTCTTTGGCGTGAGATCCTTTATCTCTGCATCCAGCGCTTCTGTGTTCCTGGTTATGGCTTCAAGCTTTACGACAGTCTCCTTAATCTCGTTGTTGCTCCTTTCCTTCTGCTCTTTCAGCTCCCTCACTTTTTCCTGAGCTTCCTGAAACCTCTCCCTGTAATCCCTGGATCTGGACTCCTGAACAGGTGTGGTGAGCTGTGCCATAAGCTTCTGCTCCTCCAGCGCCTTTTTCACCCCAACCTCCAGGGCACCAATCTCTTCCTCTATTGATACGAGCTCTGCGTTCAGTGCCTCCAGCTCCCTTGTTCTTTCGTCTATCTGTCTCTCTATAGCCTCCGGTGGAGCGGCGCTCTCTAACGAGACCTTGGAGCCTCCGATCATAGCCCCTGAGCTCTCTATGAGTTCGCCCTCTGGCGTGACCAGTCTGACACCGCCCATGAGCCGCCTCGCGCTGGTCAGAGTATCAACAACAACAGTCGTGCCGAAAACATACTCAACAGCGCTCCTTATCTCAGGATCGTAATCGACTAATGACGAGGCAAAACCGAGGGATGCTGGATCCCTGGCCACCAGGAGCGCCTTGCCCATCGGCTTGGGAGCTATGAGCTTGTTGAGAGGAAGGAACTGTGCCCTGCCTGAGGATTCCTTCTTCAAAAGCTCTATGGCCTTTGCTGCATCTTCATCGGTCCTCGTTATTATCGCATCCATTCTGCTGCCTGCCGCCACCGCTATCGCAGTGGCGTATCTTTCGTCCCTGGACCTGACCTTCTCTCCTATGGTGCCCACTATGCCCTTCAGCCTGCCGAGGTTCCTCGCCTTCAGCACCGCGCTCACCGCCTTGTTCGCGTGCGCGCTCGCCTTCGAATACTCTCTGTCCAGCTTTGCCAGTTCTTCCTTTATAGCTCTGATCCTCTCCTTTATGCCACCCTTTCTGATCTCCAGGTCGTCTATCCTTTTCTTGTTCTGCAGAACCAGCGAGGAGAGTTCTCTGGCTCTCTTTTCTCTATCCCGGTTAGTTTTCCTTATCTCCTCTTCCTCTGTCTCGAACCTCTTCAGATCGTTCTCAAGAGCCTCGGCCTCCCTCATCGCATTGGACAGTCTCGCATCCAGCTCTTCCAGCAGCAGCTTCTTCTCGTGCTGCTGCTCCAACAGCTTCTCCCTTTCCTTCCTCGCACCATCGAGCTTTTCGTTCAGCTCCTCCAGTCTCGCGTTCTCTTTCCTCCTGTCCTCGTTTATCTTCTTCAGAGCTTCCCTTTTTTCGTTGAGCGCCTTCTCCTTTGCCTCTATGCTCCTCTTTATTTCGTCGGCGCTTTTCCTGGCCTCCGCTATCCCCCTGTCAAGGTCTTTTAGCTCCCTCTCGATCGCCTTTTTCCTCTCTGCGTTGCGCTTTAGCTGGGCTCCGTAGAAGTTCAAGAGCTCATCGTCCGTCTTTATCCGCACGTTACAGTCATTTATCTGATCCTGGATCTTCCTGCCCTCTCCACCCAGCTTCTCCTCTATCTCCGCCGCTATCTCCGCCATTCTCGCGTTACTTTCTTCAAGCTCGCTCTCCTTAACCCTGATATCTTCATGGAGTTTTTTTATCTCTTCATCATAGCCCCTAGCTCGCTCCTCATTCTCTCCGATCCTGAGATTGTACTCCTGTATCTGCCTCACCAACAGCTCCGTCTTTGTCTTCTGGAGTTTTTCTTTGAGCTCCATGTAACGAATGGCCTTGTTCCTGTCCTGCTCAAGGGACTTGAGCTGTGACTTGACCTCTTCAAGCCTGCCCTCGAGGACTCTTATGTTCTCTTCAACATCTGCCTTTTTCCTTTCGCTCTGCTCTATGTCATCGTCGAATCTGCTAGTACCGGCGACATTCTCTATGATCCTCCTCTTCTCAAAGGCGCTAGATGTGACTATCTTGTTTATGTCACCCTGCTGGACTATGTTATAGTGGCCCTCCATGCCGCTGGAGGCGAAAAAGTTCTCAAAGTCTGAAAAGGAGGAGGCACGGTCATTCAGGTAGTAATATGAGTAATAGTTGCTGTTCTTCACCCTG
>DAEG01000045.1 GCA_002495235.1 Euryarchaeota archaeon UBA287 | reverse complement strand
AAGAAGCGCCAGCACATCCATAAAAAATATTAACCTATGCTTATTTAAGGGTATTGCTATGGATTGTGATGTCGCTGTGGTGGGTTGCGGACCTGTCGGAGCATTCTGCGCTAAGACACTCGCTGATAGGGGGTTCAGGGTCATCGTCTTCGAGGAGCATAAGGTCATAGGGCTGCCAAAGCACTGCTCTGGTCTCATACACCCAAGGATAGAGGATATAGCGGACATGAGCTTTGAGGACGCTGTCGAGAACGAGATACGCGGCGCGCACATATTCCATGGAGATGATGTGATAGTACTCCACGCGGATAGCTGCAAATCCCTTGTCCTGGACAGGAGTGTTGTTGACAGAATGCTCGCAGAGAGCGCCGAAGCGGCCGGAGCGGATGTGAGGAGGGGCGAGGGCGCCAGGACATTTGAGAGACGAACAGATGGCATATCAGTCAATGATGTGAAGTGCAGGATACTGCTGGGGGCTGATGGCATGAGGGGCAGGGTCGCGGGCTCCTTCGGCCTGAGCGAGAGAGGAGAGATCATAAGGGGCTTACAGTGCAACGCGCGTTTTACGGCGAGGGACAGGGACTGCGTTCAGGTCTACTTCGGCGGCGATGTTGCTCCCGGCTTCTTCGCGTGGGTCATACCAACATCAGAGGAGGAGTGCAGGATAGGACTCGGAGTCAACAACGGCTCTGCCTCAGCATACCTGAAAAAGCTCCTGCAGAGGCTTGGCGCGGAGCCCTACGAGACCTTCGGAGGCGGGATACCCATAGGTCTCAGGAGAAAGAGCTACTGTGAGCGCGTGATGCTGGTCGGGGACGCTGCCATGCAGGTCAAGCCCATATCCGGCGGCGGGGTCAACATAGGGTTGAGATGCGCAAGGATATGCGCCGACGTGGCTGCGAGAGCCCTGGAGAACGATGAGACGGATGAGAAGAGCCTGTCTGTGTACCAGGATCTCTGGAAAAAGGAGTTTGGGAGAGAGATAAGGTTCGGCATGGCTGCCAGAAGATTCATCTACGGCCTTGATGACGAAAAGATCTCAAGGATCCTCAATGCACCTGACGAAGAGCTGCTGAAGAAGATGGCGATGTACGGCGACATAGATCATCCCTCAAGGATCGTGGAGCCCCTGGCGGCCAGCGTAGCTCTTGAGCCCGGAAAGTACGCACATTCAAGGTACCTTGCACTGGCTAATCTGGTGCCCGATGCATTGAGGGCCCTGCTCGGTTAGCACAGGAAAGGAATATATATGCGGGCGAAGATTATGCGCATGAGTGATAAGATCGTCACCGCGGTGTTCTTCGGCTCTCTGTGGGGAATGTTAGAGGCTTTGCTTGGTGGCTTTATGCACGCTGTGTTTCCTTTCTTCCCGTACACCGGAGCGATCGTCGTTTCGCTCGCGATGCCGTTCATCCTCGGCGCCAGCAGGAGCGGGAGGGGTACGGTCATGCTCTCCGGCGCTATAGCGGCGTCATTCAAGCTCATCAACTTCTTCGTGTTCCCCTCTGTCAGCGTAATGCGGCCAATTGTCTCCATACTGGGAGAGGCGGCGCTGATAGAGCTACTCCTTTACGCCCTGCCAAACGCGAGAGGCTTCATCCTCGGGCTCGGAGCGACCGCAGGATCCCTGGTCGGCATGCTGTTACCGCCCGTGAGAATGGATGCCGGGATCGTTCTCTCTATAGCCATCACGGCGCTGCTGTGCGAACTAACCACCAGGGTAAGGACGGAAAGGATCATACCGGGAGCAAGAAGCGCGTCTGCCCTCTTCTTAGTGACAGCCGCAATAACGTTTCTCCTATGAGGGTGCTGATAACGGGGGCTAGAGGGTCTGGAAAGACCACCTGCTGCGTGAGAGTGGTGGATTTGTTAAGGACCGGGGGCATAGAGCCCTGCGGATTTATAACGCACAAGGACAAGGATCGCCTGATCATAGAGGACGTAAAGACCTCAGAGACCGCTATCCTGGCGGAGGAGAAACTGGGCGGGGGCGAGAGAGTAGGGAAGTACCTGTTCTCGGATGAAGGTATAGAGTTCGGCGTGGAGTCTCTGAAGAGGAGCGGCGATGTGAGCTTCGCTGATGAGATAGGAAGACTGGAGCTAGGAGAGAGAGGATTTTACAGAGCTTTTCCTATTCTGAGAGAGAGGGAGAACACCATAGTGACGTGCAGGGACTCATTTGCAGAACCAGTCAGGAGCGTGCTCCACTTAGATAATGTCGCCGTAGAGCTCATAGATGAAAAGAACAGGGATAGCATGCCTGAACGTGTAACACTTATATACGAAAATGCCTCTTTTCATCATGGATCTCGCAGGCATTGAGATTGAGAACCCTGTGCTGACAGCAGCAGGCCCGACGTCGCAGAGCGGAGACGCGCTGCTGAAGGCGGCCAGGGGCGGTGCTGGTGCCCTTGTTGCAAAGACCATATGCACCAGAAGGGCCGTGGTGAGACGACCGAACATCGCGTGCGTTCAGCACGGCTCGATATCCCACGGTGTCGTCAACTGCGAGACGTGGTCGGAGATCCCGTGGGAGCGGTGGCTGGATAGAGAGTACGCCGCAGCGGAGAGCTCCGGGCTGAAGGTTATAGCAAGCACAGGATACACCGCGGAGGAGCTCGTCTTCCTCGGGCCCAGGGTCGAGGAGGCCGGAGCCTCGGGCATAGAGTTCTCGACCCACTACATAAGCAAGGATCCTTTGACTATCAGAGAGGTGGCAAAGAGCCTGAAAGAGTGCGTGAGCATACCGATATTCGCCAAGATAAGCCCGAGCACTGAGAATGTGAGGGAGGTCGCAAAGACCATAGAGCCGTTCGTAGACGGGATAGTAGCGATAAACACCGTAGGCCCCGTGCTCGTCGTAGATGAGAAAAGTGGAAAACCGCTGCTCGGCGACAGATACGGATGGCTCTCAGGACCGCCTATAAAGCCTATAGCACTTCGCGTGGTCTCGGAGATATCCGAGGTCTTCAGGAAACCTATCATAGGCGTGGGTGGGATCACCGACGGCACAGATGCGGCCGAATTCATGATGTGCGGCGCGAGCGCGGTCGAGGTCTGCACCGCAGCGCTGTACAGGGGGCCACAGATCTACTGTAAGGTAGCCAGAGAACTCGAGGAGTTCGTAAAACAGGGCGGACACTCCAGCGCTGAGGATCTCATCGGCTCAGCGCTGCGGGAGAGGGAAGAGATGCGCGAGAGGCCGGAGATAGAGCAGAACTGCACCGCCTGCGGTATATGCGAGAGAGCATGCCCCAGCGGCGCGATAACCATAAAAGGAAAAGGGAAAGGCGATGTATCGGATACCTGCACAAGATGCGGGCTGTGTGCGACCCTATGTCCCGTAAGGGCCATAGCCTAGCTCTCCATCATGCATTTTCTGAATAGTTCTTCTTTCTCTCTGAACTCCCTTAGCAGGGCTCTTCCGTCCTCGGTCAGCTCCGTTCTGCCCCCTCCAGAGCCGCCCCTAGAAGAGGATATGATGCTCTTTCCCAGGTTCTTCTCGATCTCCCTTATGACACCCCACGCATACCTGTAGGAGAGACCCATCCTCCTGGCGCTCTCGCTGAGCGATTTTGTCTCATCTACGGACTCCAGCAACCTGGCCCTTCCCTCTCCTATGACGGGTCTGCCATCCACCTCAAGCCATATCTTTGCCTTGGTCTCCATCTTCCAAAAATGAGCGTCCTGCTATTTTCCCTTTTCTATCAGTACTCTCTCCACCTGTGACCGCACTTGGTGCAGGTGTATATCCTGGTCTCAGGCTCATCAGCGCTCCTGGTCTGACGCAGGATCCAGTAGGCCTCATTGTTACCACACTTGGGACACGTGACGTTTGTTTTTGGCAGCGCCTCCTCTTCCTTGCCCAGCACCGAGATCTCCTTCTCTCTGTGCTCCTCTACAATGACGTGGCTCTCAACACCCTCCGTCTCGTATCCACACTTCCTGCACACCATCTTGCCATTCTTCGGGTATAAAAGAAGATGGCACTTTGGACAAAACATCATTCCATCGCCTCCAATGCCTTTTTTATTATGTCTGCGTGATCAAATGCCAGATCACGTGCATTCTCGATCCTCACCCACTCGCACTCCGCAGCGTCATCCCCCGCCCTTACTTCTTCGCTCTTAGGCTCTATGAGATACGCTATACTAACAACATGCCCTCTCGGGTCTCTTCCGGGATCCGAAAAAACTCCGACCAGCTTTTTTACTTTTCCTTCCATCACAGTCTCCTCTCTCAGTTCCCTCAACACGGCATCCTCCGTTCTTTCTCCGTACTCAACGAATCCTCCGGGCAATGCCAACTTGCCTTTGTAGGGCTCGTTCTTTCTCCTTACCAGCAGGATCCTTCCGTTTTTTATCACGACCGCATCAACTGCGAGCGCGGGATTCCTGTACACTGAAGGTGAATGGAGAGACCATATTTATTTTTTATTACGGATGGGGCTGCCCAGATTTGAACTGGAGTCTCAGGCTCCCAAAGCCCGTAGGATGCCAAGCTACCCCACAGCCCCCTTGAGGGTAAAGGTAAAACTCTATATATATCCCTTTCCATTTTGGTGTGTGTTATACCTCGCGATAGCAGTCGCAGTTTTGTGCGTTGTCTTTCTCGTGTCGAAGCTATGGCCTGCACTGATAAAAAGCGCTCCATGGGATCCTACGCCTATGCGGATCGTGAACGAGATGCTGGACATGGCCGAACTGAAGAAGGGAGAAAAGCTGTACGATCTCGGCTGCGGAGACGGCAGGATCGTGATAGCTGCGACAAGGCACTATGGCGCTTCATCTGTGGGTGTTGAGCTCGATCCCATCCGATACGCGATAACAAGGATCAGGATAAGAGCCAACAGGCTCAAGAGAGCTGAAGTTAGGCGTGAGAACTTCTTCAAAACGGATCTCAGAGATGCTGATGTTGTCACCCTGTTTCTCTATCAGAGCGTCAACAACCGCCTGAGAGCGAAGCTGTTCAGAGAGCTGAAGGATGGCGCAAGAGTCGTAACGTACATCTGGACGTTTGACGGCTGGGAGCCGGAAAAGGCTGACAGAAAGAACAGGGTTTATCTCTATAGAGTGACAAAAAAGATTAATAACAACAAAGACATGAATGAGAGTTCTCGGAGTTGAAATCATGGAGAGGATCGATAAAAACGTCAGAGATCTCATAACAAAGCTCATCAAGGAGAGAGATTCCCTCCGCGAGGAGCTAAAAAAGAAGGATGAAAAGATCTCACAGTTGGATAGCTCAAGGAAGAAGCTCATAGAGGATATGAACGCTCGTTTAGCCGGCATAAGAAAGCGATTCGAAGAGCTGAGTGCTGAGAACAAGACGCTGAAAGAGGCCCTCGATAAGAAAGAGCAGGAGAGCGAGGACACACAACAGAAGATATTCGACCTTCAGAGCATGTCGGACGAACTGAGAGAAGAAAAAGAGCGCTCTGGAGCTGAGATGGAGAGGCTGGAAGAAAGTATCAGATCTCTTGAGTCACAGCTGGAAGAGAGCAGAGCAGACTTCGGCACAAAAGTGGAATCGATGAACGAAGAGCTCAATGCTATGAGGGAGGAGAGGAAAAAGACTCTGGAAAGCTCCAGTGAGAGAGAGGGGGAGATCGAGAACTTAATGCTAGAAATGACGAGTCTCCGGGAGAATATAGCACGGTACCAGAGCGAGATCGATAGGCTGAATGAAGTGATCAGTGGCCTTGGATCGGCGAAAGAGAATCTTCAGAACGCTCTTGATCGGAGTAATGTAGAGATCGAGAGGATAAGCAGGGAAAGAGACAGCCTTATGGCAGAAGCTGCAGAAAAAGAGGAAAAGATAACGCTTCTGAGCTCACGGCTGGAGGGAAGCGCGTCAGAGGAGCTCAGGGAAAATCTGGAGAACAGGGAGAGAGAACTCCAGGATCTGAAGGATGAGAGAGCGAGACTGATCGAAGAGTTGAAAGAAGCGCGCGAGAGAGCAGACTCTGCGGAAGCAATGCTTAACGAAGCGAGAGCCCGTGTAGAGAGCCTGCAAAAAGAGGCAGAGCAGCTCGAAGCGACCAGGACAGAGCTCAATGTCCTCAGGGAAGAAAAGGAAAAACTGGAAAGAGAGTTGCAGAACATTCTTGCAAGGGTCTGGGAAAAGCTGGAGGGGGAGGTAAGCTGAATGAAAACCTCAAAAGATCCGTGTAGAATGGGATCTGCAAGAAGGATGGCGAGAAAATGAGAAGGCTTTTCGGCAGGAAGGATTCAAAAGAACCGCATCCGGACGAGACAGAAAGAATAGCGGATGAGAATGAGATAAAAATCGAGGGATCGGCAGAAGCGGTGATTGAGAAGATCGGCGCCAGGATCGACGAAATAAAAAGGAGGAACAGGGATCTCTACGAAGAGAACAGGACGCTGAGAGATACGCTTGAGGAAAAAGAGAGGGAGAAGGAGGAATCGCAGAAAAAGATATTCGAGCTTCGGGGCACGGTGGATGGGCTGAACAACGAGCTCGCTAGCCTGAGAGCGGGGCCAGCGGAAGAGGAGCGCCAGAGGATCGAGGCTGAATCAAAGCTAAAAGAATTGAATGACAGAGCGGAAGAGCTGGAGAGCCTGAGGGGTCAGTACGAAACGCTCGCTGCCGACAGAGCTGGGCTTGA
>DAEG01000081.1 GCA_002495235.1 Euryarchaeota archaeon UBA287 | reverse complement strand
ATAGAAAGATATAAATGCGAAAAATTTTAATACCATCTGTGAAAATATGGCAAAAAGCGTGATAGACAGGAGAAGGTTTGCGACGTGGCTTTTCTTCCTGGATCTGGTGGTCTGGGGTGTGCTGACAATATGCATTGTTGATATGGTCTACAAGGCGCTCTACGCCAACTACTTCATGGACGCGGGCACGCTGTCCCTCGCAACAGATGCGTTCCTAAAAGTAGCGAGGGACGCCGCCATAGCGACGGGTTGCGGGATATACACTGCCGTGAGGCAGTTCAGGAGTGAGTTTCAGGTGATGAGAAGGTTGTTGTGATGGATGCTATAGAGGTAAAAAGCCTGGAGAAGAGCTACAGAGACTTCAAAGCCCTGAAAGGAATAAGCTTCAGGGTCAGACAGGGAGAGATCTTCGGTTTTCTCGGGCCTAACGGAGCCGGAAAGACGACAACCATAAAGGTGATCACCACCATGCTCTCCCCGGACAGCGGAGAGGTCTGCGTGATGGGGCACAGCGTGACCAGAGAACCGAAGGAGGTCAGGAAGAGGATAGGAGTGTTACCCGAGGCTTTCGGCTTTTACGAAGAGATGACCGCTATCAGTTACCTGACGTTCAACGGAGCATTCTACCGGGTGGATGAGAGCAGGTGCATGGAGATGCTCAAAACCGTCGGGCTGGGGGCAGCCGCCAACAAGAGGATATCCGCGTTCTCGCACGGGATGAGACAGAAGCTCGGTCTGGCTCTTGCGATGCTGAACGATCCTGATGTTCTGGTGCTTGACGAACCCACAAACGGTCTTGATCCTAAGGCGATATTCGAATTTGAGGAGATAGTGAAGGGGCTGAAGCGCGAGGGTAAGACCATATTCCTGTCCTCGCACATACTGCCCGAAGTGCAGAAGCTGTGCGACAGCGTCTGCATCATCGATGGTGGAAGCGTGATATCCACAGACTCCGTCTCAAATCTGTCCCTCGGAAACCTGAGAGCGAGGATAAGATTCCGCGGGCCAGCAGCCGGCATTTCAGAGAGCCTCAAGGGAGTGGGATCCGTGAGAAGCTTCAGGATCGATGGTGACACGGCGGAGGTCGAGGTCGATGACTACGAAGCGCTCGCGGAGATAAATGAGAGACTTGTAAAAGCGGGGATCGGGGTCTTTGAGATCAGACCCGTGGAGACCAGCCTGGAAGACGTCTTCCTGAAGCTGACGGGGGTGAAGCAGTGACGGGAAAAGCGGTAGCGTTCATCAGCAACAAGGGAGGGACAGGAAAGACCACGGCATGCGTCAATGTCGCAGCCTGCCTTGCCCAGAGCGGAAATAAGGTTCTGGTCATAGACCTCGATCCCATAGCGAGCGCGACGGCGTATCTGGGCATAAAGCCGGAGGACTTCGGGGATCTCTCGATACAGAGCGCTGCGAGCGGAGAGAAGAAGATCGGAGAGGTCATATTCGAGATAGAGGGCATGGACATGCACGTAGTTCCTTCCTGCAGGGGCGTGACGTTCGAAAAAATCAAAAAGAACTTCCTGACAAGCGGGATAAAGAAGATAGAGAACCTTGACTATGACTTCATAATGATGGACACCCCCCCGGGCTTTGATTACGTATCAAGAGAGGTCATAAAGGCCTGCGATACGCCCATCGCAGCGCTCAACGAATCCGTATTCTCGATGGAGAACCTCCCGCTCTTGAAGGATATCGCCAGCAAGGGAGGAAAAAGGATAGACTGCGCCATACTATCCACGGTCAACAGGAGATCCAGGGTCTCCAGGGAGGTTGTCAACGCCCTCTCGAGCGAGTTCGAACGCGCATTCATTGTGCCGTTTGACAAGCAGGTCCCCCGGTCTCAGGCGCTCGGTGTGCCCCTGGCGTATCTGAAGGGGAGAAGCAGGGCACTGAGGTGCTACAGGAGCGTGGCAAAGTTTCTTGCGGAGGGTGAATGATGTCCAAGATAAGGATAAGACGGGAGAGCAGGATCAGGAAAGTGGGTTCCGAGAGGACGGACAGGAGAACTGTCATACTTGACAGATACGAAGACCTAAAAAAGAAGTATGAAGAGCTCATGGGGGAGCTGGATAACGGCAGATACGATTGATCGGTAGCCGCTGGTTTCACGCCGCGCTGGTCTCATCTAGCACAGTCATTCAGGCATCAAATCGCACCCGCCGAAAACGGTCAGAGTTAATTATTTATACGTAGGATGGCATAGACGTTTCATGGATGATGAGGATAACGTGGATAAGATGGTATCACAAGCGGCAGAGTTCTTCCAGCGATTAAAGAGCCTCACCGATGAGAACAAAAAATTGAGGCAGGAGCTGGAGTCAAGAGGCAGGAGGGCTGAGCAGCTTCAGGACAGGGTCTCAGAGCTTGAGAGCGCTGTCAATGATTACAAGGCAAGGATCGCGGGGCTGGAGAAGGACGCCAGCACAAAAGCCGCGCAGGCAGAAGAACTGAAAAACATGCTGGCAGAGATAACCGGAGAGAGGGACTCCCTCAGTAGCAGGATAGAGGGGCTGGAGAGGGAGAATGAGAGCAGAGAGTCTATCGTGGCAGGAATGAAGGAAGAGAACAAGGGTCTGAAGAGCAGAGTGGAGGAGCTCGAGAGAGACAACAGACATCATGACGCAAGAGTCAGGGAACTGGATGCCGAAGTGAACAGTAAGGAATCACTCATAAAAGAGCTCAAAGACAGACTTTCCTCCATACAGCGGCTCTTTGAGCTTGGCGCGGAAACGGAGAGCAAAGAACCAGAGAAGGAGATCCCAGAGCCGGAAGAGGACCAGGAAAGAAGAGGGGCAGGCAAAGAAGAAGGGGTGGAGATCGAAGAAGTGATAGTGGAGCCTCTGATCGAGGAGGAACTGGAGGAGACTGCTCCCGGGGCGGATGAAGAGAGAATGGAGTACATGGAGAGACTTGAGGATGATGTTGAAAAGCTCATGGATGAGATCAGATCTCTCTCTCAGAAGATCAGAGACCTCGAGTCTAAAAAAGAGGAGACGGAGAAGGGCTCCGGCAGACCGGCAGCCGGAGAGAGAAAGAGGAGGATGGACCAGATGCGAGATGAGAGGGATAGGCTGCTGGCGGAGCTGGAGGAGAGCAGCGCCAGGAACGAGGAGAATAGAAAGAGGGCAGAGGAGATAAAGACAGAGGCGGAGAAGTTCGAGGCTCTGGAGAGGGAGCTGGATGAGCTCAACGCCGAACTCGAGAGGATGAACGGGGCGTCTGAGAAGGAGGGGATAACGGAAGCGGAGACGCTCGCCAAGGAGATAAGGACGACCATCGAGAAGAGGCGGGGAAGAATGGAGTCACTGCGCGAGGAGCTGGAGGGAATAGAGGCGAAGCTGGAGGAGAGCAGAGCCAAGGATGAAGAGCGGAGAAGGCGGGTGAGGGAGATAGACACGGAGATGACCGGAATGGGAGAGGATGAGAGAGAGAGCACCAAAAACGCCTCGATAGAACTGGAATCCATAAAGAAGGACATAAGCTCTAAAAAGAAGGCCCTCAACAACAGGAAGAGGAGCCTGAGCAGTAAGATGAAGCGGCTAGAAGAACTCAGGGCTCAGATATGACGAGCCTGTCCACTATCTTCTTAACGCTCTGAAAGATCTCTGAGACCCTGTCCCTGCTCTTCGCTTCGGCGAATATCCTTATTATGTCCTCTGTTCCTGACTTCCGGACAAGGAAGTTCCCGTCATCAAGATAGGCTCTCACCCCGTCCACGTTTATGACCCGCTCAATCCCGGGCAGTTCGTGAAGCTCTTCCTCGAACCTCTGCTCTACCTCCTCTTTGTTCCTGGCCCTCACGCTGTCCTTGATTATGTAGTACTTTGGCAGCTCCTCTATGAGCTCCGAGAGGCTCTTTTCCCTCTTCGCCAGTATCTCGAGCACCGTCGCTATCGTCATTCCTCCGTCCCTGCAATACTGGTGCTCCGGGAATACTATACCGCCCGTCTCCTCGGGAGCCAGGATGCCGTTGACCTCCTTCAGCTTCCTTGCCATGTCTATGGGGCTAACCCGCGTCAGCACCAGGCTGCCGTTGTTCTCCCTGACCACGTCCTCTATCGCCTGGGATGAATTTATGGCTGTCACCACCGTGCCACCGCCCTTCTCCTTCAGCTTCTCCCTGGTCACCAGGGCGGCTATCTGGTCCCCGAAGAGGTAGTTTGTCTCATCGTCTATGAATATGGCCCTGTCGGCATC
>DAEG01000084.1 GCA_002495235.1 Euryarchaeota archaeon UBA287 | reverse complement strand
GGCGGCTTTAAGGGCGGGCTGGTACTGAGGGACGAGAACGGGGCTGTCCTTGCCAGAGAGGTCCCTTACACAGAGCCTGTGAAGCTGGACTCTCTGGGGAAGGGAAAGCTGGACATCTGCGCGATATCCATGGACGGAAAGCCTGCGAAGCTCAACGTCAGCTATACCGCAGATAAGATCTCTTTGGACGCAGGGGGCATAGAGGCACTATGCAACGAGGCGATATTCGCTGCGATGAACGACGCAGCCCTGGTGTACCGGGCAAAGCCGGGCATAAGACTGATAGACTTTGATGGAATAAAAACGGATAGCACTGACGTGGTCTTCTCTACGGCAAAGCCGTACACGTTCATGGAGAACGACACCAGAGCCGTTGAGGGCGGGTACTTCTTCGCTCCTGCGGCGTATGCGGCGTGCTTCCACGGCGTGCCTCTCACCGTCGTTGAGAACGGCCTCTCGGCGGAGAGCAACTGGCACTCCGTAAACTGGCTGAACACGATGAACTCCAGGGCTCCGCCATCAGTCGGGGACATGGTTATATCAGGCAGGAGCGTGTACTCCTTCCTTGGTAGCAGGGGGATGGATCCGGAGGGCAGTGAGCGCATACTCACGATAGCTGGCGACCTTGAGATCGGGCCCACGTGGGACAGAGGCTTCATCGGCAGAGGCATACCCGGCAGGATCTTTGGTACACCCGTTGACGCCGCCTACTGGTTTGCCAGGGACGCATTCTACCCGGCGCTGGTCTTTGAGAACCCCGGCATGGACGGGAGCTATTACATAAACGGCAGTCAGTCCCGCAGGGAGAACGGTGCTCTTGTGATAGATGATCCGGGCGGAGAGGTGTTTGCGCGGTATCCTGTGCTTCAGAGTTGGGTGAGCTATGCCTACAAGTTCAATGAGAAGGCCAGCGAATACTGGGGCCTTAACTACACGACCACCAGCGGCATAACCCCCTACTGGTATGAGAGTAATGAGAGCATTGACGAAGGTGTGAGCAGGAGCGGTATGCGCTATCCGGACATGGATCCCAGCGAGGTCATGCCGGAGTACCTCGAAAAGATGGGATACAGCTCCGTGTTCTCCACCAACCTTAGAGCGACAGCAGAGAACCTCAACCGCGGTGTTATTTTGTGGGCCGAGATAATGCACGGTGGTAACAGAGGCTACGGTACTGTGGGTTTCTGGAGCCTTAACAACGATGAGCGCAATCCGTGGAGGGCCTATGAATACATGGGCTCTACAGAGGATCCCGACACCATGGCGATGAGCAAATTCTCGGGCATGGACGCGAACAGAGGAAACGACGGGATAGTCATATCGATATGGGAGCAGACCCCTGCCACCCAGGGTGTGGACGGAATGGCTCTGGACAGGAGCCTGGACAACCTGCACAGCGCCGGCTTCCTCGGAGGCTCATGCCTGATAGCACACACCTACCTGCAGCTGGCGCTCATAAGGCATGGGACCTCATTCCAGGTGATAGACCCGTGGGTGACCTCATGGTACACGAGCCTCGGCTTTGAGCTCATAGCCAGGGAGATGGCCGCAGGAAAGACCATAGCGGAGGCCTATGATGAGGCCATAAGGGAGGTTGGCATAAGCTACCTGAGTGATGGCTGGTGGTGGGACATAATGGAGAACGTGGTCTACTACGGGGATCCTGGTCTCAGGGTCTACGCCCCGACGCATTCATGGGAGAAGCCTCAGACAACAGAGAGGCCGTGAAAAATAAACGACAGAAATAAGTATATAAAAAAAGAAGGCCATATAAAAAGGAATGAGAGCTGCTGTCAGCGATAGGATCCCTGAAATGAGATCACCAGACGACATAAGACCTCAAGGAGTGTGAATTAAATGGGATATCACATATTTCTTGTTGGAGAGAATAACTTTGATGCTTGCATCAGGAGAGGAATATATGGCGGTATTGAATCAATCGACTCTGTAAAATCAAAACAAACAAATTCAGAGATTGTTGCAGGTTTTGCTGGCATTAGAACAGGCGATTTTGTATTCCTTTATGAAAGAAACAAGGGAATTTATGGACTATGGAAAATCACTCTCGAACCCTTTTATGACACGACACCCATATGGGCGGATACAAAACAGCTCTACCCGTACAGAGTGTCGTTTGAGCCGGTAGTCAGAAAATTTTCTAAACCTGTTGCAATGAGCGACATTCTGGACTTACGTGACAAGGNNGAAAATCCCATAATCCGATCACCACTAGCGAAGGAAAGGAATTGATCCGTCTTTTGTTGAGGAATAATCCGGTCTTCGTAGAGCCGGGTATAATTGCTGAACCTTACGTCCCTGCTGTGATTAATCCGTTACCTCTAAGTCTCGATTCAGATAGCAAAGGACATCTGAAATATGAGGGTTATCTTAATGCATGGTTTATGCAATCGTTTGCGCACGGGAAGCTGAAGGAACTCATCGGTGACTATGATGACTTCATTAATTTCGTGCCTACCTCTTTCAATAAGGTGATGGACATATTTCTCACGCACGTAACCAGGATCGACTCGGTGGACATTTTGCACAAGTTTACATGCATGGAATTAAAGACAGGCACTGTGGTTGAGGAGGATCTTAATCAGATCATAAAGTATGAAAATTGGCTTATCAGAAAGCTTGCTGACGGAGACTCAGAGATGATACAGAGCGTTCTTGTAGGTTTTGATTTTGATGACAGGGTGGTTGATTACTGCAAAAAAAGAAGATCAATAGATGAAAAAACGGTAAGGCTTATCAGGTATCGTATTAATCCCGAGAAGAATGATCTAATCCTGGAGGAGATATTGTGTTAGACCGAGAAGTTGTGAAAGGATTTTTAGAGGATGAACTTGAGGGAATAGAGATGCCAGAGAATGTTACAAGAGAAGAACTACTTGGCGCTTTCTGCGAATATGTCGAAGAGGATCTCTATGAATGGCTAAAGGACAATTTCAAATCTTTCTTCAATCATGGGGATCCGGATTGGAACTGGATAAGGGGTATAATTGAGATGCAAGATAGGAGCTGAATGGGCTATTGCGTCAGAGATCGAACACTCCGGAATGGCATGAGAGAGCTATGAAGTTCAATTTTTACCTGCGCGGTTTTAAGTATATGTTCATTATGAAGAAAGTTTGAGAGGCCGTAATAAAAGCTTAAATTCCCCCTCACCTCTTCCTTTTATGGGTTACGATTTCAGGGCCGTGGAGCTCAAATGGCAGGAGCGGTGGGAGAGAGAGAAGAGGCATGAAGCGGAGCCTGATGAGCGAAAGAAGTTCTTCATAACCGTTGCATGGCCCTATCCAAGCGGGCCTATGCACGTGGGGCATGCGAGGACCTACACGTTTCCTGATGTCATAGCGAGGTACAAGAGGCTGATGGGCTACAACGTGTTATTCCCCATGGGATGGCACCTCACGGGCTCGCCCATAGTCGGTGCCGTGAATAGGCTCAAGAGCGGGGAAGAGAAGTTCCTCGGCATAGCCAAGAACGTCTACGGCATGAGCGATGAGGATCTTGGGAGCATAAATGACCCCATGGACTATGCGCGTTACTTCATAGACCAGAGCCCCATGGGCTATAAGAAAGGCATGAGATCCCTCGGGCTCTCAATAGACTGGAGCAAGGAGTTCACTTCGATAACACCCTCATACTCAAGAGAGGTTGAATGGCAGTACCGCAAGTTCCTTGAGAAGAGGCTTGTCACCACGGGCTCGCATCCCGTCAAATTCTGTCCTCACGATAACAATCCTGTTACGGACCATGACCTTCTCGAGGGCGAGGGCGTTGACATACAGGAGTTCTTTGTCATAGAGTACGAGGTTGATGGAGAGGATCTATTCCTTCCGGCAGCGACACTGAGGCCGGAGACGATATTTGGTGTTACGAACCTGTGGCTAAAAAGAGATGAGGATTATGTTGTGGCAGATGTAGAGGGGAAGAAATGGCTTTTGAGCAGAGAGGCAGTCAGGAACATAAGCTACCAGAAGAGCGTGAAGCCTCTGGAAGAGAGGAACAGCGGTGCCCTCGAGGGTAAAAAGGCGATAAACCCCATAACCAGGGAGAGGGTCCCGATCATTTGCGCGGATTTCGTCCAGACGGACGTGGCCACCGGTGTTGTTGGCTCCGTCCCGGCGCACGCTCCCTACGATCTTGTCGCGCTGAAAGGCTCCATACCGCCGAGGCAGGTAATAGAGGTTGCTGGCTACAGTGACATTCCTGCGAAGGATCTTGTGGCACAGATGGGCATACGGGACGAGAGCGAGAGGGAGAAACTGGACGAAGCGACAAGGAAGCTCTACCGTGATGAGAGAGCCAGAGGCACAATGATCGTGAACTACGGGGATTTTTACGGCAAAAGTGTAGAGTGGGCCCAGAAGGAGATAAAGAAAGAGCTCACAGCCATTGGCAGAGGTGACGTGGTCTATGAGTTCACAAAAAAGCCCGTGATATGCAGATGCGGCACAGAATGCGTGGTCAAGCTCGTCTCTGATCAGTGGTTCATAAGGTACTCTGATGAGGAGTGGAAGAAAACGGTCAGGCAATGGCTGGCAAGCATGGATCTCGTGCCTCCTGAGACAAGGAACTATTTTTCCAACGTCATAGACTGGCTGAGAGACTGGCCCTTCACAAGGCTGGTCGGCATGGGCACAAAGGTTCCGTGGGCAAAGGACTGGATAATCGAATCTTTGTCAGATTCTACGATATACATGAGCTATTACACGATAGCGGATGTGATGCGCGAGGCGAAGATGGAGGTGGATGATGACTTCTTCGACTACGTGTTTCTCTCAAAAGACAACAGGTGGAAGGGGAATGAGACTGCGGAGAGGGCAAAGAAGGCCTTCAGCTACTGGTACCCCCTCGACTACAGGGTGTCAGCGTCAGAGCTCATACCGAATCACCTGACATTCATGATATTCCACCACACCGCTCTCTTCCCTGAGGAATACTGGCCCAGAGGGATAATATCTCTGGGTCTGGTGATCCTGGAGGGCAGGATGATGCACAGCTCCAGTGGCATAATATACCCGGTGGCCCAGTCCGTGGAGGACTTTGGCGCTGACGCGACGCGCTTTTATCTCCTGTACTCCGTTGAGCCGTGGCAGAACTTTGACTGGAGGGCCTCAGAAGCAAAGGTCATCGGGAGACAGCTGCAGCACTTCTGCGATCTGGCTAGAGAGATAATCGATAGCATAAGTAGCGGTGAGGAAATGGAGAAGGATCACATGGACCTCTGGCTGTTGGGCTCACTGGGCAAGAGGATGGCAGCGTACCTTGACAGCATGGAGAACTTCAGAACGAGGTCAGCCCTGCAGATGGCGTTCTACGAGATGATGAATGACTACAGATGGTATGTGCGCAGGGGAGGTGATGATCCCAGAACGCTGAAAGAGTTCCTTGAGCGCTGGATCGTAATGCTATACCCCTTCACGCCTCATCTGTGCGACGAGCTGTGGGAGATGCTGAGAGCCAAGGTGCCCGAGCTTGATGAGCGCATAGAGTGCTATCCAGAAGCCCCGCCGGTGAAGGAGGGTGACCTCGAGGCAGAGGAGTACCTGATCAATCTGTTCGACGACATAAAGGCGGCGCTCCAGGCCCTGCCGATAGAGCCTAAGGCTCTCTATCTGTACTGCATTCCTGGAGAGGAGAGGGCGATTGATAGCGCTTTCCTGAAGAATGAGCTGTCATGTGATGTTTTCGTTCAGCCTCTGAACAAGGTAACCCACGATCCAAAGGGCAGGGCCAAGAGGGCAAAAAAGGGCAAGCCAGCCATATATGTGGAGGGTGGTGATGGCTCAGAGTGAGAGCAAAGAGAGCGACATGGTGTTCCCCCGTGAGGTCCTCATAGGCAACGGATATATCTCCAAGATTGGCGAGCTCTGTGACAGGCTGAAGCTCGGGAACAGGGCACTGATAGTCTGCGGTGAGGTCACCAGGGAGATCGCAGGAAGGAACGTTGCCGTATCGCTGTCGGAGAAGGGCTACGCCTGCGAGACGGTGATAGAGCAGAGGGTCACACATGCGAGCACAGAGCGCGTTGGTGAGGTGGCAAAAGATTTCGATTTCATAGTTGCTGTTGGTGGAGGCAGCAGGATAGATATAGCAAAGATGGCAGCGCACATAGCGGACATACCTTTCGTAAGCGTGCCCACCACGGCCTCGCACGACGGGATAGCCAGCCCAAGAGCGTCCATAAGGGAGAACGGGAGTTCCATATCGGTCGAGGCGTCAGCACCCATAGCGATCATAGCCGACACGGGCATTGTGGCGAGGGCACCATACAGACTGCTCGCCAGCGGCTGTGCGGATCTGATATCAAAGAGATCCTCGATAAAGGACTGGGAGCTCGCGAGCAGGCTCAAGGACGAGCCATTCTCCTCATTCGCAGCCGCCCTGGCCACTCTGGCCTGCAACACGATCATAGAGAGCGCGGACGTCATAAAGGAGGGTCTGGAGGAGAGCGCCTGGATAGTCCTCAAATCGCTGGTGCTCTCCGGTGTCTCGATGTCCATCGCAGGATCCTCCAGACCTGCGAGCGGTGCGGAGCACCTGTTCGCTCATGCTCTTGAGGCCACAGCTCCGGGCAGGGCCCTGCACGGAGAGGAGTGCGGTGTAGGAACAATAATCATGCTCTATCTGCACGGTGAGGACTGGATGGGCGTGAGAGACGTTCTCAAAAAGATAAAAGCGCCCACCACGGCCAGAGATCTGGGAGTCAGGGATGAGGATGTCATAGACGCCATGGTCATGGCGCATTCAATGCGCATGGAGAGGTACACGATCCTGGGCGAGGGTATAAGCAGGAGCGCGGCAGAAAAGGCCGCCAGGATAACAGGAGTGATTTTGTAGGAAAAAGTTTTTAATCTTTAAAGTTCAATAATAAATCAATGGTGCAGGGTGATGATAAGATGTGCGCCCTGATGCTCTTTGGGGCGGTGGGTAGACCCATACCATCGTATACGCATCTCAGGAGAGAGTGCTTCGTGTTCTCGAGCATAGTCAGTCTTCCTGCTCGAGATGCGGGTAGCCGGGTGGTGTACCGCAGAAAGGAGGACGGACAATTGCGCATGACGAACACG
>DAEG01000059.1 GCA_002495235.1 Euryarchaeota archaeon UBA287 | reverse complement strand
GGCAACTGCTGGCAGATATACGCCATATACGGCATAACACAGAACATGCTGTTCGACCATGGATACGGGCTTGAGGCGGTCGGGGCGCTGTGCCTGATCCTAGGACTCACAGGTGCCTTATCAACACCCCTGGGCGGCGTGGTGTCTGATGTCCTGGCAAAGAGGATAGGTATAACGAGAGGCAGGGTCGTGTCCATGCTCGTAGGCTTCGTCGTGGCGTTCTTCGGTACTCTCCTGGTGCCTTTCCTAGCGCAGGAAGGCTACGCGATGGCGATGATGGCTATGGTGCTGGCGGGTTTTGGCGTTCCATGGACGAACGGCCCGTACTGGGCACTGCCCACGGAGGTGTTCCCGAGAGAGCTCGCCGGCGAGGGGGCCGGCTTCTCTGGGTTCCTGGGCAATACCGCAGACATATTTGCCCCGCTAGTGGCCGTGTTCCTCGGAGCTAACTATGGCTGGATCAGCTCCATGTCATTCCTGGCGATAGGCCCGCTGATATCTGTGATGGCGTGTCTCATCCTTTTGAGGAGGATCTGACACTGTCTATTCGATAACACAGCTCCTGCGCTGATGAGGCGGATGAGCTCAATGCATAAATACAAGCAAGAGGCTGACCATCATGGACTTTATGAGAGATGATGGAAAATGCGTGATAGTTGCCATGGACCATGGGGCATCCATGGGCATGATCGGAGGGCTTGAAAACGTTGAGGACGCGATAAAGAGCGTGTCCGAGGCTGACGGCCTGCTGCTCACCTACGGAGCCGCCAGACGGTACGGCGCTCTCATCAAGGACAGGGGGATGCCATTTTTACTGCGGTGTGATCATCTCACATCACTGATGCCCACAAAACCGTCCGAGATCGATGGCTACGGCCTGATAGCGGATCTTGATGAGGTCCAGAGGCTGGGGGCCTCCGGCGTGATGTTGTACCTCGTGTTCGGGATGAACTCGACAGAGGCCTCTGTTAAGAACGTGGAGATGGTGGCGGGCTTTGCGGATGCGTGTGAGGAGGCTGGTCTTCCGCTCTGCGTTGAGACCGTGCTGTGGGGCAGGAACTTCACGAGGGAGGAACAGAGCGATCCACGATACGTGAGACATGCCTGCAGGGTGGCCTCCGATCTCGGCGCCGACATCATCAGGGCTCCGTACACCGGGAGCAGGGAGAGCTTTGCAGAGGTGGTCAGATGTTCGTATGTTCCAGTGACGATGATGGGGGGCGACAGGACGGATTTAGGCAGCACGCTGCAGGACGTGAGGGACGCGATGGACGCCGGTGCTTCGGGCGCAGTGCTCGGAAAGAGCATCTGGCAGAGCAGACATCCAGCGGAGACACTGAGGGCCATCATCAGGATAGTGCACGAGGACGTAGGCGCTGAAGCCTGAATCACGAGGTGCACATCGGAGAGCCTCACTCCTGCTTCCACTGTCCGAGATAGCCGCGGGCTTTTCTCATCAGCTCCATGACGTCGTCCCTGGGAAGGACTTTAGGATCCCCCAGCAGTCTGGAATAAAAGTATATCTGGGCTGATTTCTCCAGCACCTCGCACGCCGTCAGTGCCCTGTCCATGTCCTCACCCACGCAGACCGAACCGTGATTTGCCAGTATGACCGCATTGTTCTTTCCGAGCGCTTCAGCTGCATTGCGCGCGATCTCCTCGGTGCCCGGCAGAGTGTATTCCGATACCCTGACCTCCTCGCCAAGAAGCATCACCATGTCCTCCATTATGGGCGGTATACCCTCTCCAAGAACGGATAGGATACTGGAATACGTGGGATGGATGTGCACAACGGCGTTGACGTCCTCTCTTCTCCTGTAGATCTCGCAGTGCATCGCCAGCTCTGTTGACGGCCTCCATCTTCCCTCAATGACGTTTCCTTCCAGATCGACGACGATCATGTCCTCCGGCCCTGTCTCCAGATAGCTCTTGCCGCTCGGAGTTATGATGCACCTATCCCGGGCTCTCACGCTGACATTGCCCCACGTGCCTACGGTCAGCTTTCTCTCAAACATCCTCCTGCCCGCATCCGCTACGATCCTGCGCTCATTGTCAAATGCCATGCCGCTTAAGCAAGATGCGGGAATAAATCTTTTGTCCACAACAGAGGATCAGGATACGTCCCGGACCATTCTCACATTTTACGGCCGCCCGCATGAAAAATAATAAGATGGTCCTCTGCCATAGAGCGACGATGGTATCAAAGGAAGAGGTGAGAGAGGATCTTGGCATAGCAAGGAAATGGATATACCTGGACAACGCAGCTACATCGCCGATGAGACGCAGCGTGACGGGGGAGCTCTGCGAGTGGTACAGGGACGTGGCCGAGAACGGGGATCTGAACTACGAGGTGTACATGAAAAGGCTGGAGGAGTGCAGAGATGCAGTGGCCAGTTTCATGGGCGTCGGCAGCGATAACATAGCCTTTCTCAAGAACACGACGGAGGGACTGAACACCGCGCTGCTCATGCTCAGAGAGCTCGGCAAGAGAGAGCACAGAGACACCTTCGTAACCACTGACATGGAGTACCCCTCGAACCTTCTTCCATGGGCCAGGGAGAAGTGCAGGATAGTCAGGAACGATGATCATCTCATCGACATAAACGACATAGACAAGGCCATGGACGATAAGACGATAGCGCTGGCCATATCGCACGTGGAGTACTCGAACGGCCTGAAGAATGACATCAGGGAGCTGAAGAGGATCTGTGATGAGAAGGGGGTGAGGCTCGTCGTTGATGTGGTCCAGAGCCTCGGCGCCGTGGATGTGGAGCCCTGCATGGACATTGCGTGCGGCGCGGGCTACAAATGGCTCATGGGGCCCTACGGCGTGGGTCTCTTTTACGTGTCCAGGGAGCTCATGAAGGAGACGGAGCTCCCGTTCCTAGGCCACAACTCCATAGAGTACGACGAGACGGAGAGGTTCGATCACAGGAATTATGAGATGAAAAAAGGAGCGAGGCGCTTCGAGGCAGGCAACCTCCCCTTTCCCCTGATATTCGCCCTCACAAAGAGCGTTGAGCAGCTGTCAGCATTCGGCAAGAAACGCATAGAGCGGGAGGTCATGAAGCTCAGCGGCATGCTGATCGGCGGCCTTGACCTCGACATAAAGACGCCCAGGAACAGGGGCGCGATAGTGGGCGCTGCCGGCGACAAGAGGCTCGTAGAGATCCTGAGGAGGAAAGGCATATCCATATCCGCGAGGGATGGGCTGCTCCGCTTCAGCCCTCACTTCTGGAACACGGAGGAGGAGATGGAGAGGGTCATAAGGGAAGTGAACGCAGAAACGAGTCAAGGTCCTCATTGACCACGACTGCGCCCCCCGTCACTGCGAACACAGGTCCCTTGTTCACGATGATGATCCTGCCACGGCAGTGGTACGGAAGCATGCTTGCGGGCGCTACCGCCAGCGAGCTTCCGAGCACGAGCAGCAGGTCAGAGCTCTCGACTGCGACCCTAGCCTCGTTGAAGCACTTCACCGGCTCTCCGAAGAAGACAATGTCAGGCTTCACGATGCCACCGCAACCGCACCTCTCCGGGATCATCCTCTCCAGCTCCTCAACGGAGTATTCCTTACCGCAGCTCATGCAGTGGCTCTCCTCAAAGCTTCCGTGAAGCTCAATAACATTTTTAGATCCTGCTCTTTTGTGCAGTCCGTCTATGTTCTGCGTTATCACCGTCTTTAACCTGCCCTGCCGCTCTAGTTCGGCAAGGAAGAGATGCGCTCGAGTGGGCTCCGCCTTCTTCAGCAGAGCTAGAAAATCCCTGGCGAACTGGTAGAAGGGTGCAGGATCCCTCACAAAGTAGTCTATATCAAAGACCTTGTCGGGATCGTACTTCCCGCTCGAGTACAACCCTCCCTCACCCCGGAAATCCGGTATTCCCGCATTAGTCGATACGCCTGCTCCCGTCAAAGCAGTGATGCGCTTGGAGCTCTCTATGATCTCTGCGATGGAGTCCACACCTTTGATTGGCAAGGGCGTATTTAAAGGCGATGGGGATTTAAATGAGGAGAGGGCTTAATCACATGCTCAGGGTCACAAAGAGGGACGGCAGGCTTGAGGATTTTGACGAGCACAAGATAGAGAACGCTATAAGAAAGGCATTCCTCGCCGTAGGCGAGGAGGACAGGAGCAGGGCAGTCGCAGAAAAGGTCATCTTGAGGGTGCGGAGAGAGGCGGAAGAGAAGAAAGAGAATCCCAGCGTGGAGCACATACAGGACGTTGTTGAGGAGACACTAATCGAAGGAGGATTTTCAAAGGTCGCAAGGGCCTACATGCTCTACCGCAGGGAGAGGAGCAGGATCAGGGAAGAAAAGGCGATGCTCGGCGTGAAGGATGACCTCAAGCTGAGCGTGAATGCGGTGAAGGTGCTGAGAAAGAGGTATCTGCTGAGGAATGACGAGGGACAGATATTAGAAACCCCCAAGGAGATGCTGGACAGGGTCGCAAAGCACGTTGCAAGGAGTGGCGAAGAGAGGGAGCGCTTCTTCAGCGCCATGAAGGGGCTCTACTTCCTTCCGAACAGCCCTACGCTCATGAACGCCGGGACGCCGCTAGGGCAGCTGAGCGCGTGCTTTGTCCTTCCCGTGGAGGACAGCATAGAAGGAATATTCACATCGCTGAAGCACATGGCGATCATACACAAGAGCGGGGGCGGCACGGGCTTTTCATTCACGCGCCTGAGACCGCGGGGCGATGTCGTCGGGACGACTAAGGGCGTGGCCAGCGGTCCCGTGTCCTTCATGAGGATCTACGACGTGGCCACCGACGTGATAAAGCAAGGCGGAAAGCGCAGGGGTGCGAACATGGGCATACTGAACACAACACATCCAGACATTCTCTCTTTCATAAACTCAAAGGTGGGCGGAAGCCTGAGAAACTTCAACATATCCGTTGGAGCGAACGATCCTCTGTTCGAGGGCAGGGATATAAATCTGGTGAACCCGAGGAACGGCGAGGTGATCAGCTCCATGAGCGCAGAGGATCTGTTCTCGCAGATCTGCTACCTCGCCTGGCGCACCGGGGATCCGGGGATGCTCTACCTTGATGAGATAAACCGTAAAAACCCCACGCCGGAGCTGGGAAGGATCGAGGCAACAAACCCGTGCGGCGAGGTCCCCCTGCTGCCCTACGAGTCATGCAACTTGGGCTCCATAAACCTCTCCAGATTTGTAGAGAACAGAGAGGTCCAGTGGGAAAGGCTCAGGGAGATCACAGACCTGGGTGTCAGGTTCCTTGACAACGTCATAGACGCCAACTCCTACCCTCTCGGGGAGATAGAGGCCATGACGAGAGGGAACAGGAAGATCGGATTGGGCGTCATGGGCTTCGCGGAGATGCTGATAGAGCTCGGCATGCCTTACAACTCCAACGAGGCCATAGCCCTCGCAGAGAAGCTCATGGGATTCATAAATGACGAAGCGCGCAGAGTGTCCGAGGCTCTCGGCTCCGAGAGAGGAGCATTTCCCAACATAGATTCCAGCACATACAAGGGCACGACGATGAGGAAC
>DAEG01000051.1 GCA_002495235.1 Euryarchaeota archaeon UBA287 | reverse complement strand
AAACGATAGAGGTCGCAAGGCTCGCTGTCCAGACAAGGGCATGGAACCTGTATGAAGTGGAGAACGGAAGATACAAGATAAACACAGCGGTGAGGAAACCAAAGCCCATTGAGGAGTACCTCGGGCTGCAGCAGCGCTTCAAGGACGCTGTCAAGGATCCTGAGAAAGTCAGGGAGCTGCAGGCGAGCGCTGGCGCAAAGTGGCACTGGCTCGAACGGATGGTTGAGGCGACCAATCCCGAGCAGACGGAATGAGGGCCCTAGCCCTCTTCTCGGGGGGTAAGGACTCCACCCTCTCTCTATTTTTGGCCATTCAGAAGGGTTTTGACGTCTCTCTGTTCACGGTTCTGCCCGAAGAGGATTCGATGATGTACCATTACCCTAACATAGGGCTGACGGAGGTGCAGGCCAGGGCGATGGGCCTTGAGATCTCTTACGCGGAGGAGGGCGGTGAGTTTGAGGCCATGAGGGATCTCAGGAGAGAGAGAGGCATAGAAGCAGTGGTCTGCGGAGCTGTTAAGAGCGACTACCAGAGGACAAGGATAGAGCGCATGTGCTGCGAGCTCGGTCTCAAGTTTTATGCCCCCATATGGAACATCAGCGCTGATAGAATATACGGAGCGCTGTTCGATGCGGGCTTCAGGTTCATGATCGTCAGCGTGTCCGCCGAGGGATTTGACGAGAGCTGGCTGGGCAAAGAGATCACAAAAGATAACCTCCAGGAGCTGATGGATCTCTGCTCTGAATACGGAATAAATCCCGTGTTTGAGGGCGGCGAGGCCGAGACGTTCGTCTTTGACGGGCCTCTGTTCAGCAGCGCTCTGACGGTCAGGAGAGCTGAAAAGAGATTCAGAAATTTTTCAGGGATCTACGATATAATCGAAGCAGAGATGGTTCCCAGGTGATTGTCGTGATGGATGCGCTGAAAGTCTTATAATCCGTGAAGCCGTTGCTGTGCTATGATAAGGGAAGCGCAGGAAGCCATTAGGGAAATATCGGGCGATTTCCACAAGAGAACGGTGACAACATCAGCATTCTTCTTTGCCCTGCTCATGGAGCAGATAGGGCAGTGTGCGAGAAAGTACATACACGAGGGCAGGGAGGCCGAGGGGATGCCGGAGGACATAATGGACATTATTGTGGCGTGCCTCTGCTATCTGAACTGGCTGGACAGTGATGCTGAAAAAGCCTTTGACAGTGCGCTGGAGAAACACAGGAAGGACATAGAGCTGCTGGTGCATGCGAGGTGAGCGAGCGCAATTCTTATAAGAGATAAACACGATACTTTCATACGTGAAGCTGCTGATAGATGTTAATCTTCCCAAAAAGCTCGCCGATAACCTGAGGAGAATGGGCTTTGATGTGATATATCTCACTGAGATCCTCCCGCAGAACACCAAGGATGAGGACATAGCAGGGTGGATGGAGAAGAACGGTGCGCTCATACTCACAAAGGACAAGAGATTCCCTGCCACGGAGGGGGGAAACAAGGTTATACTCGCAAGGCTGAGCTACGAAAGACTGACAAACGAAGCGGTGCTAAAGCTCATGGCCCTCGGTTATCTGCCGGAAGGTCTGGAGGATAACACAGAGCTGGAGGTCTTCTCCTCTTTTTTGAGGAACGGACACAGCAAGGACCCCTTCTTCAACGGTCTTAAGAGATCCCTGAAGAGGGAGGAGTGATCTATTGTTACCACAATCCTTACCAAAATTTTTACCAACATCAATATAAAGGAGCTCTTACATAATATAATTACAGACTGGCGGTGAAGGAAGGTTCGTCCCTTGAGGCTTTAGGGCCCATGAAGGCGATTCCTCTGTTCATCGTGCTTGCAGTTGGTGGCAGAGGTACCAGAAGGGTGGAAGAGCTAAACTGCCGAAGCACTGGTTTTCCGCTGAACTGGACCGCCGCAACCAGTCTGGTGGGATAGGCAGTGTTTCAGGGACTCACATCTCAAAGCCGTGTGTGGCTCTGAACGCTCCAAGCAGGGATGCTAACGGCAGTGAGTAGGTCTCCCCGTGAAGGAGCATGCCCCCAAAACCTTTTTTTGTGGCTTCTACGTGAGTGCTTCTGTAGGGTGCGCGTCAGCAGAGATATCCCTGCTGCGCATAAATCTGCGGATCCTGACGAAATGATCTGGTATAGCAAAGTATTTAAGGCCAGCACACCCTCTACCTCTTAGAGGTAAGCTGAATGACCAGCAGACTGTATATAGGAAATCTGAGCTACTCTGCAACAAACGATGAGCTCAGGGAGCTCTTTGCGAGCTACGGGAACGTGAAAGACGCGAAAGTGATCCAGGGTAGAGGCTTTGGGTTCGTAGAGATGGGAAGCGATGATGAGGCAAAGAAGGCCATGGAGGCCCTGAACGGAAAGGACTTCAAGGGAAGAAGCCTCAAGATCGACGAAGCAAGAGAGTCGCAACCGAGAAGAAGGTTCTAGATCACAACCTTCCCTTTTTTTATTAACCTTTCAACTTTTTTTGTCCCAAACTTTGAGAAGAAATCCGCGTGATTCTTCGCGGTGGTTATGACTATGTCCGCCATTGCGCCTTTTGCTATCTGCCCTCTGTCCTTCAGAGAGAGAGCTCTAGCCCCGTTGAGAGTCATGCCTTTGAGAACGTCCATGGGTTTCATGCGCATGCAGTAGCAGGCTAGGTCGGCGACGAATCCCATGCTCTCGCACCAACAGTTCGGGTTCATGTCTGTAGCCAGCGCCACCGGAGCGCCCAGCGCTGCTATCTCCGCCCCCCTGGCGTACGGCTCAAAGGAAGAGAAGGAGGTCGCTGGCAGGAGGCATGGCACGGGCTGAGCTTCCACGCTCTTAAAGGAATCGACAGGGCTTCTTATCAGGTGGTCTACGGACACGCAACCGAGTCTTCTCGCCAGCGCTACACCGCCGCAGTCCGAGAACTCATCCGTGTGCAGCTTCAGCCCGAAACCGAGACTCTTTGCCTTCCTTAACAGTCGTTCCGTGTCATCGTACCCGAAAGCTTCCATGAAAACGTCAAAGAACTCCGCCCTGCCCGCTACCGCGTCCATATGTTCTATCAGTTCATCGGTGTAGCCTTCATAGGGTTTTATGTGCGCCAGAAATGTCGGTATGATGTCTATCCTGTCCTCGAGTCTGCGCTTCAGCTTCTCTATTATCCCGAGCAGCCTGAGCTCCTGCTCCATCGTTATGCCGTAGCCCGTCTTCACCTCCATGGTCGTGGTGCCGTGTTCTATCGCGCGCTCTATCCGCGCCTCTGACTCTCTCAATATCTCATCGTCGCTCTCTCTTTTTGTGTCCTCCACGGTTCTGTTTATCCCGTATCCGGCCTTCAGGATCTCCATGTACCTCTTTCCCTCGAGCTTCATCTCGAGCTCTCTCTCTCTGGAGCCCGCAAACACGGCATGGGTGTGGGAATCAACGAAGCCCGGCATAACGAACCCCACTTCTGTGGTGTCACAGGAGTACTGCTCTCCTCTGCCTCTGCCGAGGTCGATTATGCGATCCTCAAAAACGACGAAAGCATCCTCAATGAATTCATTTCCGGTGAAGAGCTCCCTGCAAATTATCTTCTGCATGGCCTTAAACTGTGCTCGCGTATATCTTTTTATCCCGCCGCAACAGGGCCCTTCCTCCGAAGCTGACGGGGATAGTAGAGGACGTTCTGCTCTCCAAAGACACAGCAGAGGTTATTGGCGGGCTCTCTCATCTTCTATAGATGCGATGAAGGCTATCGCCGTTCTGGATGCTCCTGTCTATCTGGGAATTAAACCGTTAATGCAGCATATGGAGGTGGATGAGACTGTAAACAACAGAGGCCGTACCTTGCGAGAGTCACAGGTGGCGATCGTTTCGAGGACTCTTTTTATCCTGGCCTATAAAGAGATGTGGCGGGTCAGCGCTCTGCGGATCACTTGAGAGTGCTGAGTGCGTCAAGCATTCTTCTGAGCGTGAGATCCGTCGTCACGAGGGGTATCTTCTCGACCTCTGCGAGCTTTATGGCGAGCTCATCGACCCTGTCCGGCTGGTGGAATATGACCATCGCGGGCTTTATCGGCTGTGCCCTCACGGCGATCATCGGGCTCCTGCCGAACTTTACGCCGCAGAATACCAGGGCCCTCTGATTGCTCCAGCCGAAGATGCGCAGGTAGTCCAGAGCACCAAAGGACGTTATGGCCTTTATGCTGTCCATCACAGTGTACCCGTATATGTCCCTGTCAAGCCCTTCGCGGTAGCCAACCACCTTTCCGTCTATGGCCTGTACTAGCTTCTCCGCCTTCACAGGCGCCATCAGCTCCTCCATGGCGTAGATCGCGTCATTCTTCTCTGCGGAGGTGTACCGGTTCAGTATCTCCCCACCCCTGCTGGCGTCCAGCTCTATGAACGTCTTGACGATCTTCTTTATGTTCTTCGTTGAAGGCACCCTCCTGCCCTTCTCCCAGTCGTTTATCACAGAAGGGCTCACTCCCAGAGCCTGCGCCAGCTCGCTCTCGCTGAGCCCGAATATCTCCCTCCACTTCTTCAGCGTCTCGCCTGGCTTTGGTGAGAGCGCTATCTCCCCCGCGATCTTCTCCTCAATTTCCATCTTTTGCCTCCTCTGGTCTGAACTTGTATCCATAGATTATCAGGCCGTTCTTGCCGTACGCCCTCAGCTTTCTTGTCACCATCTCGACGCGCATGCCTATCCTTATTGCGTCATAGTTCACGTCTGTAAGCTGTGTCGAGACCAGAGGTCCGTCATCAAGCTTCACCATGGCCACGGGGTATGGCGCCTGGGATTCAAAGTATTCTGGTGGACTGGTGACCAGGGTGTAGGAGTAGACTTCTCCCGTAGGCATCAGAGCCTTTGTTGCATAGTTCTCGGAGCCGCACTTTGGACACACCCTGCGGGGTGGAAATGAGACATTGCCGCAGTCCATGCACTTTGTGCCCTCCAGCTTGTACCTCTGGTACCTCAATCTCCAGTTCCTTGATATCTCCATAATCAGACCCTCCTCAATATGTGGGTCACAACGGTAGCGCCGCTCCCGCCGAAATTCTGTGCCATGGCTATCTCTGCGTCCTTCACCTGGTTCCTTCCAACCTCGCCTCTGAGCTGCTCAACACACTCAACCACCTGATAGACGCCCGTTGCGCCCACAGGGTGCCCTCTGGCTTTCAGTCCGCCCATGGTGCATATAGGTATGCTCCCGTCTATCCTGATCTGCCCCTCTTTGGCCAGTTCACAGCCTCTGCCCTTCTCCGCGAAACCACACGCCTCGAGACTCATCGCACTCATGACACTGAACGCATCATGCAGCTCGAAGAGATCGATGTCCCCCGGCTCTACGCCCGCCCTCTTGTAGGCATTGTCTGCGGAGATCCTCGCCGCCTTCAGGACCAGAGGAGCGTCTCTCGCGGAGAGCGTGAGCGTGTCTGTAGCGCAAGAACTCGAAGCGATCTCAACGCAGTGCTCTCTGTTTATGCCGAGTTCTTTCATGCTCTCCTCGTTCACCAGCACGCACGCAGCGGATCCGTCGCATATCGGCCCAGAATCAAATGTGCTTATCGGATCGCAGACCTTGGGCGCCTTAACGACCCTGTCCACGTCTATCTCGTTCCTGTACATCGCGTAGGGGTTGTGCACAGCGTTGGCGTGCGAATTTACAGGGAACAGCGCGAGATCCTCGTGCCTCACACCATACTCATGCATGTACCTTCTCGCAAGCAGCGCGTTTATGGCGACGAACGAGAAGCCGTGGGTCACTTCGTAGTCAGCATCCGTTGCTCCGGCCAATCCAACCGTGGCTCTGGGTGTGAGCACGTCGGTCATCTGTTCTACACCAACGACCATGGCGCAGCCTATCTCGCCGCTCCTTATGTGCAGATACGCCATGCGCAGCGCTTCAGCCCCTGAGGCGCAGGCGCTCTCTATGTGAGTTGCCTCTATGGGAAGAAGACCTGCATGGTCCGCTATCAGTGCACCCAGGTGTTCCTGCTGCGCCAGCTCACCGGCCAGCATGTTGCCAACATACAAAGCCTCTATCCTCTTTTTATCCATCTCCGCATCCTTGACCGCTCTCACTATTGCATCCAGGGCCAGATCCCTTAGAGAGAGGTCCCAGTGCTCGCTCACCGCGGTCTGTCCTATACCTGCGATGTATACGCTCATTTTAATCCCCCATGTCTATCTTTCCTCTGAACCTGAGGTATGTGGCGTAGTCTATGTACACCTTGCGCGCGATGTAGCTCTCGACGGATGGTGCAAGATCCCTCTTTTTCTCCACGCCATCCATGACCGTGAAGGCTATCGCATCGCTCCCGGCTCCGGAGCCGAAAGATACCGCCAGTATCTTTTCGCCCGGCTTGGCGTGGTCCAGTATGTTCGCGAGGCCCACGGGTGTTGCCCCAGAGTAGGTGTTTCCGATCCTGCCGCTCAGAAGCCCGTAGCCTATCTGTTCTTTTGTGAAGCCCAGATCCTCGGCTACGTTCTGCGGGAACTTCACGTTAGGCTGATGAAATACGACGTGATTGAAGTCCTTTGGTGAAGCGCCCATGGAGTTCATGATCTCTATCGCGGCCATCGTTACGTGCTTGAAGTAGGCAGGCTCTCCGGTGAAACGGAAACCGTGCATCGGATATTTCTGTTCGGGTCTCCTCCAGAAATCCGGCGTGTCAGTGGTGAACGAGTACATCTCGTCCACGCTGGCTATTGCGTTTTCGGGCTCTCTGGAGAATATGTAAGCCGCTCCGCCTGATGCCGCGGTGTATTCCAGTTCATCTCCCGGCCTCCCCTGGGCGGTGTCAGCGCCCACTGCCAGAGCATAATCCGCCAGCTCGCTGCTCACGTAGGCCGTGCAGCATTTCATTGCCTCCGTTCCTGCCTTGCAGGCGAATTCGAAGTCAGCAGCGCTCACCTGCGGCGTAGCACCTATCGCCTCGGCGATTATGGTCGCGGTAGGCTTGACGGCGTAGACCTTGGACTCACTTCCGAAGAACACGACCTCGATCTTCTCGCCATCTATGCCAGCTCTCCTGAGTGCGTTTCTGGAAGCCTCGATAGCGATGGTAGTGGAGTCCTCATCCAGCCCGGCCACGGCTTTCTCTTCTATTGGTCCTCTCGAGCTGCCCCAGTTTTTTGCTATGGCCTCATCCTTTATTCTGTATCTCGGTATAGCCACTCCATAGCCCTTTACAAAGGCATTTCTGACTTTCATCACAGCAAATTGTGTTTTGCCTATATAAAAATGTCGACTTGGTTTTCTGCATTTTGCGAATCGTTGTCCGAAAATAATGAGCGCACCTGGTTGTTGCTACTTTTTCTCTCTCTCTTCGATAGCGTTCTTTGCTATGGTTTTAGCGACAGGTCCTATGTACTCCTCGTATTTCTTCACGAGCTTTTCCAAGAACTCAAGCTTCTCTCTCTCCTTATCGCGCTCAAGCTCGAGCTCCCTGACCTTTTTGTTCTTGACAGTGTCCATTGCCACCAGCAGGAGTGCGAGCATCCCGAAGGAGTTGCCCACCACCATCGGCAGTAAAATCCTCTCACCGAGAAATATGAAAGCTTCTTCAAGAGTGATCTCTGAGAAGAACGGCATCAGCGGCGGGTTGATGACCACGACGTGAATGATCCCCCATATGGCAGTTATGAGAACCACAAAGGCGATCTTTCTCGAGTCTAGATTCATTACGTTCAGATTCCTGCGCCTGTATAGCCATGCGCCAACGATTCCTGCACCCATAGTTGATATCCCGCAGCCAAGAGCTGTCGCGTATCCTAGGTTTCCGGTAAAGCCTGACCAGACAAGTCCTGTGATCCTGTACAACCCTCCTATGAGTCCAACACCCATGCCCACAACAGGTCCGCCCACTATGCCGCAGAATATCGCTATGCAGTCCCTCACGTTCACAGAGGTACCAAAGAGCGGGAAAGAAAACTCAGACGCAAGAATATCAACAAGCCCACCGATGAGGATTGTGAGGATGACGCTCTTCCTTGAGTGAACTGCGGTGGTCATGAAGTCCATTATTCTTCTGTGCTTTGTTATCATATACAACAGAGTCCAGCTTATGCAGATGAATAAGACCAGTGTATTTATTGCACTTATGATCTCTGATGTATACATCAAAACGTATATTCTGTTTGATATATAAATCATTGGGTGCTTGGGCGCTGTCTAAAAATCTAGTGATTTTCGACTTTTTAGCCATGCACATCTATAATCCTATCAGGAGTATCTGCTATTCCTATTCCAAACTATCGATCGCATATTCTGTTGAAAGATATAGCGATTTCACTAGAAAATTCGATAGTGCCAAAAAATCGCAGGTTATAAATACTAAAAATTGCATAGATTGTTTATGAAGAGGTCAATTCTTGCGCTGCTGGTTGCTCTCTCTCCCTCTTCACGGGCTTTTTGCAGACTGAGAGAGCTCAAGAGGTGGGCCTTCCCTTGAGCGCTGGGACAGGAGGAGATGTATATTCAATCCCTGAAGGCTCAATAATAGTCCATAAAGCAGGCATAACCACGGTCTACGGGCCTGAGAGAAAGGTTATGCTGAGCATTGCTGATAACCAGGCAGGCATTGTTGCAACCCCCGAAGGGCCCGCAAGGGCAACGCACGTCCATCAGGTTCCGAGCGGTTCTGTTGTAAGAGATGTAGACAACAAAACCACTGAGGTCATACACGAGGGAAAGGTTATACTCACCGTGATAAACGAGAATGAAATGAGAGAACAGAGAGGGATAGAACAAGAATGGCTTGAGTATGCAATGTATCCGCCAGCAGAGAATGAGGTCTCTGACCTGAGCGTTACTGGTTTTGATGCATACTGGAAAGTCCCATCCTCGCCACCGTATCCTGATGCAGAGGCCGTGGATTTCCTTTTCCCTGCGATCATGGATGAGTTTCAAGAATATCCCAGCACAATGATACAGCCCGTTCTGGAGTGGAACTACGAGGGAAGCGGAGGGTGGACCATAGCGTCGTGGAGAGTCTATCAAGAGGATGAAGACCCTGGCCATTGGGAGAGCTACCGATCGGATCCTATCCCCGTTGGAGAGAAAGACCTAATCTATGGCAACATGATCTTTTTAAGTGGAGAGCATAGCCCCTGCTGGGCTATATCAATATGCAATAATGACACGCACGAGTCCACGACTGCTGCGTGGCAGACGGACAGAACGGATAAACTCTGGATATTTGCGGCGCTGGAAGGCTAGCATATTGGAAGCAACGGTGACGTGCCCGGAACTACATCATTCTATGACATCCTGGTGAGAGATGGGAATGGTGATGACATCACAGAATCTGATTTCCTTAAATGGAAGGATGTTTATAATCCAGATGCTCAAGATATCTTATCTGAGCTTATGGTAAGGCGCTATTCAGAGCCAAATGATGACTGCCCGCCAAGGACGATAATACTGGAGACGGCAAATTGAAAGCGATAGCCTTTTTTCTTGTCCTTATCTTTGCTGCTGGGGCTTTTGTTCAGTTAGGATCCTCCGAGCAGCCCGAGCCTATCAAGCCGATACCTGGTACTGGTCTCCATTCTGGCCCAGGCATAAGTGATTCCACGCTCATAGTAAGGCAGGGAACGGAAGCTCACTTCTGGATAAAATGGTGGACTTACAGAAAGGAGCAATTGAGACCCTTAGAGAACTACACTGTTGAGATAGAATTCATAACAAACGGAAAAGGAGAGAGGATACCATTGCCTGAGGGGATGAATATTACACATCGTGCAAGAAGATCAACGAAAGAAAAGCTCCCATATGAGACATATATAGACGTATATATCAACACTTCTGTGGACACTCCTGCTGGTGTCTATATCCTCTATCTGACATCAAAGGAATGTGGAATACGCAAATATCCTGTAACGCTTGTTGTAATAGATAAAGAAAATATTAGAGCTGGGATTTCACATTAGGATGTTCACGTTTTAGCTGTAAAAAAAGATTTTTATTGAGCGCGAACGCAAAATCAGGTTACATTCGGGTGCAATTTTTCTGAAAGAATTTTTTGGATCACGCCGTCAATGCGATAGGCGTCAGGGATAACAGTTATAACCGTGCACTTCATTTTGATATCATGATCATATATGCCACAGCCGACCTGCACGACAAAGAGGACAGAGAGGCAAAAGCGGTAGAGCTTGCCTCCTCGAGTGACGTCGCTCTGGTGTGCGGTGATATCACTCATTTCGGGCCGGCCGAGCACGCAACAGAGTTCCTCAACAGGATGGCAGAAAGAGTGAAGACGCTCGCGGTGCCGGGGAACTGCGATCCTTTTGATGTTCTTGAAGCGATAGACAGATCAGGTGCGGTGAACCTGCACGGTAAAAGAGTGAGGTTTGAGGGCTATGATTTCTACGGCTTTGGTGGGGCGATCCCGGGGATGATAAGGACTATATTCGAGAGCAGCGAGGACAGGATGTACGAAGAGCTCTCATCGATAGCCACGGAGAACGGGATCATGGTCACTCACGTGCCACCGAAGGGGCACCTCGACCACACGCTGCACGGATTTAACATCGGGAGCGAGAGCGTCCTCAGGATCGTTGAGGAGAAGAGGCCGGTGCTCAATGTGTTCGGGCATGTGCATGAGGGTGTCGGGAAAGAGGCTCTGGGCCCGACGACTCTGGTGAACTGCAGCGCTGGCTACAGCGGCCATGGGTGCTACATACGAATGGATAAGAACGATGACGTGGAGGTTGAGTTCATTCCATGATCGTAAGAAAAGCCTCGAAAGAGAATGCGGAAGCGCTTTTAGCCCTGATATGTGAGCTGGCTCACTATGAACGCCTTGAGCCGCCTAGCGAGGAGGCAAAGGAGAGACTGAAGAAGGATCTGGGGGTCAGGTATGAAGCTTTCCTGGCGTTCGATGGCGAAGAAGCGCTGGGTTACGCGATGTTCTACTACACGTATTCCTCTTTCCTGGCAAAGCCCACATTTTACCTTGAGGACATATTCGTTCTTGAAGAGCACAGGAAGGAGGGAGTTGGCAGAGCGCTCTTTGAGAGGTGCGTTGAGGAAGCTAAGAGCGCGGGCTGCGGCAGAGTGGACTTCGTTGTCCTCAAGTGGAACAAAAGCGCGCAGCTCTTTTACGAGCGGCACGGAGCCCGAGCAATGGACGACTGGACACTTTACAGGATAGATCTATAGAGAGTCCAGCTTTTTCTGCTTTCCCTTGAGGTCTAGCAGCTCCGATACGGCACTGTCCTTGCTGAGGGAGCTGATGATCTCGTTCTTCTGATTGCCCACCTTTATCTCCTTTGTCCTACCATACTTTCCGAACGAGACGACCCTGGCCTCTATTATTCCAAGCATATCCAGTTCTGATATGAGCTCTGTCACCCTTCTCTCGGTCAGGACCGGGTAGCCAGAGAGACTGCACATCTGCTTGTATATCTCGTACGCCTCTCCCGTGGTGAGACTGCCGCCCTTCATATCCTCTCCCTTTATTGCGCTCACAAGTATCAGTTTTGACTGCGCCGGAAGAGTTCTGAGGACCTCACTTATCCTGTCGCTCTCGATTCGCTCAAGAGCTTCGTAGACGTGTGTCTCTTTGACAACAGCGCTGCCCTCTCTCTCGGCACTCTCTGCAGCGATGCGCAGAAGGTCCAGGGCCTTCCTGGCGTCCCCATGCTCCTGTGCCGCCAGAGCCGCCACGAGCGATAAAACTTCGGTCGCGACAACCCCGTCCTTGAATGCGGTGCTCGCCCTCTTTTCCAGTATGTCCCTTATCTCATCGGCATTGTAACTGGAGAATATCATCTCCTCCTCGCCTAAGGAACTCTTCACCCGGGGATCAAGAAGCTCGGTGAACCTGAGATCGTTCGATATTCCGATTATGCTTGCCTTTGCAACCCTCAGGTCTGAGTTTATGCGCGACAGGTTGTACAGAAGGTCATCGCCGCTCTTCATCACGAGCTTGTCTATCTCGTCCAGCGCTATGGTCACAGCCCCGCCGAAGCGGTCTATGCACTCCATGAGCTTTGAGTAGACCTCATCGGTAGGCCAGCCGGTGAAGGGCACGCGGTCATCCCACTTCTTTATGAACTGGTTCGTTATGTGCGTCAGCACCCTGTACTGTGTGTCAACCACCTGACAGTTTATGTATATGAACTCGACTGGCTTGTTGAAGCTCTTTCCTGATCTTATGAGCTGGTTACCGACGAACTTTGTCACGCACGTCTTGCCCGTTCCGGTCTTTCCGTAGATGAAGACGTTGGAGGGCGTCTCGCCTCTCAGGGCGGCCACCAGCACCGAGGCGAGCTGGTCTATCTCCTTCTCCCTGTGGGGTAGCTCGTCAGGCATGTACGAGCTTCTGAGGGTCTCCCTGTTCTTAAAGATTGAGTTTGGCTTTAAAAACTGTCCAAAAATGTCTTTTGCGCTCATGCGATCACCGGGGAAGAGAATATGGAAGTATTATCTCATAAAGGTTTGTTTTGGGAGCATCTTTAGTCAGAAAAGCCTTTTCTATGCGTATACCGATACGTGTTATGCTCCTCGTGTTTGATATGGATGGAACCCTGACAGACGGGGACTCCTGGGCATTCACTAACGCCCACTTTGGCACAAAGAACGTGCACATCAACGATTACCTCCATGGCAGGATATCGTACGACCGATACCTCGAGCTGGTCCACTCCCAGTGGATCAGTAGCAAGGGTAGCACGGTGTATTATGAGGATCTTGAGGAGGCGGTGAAGGGTATTGTGGCAAGACCTGGGCTCGATGAGCTCCTGTCTTTTGCGAGAAGAAATGAATGGAAGACGGGCATAATCAGTGCCGGCATAGATTCGCTCTCTGACAGATTTCTAAGAGATTATGACTTTGACTTCGCTCTCGCAAATGGTTTTGAGTTCGTTGATGGTGGAGGAAAGCGGGAGTTGACCGGCAAGGGCGTGCCGAGAGTACCCCTGCTGGAGAAAGGAAGGCTCGTTGAGGAGATGGCCGGAAAAGAGCCCGTGGTCTCTGTGGGAGATACGATATATGATGTTCCCATGTTCAGGAGATCTCTGGTGAGTGTTGCCATGGCTCCAAAGGACAGCGCCTGTGCTTCAAACGCCACGATGGTCATCAATGATGAGACCTTCTACCCGCTCATAGATCGCTTTGAAGAGCTTCTGCAAGAGCAGGCGAACAGGCCAGAGCACAAATGATTTAAATGGACATGGCGATATTTGCTCATGGGGCTTGAGGAAGAACTTTCAGAATGGAATGAGAGCATAAAATCCAAGGAGCGGAAACCGCACAGCGCTTCAGGCATGGAGATAAAGAGGATATACACTCCCGCGGATATGAAGGATTTTGATTATCTGAAGAGCCTCGGTTTTCCGGGCAGGTACCCGTACACAAGGGGCGTCTATCCGACGATGTACCGGACCAGATACTGGACCATGCGCCAGTACGCTGGCTTTGGGACAGCAAAAGAGACAAACGCGCGGTACAGGTATCTCCTATCACAGGGACAGACAGGGCTGAGCGTGGCCTTTGATCTCCCTACACAGGTGGGCATAGATTCGGATGATGAACTGGCCCTGGGCGAGGTGGGAAAGGTAGGGGTGGCGATAGACAGCATAGAGGACATGGAGACCCTTTTCAGCGGTATAGACCTCGGCAGGATATCGACGTCTATGACAATAAACGCTCCGGCGATGGTTCTTCTGGCGATGTACATGGCGGTTGGAGAGAAGAACGGCGTGGATAAGAAGGCTCTTGACGGCACGGTTCAGAACGACATACTGAAGGAGTATGTAGCGAGGGGCACGTACATATATCCGCCCAAGCCGTCCATGCGCCTGACCACGGATCTTATCGCGTACTGTGCTAGGGAGGTACCGAAGTGGCACGCCATAAGCATAAGCGGATACCATATGAGGGAGGCCGGGGCAACGGCGGCACAGGAGATCGCATTTACGCTGGCAGACGGGATAACGTATTGTGAGGAAGTCATGAAGAGAGGGATAGGCATAG
>DAEG01000080.1 GCA_002495235.1 Euryarchaeota archaeon UBA287 | reverse complement strand
TGATGAGGAATGTCGTCCAGTGTCTGAACGACTTTGATATACCTCTGCTTTTAAAACACACAGTGACAAGAATGATCGGAAAGGAGCGTTTGGAGGGCGTGGAGATATGTGAGGTTGACGAATCAATGAACCTTCTCAGAGGAACAGAAAAGACGATAGCATGTGACACCCTTCTTCTTTCCGTCGGCCTCATACCTGAAAATGACCTAGTAAACGATCTCATAGAGATGGATCCTGTCACTGGCGGGCCTATAGTAAACCAATATCTCCAGACCACGAATGAAAGGATATTTGTCTGCGGGAACGCGCTGCATGTGAATGACCTCGTAGACAACGTCGCTAGAGAGGCTTCAATAGCCGGCAAGAGCGCCGCTCTCTTTGCGATAGGAAAACTCGAGAGAGATGGAGAAAAAAGAAAGGCTGTTGCCGGAAATGGAGTTGTGGCGGTTGTGCCGCAGATCGTTGATGGCAGATCACAGATTCGCTTCTACATGCGCGCACAGAAGCCTGAGAAAAACGTTTATCTCAGGGTGAGAGGCACTGACATAAAGTTCTTCAAACGTTTTCTCAGACCTGCAGAGAGCATAGTAGTCAATCTCGCTGGTAACAGAATCGGGGAGATGGGAAACGAGATCGTCTTTGAGATAGAGGCTGGCGAGGCTGAGGAGGGCGAAGAGAGAGCTCTCAGAACCTATGTCTGCACTCTGTGTCCCATAGGCTGCGAGATCTCCGTGTCAGAGGGGGGCGAAATGAGAGGATACCAGTGCAAGAGGGGTCTGGAATTCGTAGAACAGGAGGAAAAAGAACCGATGCGCATACTGACGACCACGGTTTACGTTGATAACGGAGAACTCCGCATGCTTCCTGTCAGGAGCTCCGGCGAGATAAGGAAGGAGGACATGCATGAAGCGATGCACGAGGCTGCCAAGGTGCTTGTTGAAGCACCTGTCACTGCAGGGCAGGAGATCCTTGTCTTCAAGGGCGTGCCTTTCATAGCAACAAGAAGCGTGGCGAGAAAAAGGCCATGACCCCCGACAGATACAAAACTGCGCATGATCCCCTGATGTAATGCGTCTAACATGTTTATATAGAATATATAGTAAATCTGATAGGCTCTCGGACTCATTAATGTTATGGCCTACGATCTGGCTGGAGCTCTGAGTTCCATATATAGCATGCTGATAATAGTGTGCGTAGGTGACACCCTGATATTCATCTCAACGAAGCTCTTCAGATTCTCGGACGCGCTCATCTCTGAGAATAAAAACAGGAAAACGCAGGTCCTCATGGCTGTAGCTGGGGCTGTGGTGGGCATCCTCACCAACGAGCTCTCCTTTCCCATGCTCGGCTCCCTCAGTGGCATAGGTCACGGGATAATAGTCTTCCTAGGCATAATTGGAGGCCCTCTGGCAGGAATTGTTTCGGGCGCGGCGGCAGGAGCATATAGAATGAGCGGCCTCGGGTGGAGTGGTCTTGGCGGAGAGATGAATTCATGGCTTGCGGTACCGTCCGCCATAGGCCTCTTTGGTGCAGGTATACTGGGCTCCATACTCCACAGGCGTCTTGGCATAAGATCGCATAACCTGAACGGAAAAAAGATAGCGATCAGTGCTGTGGCGACCGCCGGCTGGAGGGCTTTCACAATAGTGGCACTGGACAGCGCGATTGCACCGTTCTTCTCGTATTACAGTTCCACAGATGTTCTGCTGATTCTGGGATCGGGCATCCTTCTCCCGGAATTGATCGGAAATTCTGTGGGCATCGCTGTATTCCTTCTGGTAGTGAAGGATATAGTCGACAGCAGGAGGAGAAAGGATATGAGAACGAGGCTGATAAAAAAATACGAGGAGTACATAGGTCCGGTTGCGAGAACGATAGCAAAGGAGGTGGACGAGAGATGAGCGACGTAACTCTGCTTCTGGCGCTGCTTTTTCTGGCTGCGTCTCTGGATGGTGCCATGATCTACGGCTCCGGAGCGACCTTTCCTGCCCCTCTCATATCAAAGTGGGCTGAGGAATACGAAAGGGTATCCGATGTCACAGTGGAATACTCCCCTGTAGGGAGCGGCGGAGGCGTAGAGCAGATAACAAAGAAGCTCGTAGATTTTGGTGCGAGCGACGCCACAATGAACCCGGAAGAGAGAGAAAAAGCTCCCGGGATACTCCACATACCCGTGACCTTAGGCGGGGTGGTGGTTGCCTACAATCTTCCCGAAATCAAAGAGAGACTGAGGCTCAACGGAGATGTCGTAGCTGGCATATTCAGCGGGCAGATAGAGAGGTGGAGCGATGAAAGAATAAAGAAGCTTAACCCCGGCATAGAGCTGCCTGATGAAGAGATAAGAGTTGTTCACAGGCTTGACAGCAGCGGAACAAACTTCATCTTCACCCGTTACCTCTGCGAAGTCAGCGAAGATTGGAAAAAGAGCTACGGTCATGGAAAACTCATCGAGTGGTTCGGCGGCATACCTGCAAAAGGGAACGATGGTGTGTCTGAGATCCTCTCAAGCCTTCCCTATTCCATAGGGTATGTAGAGTTGACGTGGGCTATGGAAAAGGGTCTAAGCCATGCGCTGATAAAAAACAGCGCAGGCAACTTTATTGGAGCGAACACAACGACAATAGCGAACGCTGCATCTGCGATGAGGCTGCCAAGAGGCGATGAAGACTGGAGCAACGTCTCGATAGTCAATGCTCCCGGGAACCTGTCATATCCCATATCCTCGTTCAGTTATCTCCTCGTTTACAGAGATCAGAAGGATGGGAGGACAGGGAAGGCTCTTGTAGACTTTCTGTGGTGGGCCGTACACGAAGGACAGAGCTATGCAGAAGCCCTGCACTATGTACCCCTGCCAACTGGCGTAGTCAAGCGTAACGAAGAGACGATAAAGATGATAAGATATCCCTTCAGGGAGTGAATCATGGCTACTGCAGTATATAGAAAGTTATTTAATAAAAAAAAGGAGATGAGATTGTGAATTTTGGTGCGGTATCTTTCGGATCCGTAGAGATAGACGGAGTGCTTTACACAAAAGACGTGGTCATAGACAGGGGCGCAGTGCGAAAGAGAAAGAAAAAGCCGTCAAAGATCTACAAAAAGGACTATGGGCACACACCTCTGAGCGCAGATGAGGATATACCATGGAACTGTGATGTCATTATTATAGGCACAGGATACGAGGGAACAATGCCAGTTATGGAGGAAGTATATAAGGAGGCTGAGAAGCGGGGAGTGGAACTGAGAGCGATGAACACAAAAGAGGCGATAGAGGAGCTGAGGGCAGTAGAGGACACAAACGCCATACTGCACCTCACCTGCTGAGACTATTATGATAGATAACGAGAGTATAGCCGGAAAGCTGATCGTGGTCGAGGGATTGGATGGCTCTGGCAAGAGCACGCAGATAGAGCTCCTGCGGAAGTGGCTCCTTCTGCGCAACATAAAGGTCGCTTCCACAGAATGGAACAGCTCAGAGCTTGTGAAAAGCGCTATGAAGAGGGGGAAAAAGAGGAGGACATTCACACCTACAACATTCAGCCTGCTGCACGCAACGGACTTTTCCGACAGGTATGCCAGGCACATACTGCCGCATCTCAAAGCGGGGTACATTGTTCTGGCAGATCGTTATGTTTACACAGCTCTGGCCAGAGACTGCGCGAGGGGCTGCGATGCTGAGTGGGTAGAGAACATGTACAGTTTCGCCATAAAACCGCACATAGCGCTCTTCTTCAGGGTTCCTCTGGAGACTGCGATAGCGAGAGTGCTTGACGGCAGGCAGGAGATAAAGTTCTATGAAGCGGGAATGGACATGAGGCTCTCGGAGAATGTGATTGAGAGCTTCAGGATGTTTCAGGGTATTGTCGCAGAAGAATACGAGAGAGTGGTCCAAAAATACTCTCTCATGGTTATAGACGGGGCGATGCCCATAAAAGGGCAGCAGAATGAAGTGAGGAAGATAGTTGAGGAGATCATAAACCTAAAGGACTACAGGTACAGGGGAACCGAGAGGACGGTGAGATGAGCTTCTATGGATCGCAAATGCCGGGAGTTGCCGCGGGGGATCTCTCTGGCAAGCTCATAGTTGTTGAGGGACTTGACGGTTCCGGGAGATCAACCCAGATATCACTTCTTAGGGACTGGCTCGAAGACAACGGCCATGCAACAAGGGTCGTTGGGCTGAGCAGATCCGAGCTGGTCAGCGAGGAGATAAGGATCGCAAAAGAGAGCCACAAGATGACGAAAAGGACCTTCGCTCTCTTCTATGCGACCGACTTTATGGACCAGTTGGAGAACATAATACTCCCGGGGCTGAGGGCAGGAACTGTTGTTCTGGCTGACAGATACATATACACGCCGATAGCGAGAGGCACCGTCAGAGGGCTCGACAGCATGTGGCTTGAGAAGATATACAGCGTAGCGGTTGTCCCGGACATCGTTTTCTATCTCAAAGTCAGCCCGCACATACTGATAGAGAGAAACCTGGAGCAGAGAGGGGAGCTCGATTACTGGGAGTCAGGTATGGACATTGGGCTTGCGGACGGCGCATTCGACAGCTTTATGGTCTATCAGCAGAGGATGGGCGATGAATTTGATAGGATGTCGGATCGCTACGGGTTCGTAAAGGTGAACGGGGATCGCTCCATAGCGCAGGTTAACAGGGACATCAGGGGAAGGATCAAGAAAGCCCTAGGCATAGAGGGCGGGGCTCTCAGAAGGCTGTTCAGGAGAGGCTATGCTTGAAGAGATGGTTGGAGAAGAGCTTGAGAAGAGGCTTGAAAAGTTCCTAGAACGTCTGGGAGATGCGAGGAAAGAGGCAAGCGAAGAGAACATCCATGATCTTAGGATCTCAATACAGAGGCTCAGGGCATCATGCTACCTCGCAGGGAGGATGAACGGCTCGAAGATTAAGGTGAAGGAGCTGAAGGGGATAATGAATGCCGGCGGAGAGGTGAGGGACTGCCACATAGCCCTCGCGATCATCCGTGAGATGGGGGGCTCTCAGGGCATGGAAGACCTTC
>DAEG01000050.1 GCA_002495235.1 Euryarchaeota archaeon UBA287 | reverse complement strand
CGGCCCCGTCCACCGTTATGAAGTGAGGGAGCAGCACCCTCCCATCTTCGGCGGTGCGGTACGCAACCAGTGTCATGTCCAGTGCCTCCTGCGGATCCTTCGCCCATGACACAAGCCATCCGACGTCTCTGAACATGAGCACGTCGTTCCATTCCATGCCGAAGTTGCCCGGGTCGTCAAGGGCCCTGCAGCCGGCGACGGCCACAACGGGCAGCTGTCCGAGGGCTGTGACCACTATGGCCTCTGCGCCGAAGGCGAGACCAACGCCGGAGCTGCCGGCAAAGGTCCTTGCTCCGACGGCAGAAGCATGCTTCACGATCTCGAACTGGGAGTGCTCCGAGTCCGCGACTATCAGCTCAGCCCTGAAATCACCACCGGCTATCATGTCGGCGAGGCTGTTCATTATGCCTGTGTACGGCCTTATCGGATAGGCGGATATGACGTCCACGTCAGCTATCTTCACAGCCTCGGCTATCGCTCTTGCCCCGGTCCAGACCTTTTTCTTCTGGGCCGCTCTTGTCATTGGAACCGCTACCATCTCTTCACCCTCAATACCCATACTCCCTCAGGGCTTCCTCGACCCTGGTGAACTCCTCTTCGTCCAAGCCTTCGACGGCCTTCATCTCTGTGACCGTGGATATGGCCTTGACAGGACACACGCGCTCGCATATGCCACAGCCCTGACAGTAGTCATAGTCTATCCTTATAGGATCGAAATCTATGGCACCGTCGGGACAATATAGGTGGCAGAGCTTGCAGTCAGTGCATCTCTTGCTGTCGATCAGAGGCCTGACATATCTCGAGAATGAGGTCTTGAATCCTATGTTCCTGTGCCCCGGATCAGGGCCGAAATCGATGAGCCCTGGAGCCATCGCCTCCCATCTCGGCATCGCCTCTATGCGCTCCGAATACGATATAGCCTCAGATGCTGCCTTCTGGTACTGCCTGTATGTCTCCCTGTCCCAGTACCTGCCATTGTACTCGGGTGCCTCTGTCTTCCTGTCCAGCCTCACCCGTGCGAGCTCAAGATCGTCTGCCCTGACGGACACGTCCAGCACCTCTGCGCTGTCGTATGCCTCCCTCACCAGAGCCGCATTCCCGGAGAGAGCAAGGGAATCCAGTGCCGACATGAGATCTCCGATCTTTATGAGGTCCCACCCCCTGGAAAGAGCGCCCAGAAGGGCGTAGCTCATGTCCGCTCTGTGCTTCTTTGCGAGCGACGTCGCTCTCACAGTCACTATCCTGCCGTTCCAGTCCTCTGCCAGCGCGTGCTTCTTAACTACCTCTAGGATCTTTTCCGCCTCAAGAGAGGTGTTCACGACCAGCACAGCGTTCTTCTTGGCCCCATCAAGCACTAGAGCCCTCTGCGACGTCTGGTGCAGGAGCATTGATGAGTCATACACGGCGATGACGTCAAAAACGTTCCCGACCGGCTCGACCTCCTCGCGCAGGATCACGTCTATGCCGGGATTGCCAAAAACAGTGTAAAACGTCATTGGTATGTTGTCCCTCTCAGGACTGTCATCATACCGCATGTAATAGTACGACTCCCTACCAGACGTGACACCGCTCATGGACAGCACTCTGGAGAAGAGCCCCATGGAGCCTGTGTGTATGACCCCCCTGCCGTGAGCCACAACCCAGTGCAGTGCCTCGTATTCTTCATCCTTTTCTACCACAATTCACCTCTAAACAGATTGGGCTCTATAGTATTTAAAACTTGCATCACGCCCCGGAATGCAAAAGCCCATCCAGCGGATAGAGACGACCAAGAACTGACACGGATTATAGAAATAAATAAATATGCAAGATTGCCATCCATTCATGGTGAAATCATGGCGTTCAGGAGACTGTTCGGGGGAGGAGAGGAGGGAGCCGGGGAGAATTTCATAGATCTGACGGATTACTCTGCAGACATCACTGCAGCACCTTCGGAAGGAGGCATGTACGTCAAGATCGCGGAGATCACGGACTACAATCAGCTGAGAGACGTGACCAACTTCGTCTACGATGGAAACGTGCTGGTGCTTAGGATCGGGACGATATCCGAAGACGAAGAGGTCATGAAGAAGCTGACGAGAGATCTCAAGCAGTTAAGCTACGACATAAATGGGGACGTCGCCGGGCTAGGGAGTGACACGATCATAGTCACCCCGTCTGGTGTGAAAGTGGATCGCAGAAAGTACGAGCCTAAGTCTTCGTAAAGACGCCTATCCATCTGCGCATGCTCTTGTTGACGTAGAGGCTATGGAGGCCCACCAGGCTGAGCTCTGTGTCTGGCTGCATCAGCAATCTGAGGTTGTTGGTGCAGACAACAGCTCTGCCTCCCGGCTTCAGCATATCACAGAGTTTTGTAAAGCTTCTCGAGTATAGCTGTTTCAGTGGTTCTCTGCCGGTGTAAGATGATTTTCCATAGGGCATATCACTGACTATCGCTTCCAGACCCTCAGCGTCCAGATCGCACACGTCTGAGCACTCCAGGGAGTATCCCTCCAGCCCGAAGAAGTCCATGTTCTCCCTGCAGCCATCGATCATCCTCTGCTGTATATCCGAACCATGAACTCTCAGACCCATGAGTGCTCCCTCTATCAGTATGCCGCCAGTTCCGCAGAAAGGATCGAACACCTCTCTCTCCGCACCGGAGAGGTTTATCATCGCTCTTGCAAGCCTTGGGTGCAGAGAGGTGGGTGAGAAGAAGGGCCTCCTTGTGGCCCGCCTATCATCAAACCTCTCTCTGATCGTGAAAAGGCTCCTGCAGAAAAGGACTGCGTCACCCTCGATAAAGACCCTGAACTCATTCCTCGGATCCTCCAGTCTCACGCTGCCTCTTATCATTGAGCCTATTGACCGTTCCATGCGCCCCTTGTCGGCCCCCGCGTTGAACACCCTCACAGAAAAATCATCGTACTCCATCTCCGGCATCGATCCGAAGAGCTCATCGATGCGACACGCGAACAGCAGCTCATCTACGCGCTTCGAATACGCAAGACGCCGCAGGACCTCGGCGCTGCCCTCGCACAAGACGACATCATCATACACCCAGCTTATCCTGCAGAAGGATGCTATCTCGGCAACAGGGATTGTGTTCCTCTCCTTAGAGATCTCCACACAGAGCACAGCGGGATATCTTCTTTGAAACTTAAATATTTAAAAGTCTTTTATAACCCGTGTTCAAGGGCATAGCATTCGATCTCGACGGAACTCTCATAGAGTGGACCAATTCGTGGGATGTCATAAGGAACAGACTTGGTCTGTCCTCTGAGTACAAGAGGCTCATACGAACGATGGGCTACCGAGAAGCCAAGCTCCTTGAGCTGGAGCACTGGAAGGAGAGGGGCGTCACGGAGAGTGAAATTGGGAGGGTTGTCGGCGATTTTGAGCTGCGAGTGGGAGTAAAAGAGCTCATGCCGGAGCTGAAAAAGAGATACGCCATCGCTCTGATAACGGGAGCCCCCAATGTCGTGGCAGAGAAGGTCGGTGAATCTCTCGGGCTGTCTGAGATCTACTGCAACAGGATCCTGTTCGATGAGGAGGGCAGAGTAAAAAACTTTGTGCTAGAAGTCGACGAGGACAACAAGGGAGACAGGCTGAGGGAGTTCGCAGAAAAACATCGCATAAGGACGGGAGAGGTCATAGCGGTGGGCGACGCTGGCAACGACGTCTCAATGTTCAGGGTGGCGGGGTTGTCGATAGCCACAAATCCGAAGAGTCCGGGAGCTGCCAGAGCGGCAAAGGTGATCGTCAATGGCGAATTCGGATCGGTCTATGACGCCATCACAAAAATGACAGAGACCGAGCGGACGGGCAAACAACAGATTTTGTAGATGCACAAACAGGAGTGCTAGTCTCGTGAGCTATACCAAACAGGATCCTCTTGGCAGATCTCTCGACACCAGCTCAAGAATAGACGCGGACAAGATCTGCACCACACACAAGGATAGTTTAAAATAATACGTAACCGATACATTGCAGGGGCATAATATGATAGCAGCAGTCAAAGCAGCAAGGGCTCCAGGCTTCTCATTCAAAGAGGTGAAAGAGCCAGAGATAGGTGATAGTGAGGTCTTGATAAGATCCAAGGTGGCCTCGATATGCGGGACTGACCTTTCCATATACCTGTGGAACGAATGGGCGCAGGGAAGAATAAAGAAGATCCCTCTAACGATAGGGCATGAGTTCGCGGGCGAGGTCGTTGAAGCAGGAAAGAACGTGGACAACATAGAGATAGGTGACATAGTGAGCGCGGAGACGCACATATTCTGCAACGAGTGCTACTCCTGCAGGAACAACAGGAGACACCTGTGTGAGAACATGGAGATCCTCGGCGTGGACAGGGACGGCTGCTTCACGGAGTACCTCTCGCTCCCGGCGCAGAACGCATGGAAGAATGACAGGAGCGTCCCTAATGACCTTTTGTCCGTGCAGGAACCGCTTGGCAATGCGGTAGACACCGTGCTGGCCGGTGGTGGCGTCGAGGGAAAGGATGTCGCCATCTTTGGCTGCGGACCCATAGGGCTCATGATGATAGCCGTGGCAAGGGCGTGCGGCGCCGGAAAGATATTCGCCTCTGACAGCTCGGAGTACAGGCTGAAGATAGCCCGAGCCGTTGGAGCCGACAGGACGATAAATTTCATGGAGGAGGACGAGCGGGAGGCCATAGGCAAGGTGGACGTGGTCTGCGAGGCCTCAGGCAGCGACAGCGCGCTCCAGAAGGCTCTATCGATCCTCTACCCGGGCGGCAGGCTCTCTCTCCTGGGACTCTTCCACGCGCCCGTCAACGTGAATCTTACGGACGATGTCATATTCAAGGGCATAGAGGTGCACGGCATAACCGGAAGACATGTGTACGAGACGTGGTACAAGGTCGCGGCGCTTCTGCCGAGACTGAACCTGAAGCCGATAATAACGCACAAACTGAGGCTTGATGATCTTGAGAAGGGTTTTGAGTTGATGAAGAACAGGGAGTGCGGAAAGGTCGTGCTGGAGGTTTGAATATGCCTAAGATGGACTTTCTCAGAGAAGAGCTTGACAGGCTTAAGGCTGAAGGCAGATACGTCAACATAAGAGCTCTCAGCACGCCACAGGGGGCCTGGGTCGAGATAAAGGGCAAGAGAGTTCTTAACCTCTGCTCAAACAACTATCTTGGCCTCGCAAACGACGAGCGGCTCAGGAAAGCAGCAAAGGAGGCGATAGACCGGTATGGAGTCGGTGCAGGAGCCGTGAGAACCATAGCGGGGACAATGGACCTGCACGAAGAGTTCGAGAAGAGGATAGCTGAGTTCAAGAGGTGCAGGAGCGCGATACTCCTGCAGTCAGGCTTCAACGCGAACCTCGGCTCGATCTCGGCGCTGGCCGATGAGGGGGATGCCATAATAAGCGAGGAGCTCAATCATGCGAGCCTGATCGACGGGTGCAGGCTCAGCAGGGCAAAGAGGTACGTGTACAAGCATCTCGACATGGCATCGCTCGAGAGCACGATAAAGGAGGCTCTCAGGGATAAACCGAGAAGGATCCTGATAGCCACGGATGGAGTCTTCTCCATGGACGGCGACATAGCCCCGATGGACCAGATAGGAGAGATCGCCGAGAAGCATGGATGCATCGTCTATGTCGATGACGCACACGGGGAAGGAGTCCTTGGCGACCATGGGAGGGGCATAGTCGATCATTTCAAGGCCTATGACAGAGTGGATGTAGAGATGGGCACGCTCTCCAAGGCCTTCGGCGTGATGGGCGGGTACATCGCCGGGAACGAAGCGTTGGCGGAGTATCTGAAGCAGAAGGCGAGACGTTGTGGGGTGCCTGTAGTCCCAGCTACTCAGGNNCGAAGGCGAGACCCTTCCTCTTCAGCAGCGCTCTCAACCCCGGGGATGTCGCAGCCGCACTGGAATCCGTGAGGATCCTTGAGGAGAGCGATGAGCTTGTCAGAAAGCTGTGGGACAACACCAACTACCTCAAAGAGAAGCTGAGAGCCCTTGGCTTCGACCTCGGCACTTCAAAAACCCCGATAACGCCGGTCATTGTGGGCGAGGAGGCAAAGGCCACGGAGCTCAGCAGGACGCTCTTCGAGGCTGAGAACGTGTTCGCCCAGGCGATAGTCTACCCGACCGTGCCGAGAGGCAGGGCCAGGATAAGGCTCCAGCCGAGCGCGGTACATTCGCTGAAGGATCTGGATTATGCGATAAACTCTCTCGAGAGGGCGGGCAGAAAATTAAAGCTCATATGAGGGTTCTGCTCGATTACAGAGAGGCTGCCTGCTACGACACGCTCAGAGAGCTCTCTGAAGAGCTGGACTTCCCCCTTGAAGTAACGAATCTCAGGGCGGGCGATATAGCTATAGTGGGAGAGAGAATCCTGCTGATAGAGCGCAAGAGCCCCAACGATTTTTTGTCGTCAATAAGGAACGGCAGGCTGTTCGAGCAGCTCGTAAAACTGCTGAGTGCGGAGGGCATTGGCGGCAGGGGGGTATCGAGGATCGCTCTGCTCATCCATGGAGAGATCTTCGGCTATCTGGCTCTGGAGCGTGATTACTATGCACAGATATACGGCGCACTGATGGAGATATCATTTGTGTACGGCGTGCCCTCATTCTTTGCAACTAACGACAGCGAGCTGAAGAGCTTCCTGCGGACGGCCATAAAGAGAGAGGCGGAGGGCAAAAACGACTCAGAGATCAAGGGCAGGTGGTACAGGGAGAGAAAAGACCTGCCGCACAAGGACCAGAGGATATACCTGCTGTCTTCGATTCCTTACATAGGAGACAAGCTCGCAAAGAACCTGCTGGACCACTTCGGCTCGATAGCAGGGATAGCAAATGCGAGCGTGAGCGAGCTAAAAGAGGTAGAGCTGATAGGGGACAAAAAAGCAAAACTGATCTATGAGATATTTCATCGAAAGGAGGCTTGACGACATCCAGAGTTCCCGCGGGCTCGCGCGCCGCAGTACAGTCGAAGACGCTACGGGCTTAGCTTCCGGGTTCGGAAAGAGACCGGGCGTTTCCCCGCAGCTATGGCCGTCAAACCTCTGTAACCTGAAGAGGATTTTTCCCTTATATACTTTGTCATAGCGGGGAGTGGATTTGAACCACTGATCTCCGGGTTATGAGCCCGGCGGGATTTCCAGACTACCCTACCCCGCTATGAAGCTAATGGCTTTCCATCTAAATATTTCTATCGTTGCCTTTTTTTGCCATTTTTTCCGTGGTTATGTCCATAGAGGCCCACACATTCCCACCGTCCAGAGGTATTTCAACGGCCCTGTGCGCGACCACCCTCCCATCCTTGGTGCGCAGCGGTATCTCGAAGGGCTCTGGTCTCTTTCCTCGGTCTATCAGATCCCAGACCTCGTGCATGACTTCACTCCACGTCCTATCGCACAGATCCGTCCTTTCGTCACACACATAGGGCGCCTCATCGTCTCTTACGCCCACCAAGTCATCCCCCGTCCAGCCGAGCAGCCTCGTGAATTCCTTGTTTATGTACGTGCATCTCTTATCTCTGTCGCTCCTCCAGACAGCAGCGGGAAGGCTGTCCAGCACTCTTTTCAGCTCCATCTCCCGTTCTTTCAGCTCGCTCACATCCGTAGCCGTTCCTATGACAATCCTTCTTCCATCAGGATCGTCGAGAGAGGAAAAATTCACGACCACTGGCATGAGTTCCCTGCCCTCTATCATGACCTCGACCTCGCATGAGGCGTGACCCTGCGCCATGGCCGCATCAAAAGCGTCCATCAGGGCCCTGTGATGTTTCTTTGGGTAGATGTCAATCAGATCACTACCGACGATCTCGTCTGCGGAGCGCTTGTAGAGCCTCTCAAAGTAGTCGTTCACCAGCATGCGCTTTCCTTCAGAATCTAACAGTGATAGAGGCACGGGAACATTCCTCAACAACAGATCAGCAAACTCCTGCGCCTCTTTAAGCGGCGTTACGTCCACGCTGACACCAAGTATCTCCGCATTCTCTCCCTTCATGGCAGAGAACCTTATAAGGACGGGCACCCTGCTCCCGTCCTTCCTCTTCGCGATGGTTTCGCACGTTGATAGACCTTGTTCCTTGCAGAGCTCGAATGCCGCTCTTACCCTCTCTACCTCTCGATCAGGGTAGATCGCATCCAGCCGCGTTCCTGCTATCTCGCGCCGCGTATATCCGTAAGATCTCTCAAAGGCGGCGTTCACGTCCTTTCTCACGCCGTCCCCATCAAAGAGCGTAACTGGCACGGGCATGCTCCTCAGTATCTTCTCTGCGTAATCCCTTGCCTTTCTTATCTCTTCCACGTCCTTCTGGGACATGGCAAGGATGTACTCATGCGCCCTTTTCACATCACTAACGTCCCTTATCACCATGAGGTGCCCGTCATCAAGCCGGCTGACGTAGATCCGTGCGGGTATAACGCCCCCACCTCTCTTGGTTATGCTACCCTCGATTGAGAACCTCTCCTCTCCGAGACTGGCGCACATCCTCTGCCTGTCCTGCTCGTCCAGAAGAGCGAGCTCGCTCACGTGCCGGCCCCTGAGATCGTCCTGAGAGTACCCGAGAGCCAGAGCCGAGGAGTTGACCATGACAACCCTGCAATCCTCATCGAATATGAAGACAGCATATGGAATCGCTTCGATGACGTCCCGCACTTCGAACATCAACAATCATTCTTTTCTCCTTATTTAAAACTTTTTGAAGGAAAAATATATTTTAAAGAAAAACACTTAAAACCTATGAAAGAGCAGGCCGAAGTGAGAGAGCTCAAGGAGAACCGGTACATGCTTATCGACGACGAACCCTGCAGGATCGTCTCAATAACGACATCTAAGCCCGGAAAGCACGGAGAGGCAAAGGCGAGGATAGAGGCCATAGGGGTGTTTGACGGGCAGAAGAGGAGCGTGGTCTTCCCCGTGAAGCACAAGATAGAAGTGCCGCTCGTCGAGAAGAAGAGCGCCCAGGTGATATCGATACAGGGCGACAACGCCCAGCTCATGGACGCCCAGACATTTGAGGTGTTTGAGCTACCGATACCGCAGGAATCGAAAGACAAGATGGAGCAGGGAAAGGAGATCATATACCTGGAGTCTATGGGGAAGAGAAAGCTGATGGTATGAAGCTATCCTTTGCGGACAACTCAGAGGATGCAGGGATCTTCTTTGTTGGCGCTCCTTACGACGCAACTACCAGCTTCAGGCCTGGCACCAGGTTCGGTCCGCAGGCCATAAGGAACGCCTCGTACAACTTTGAGAACTACGACTGTTTTCTGAAGAAGAGGATACCGCACGCCAGAGACCTCGGTGACGTGACTACCACTGTGAGCTATGACGAGCTGGCGGATGAGCTTTCCTCGGTCCTGCGCACGGAAAGGGGATTTCCGATCGTGGCCGGAGGCGAGCACTCAATAACGCCAATAGTCGTCAGAACCCTGAAGAAGAGGCAAAAAGACCTGTCTGTTGTGATCGTAGACGCCCACATGGATTTCAGGGACTCCTACATGGGAAGCAGAAACAGCCACGCCTGTGCCTCGCGCAGGGTCTCGGAGATCGTCGGCATTGACAGAATGATGATCTTGGGAGTGAGATCATTCTCAGACGAGGAAGAGAGATCCGGGATAGAGTATTACTCCTCATTTGAGACACATGAGCGGTTGAGAGAGATCTGCGACAGGGTCAGGGATATGAAGAATGTTTACCTGTCCATAGACATGGACGGCTTCGATCCTGCCTATGCCCCCGGTATCGGAAACCCGGAGCCCTACGGTCTCAGGCCTGAAGAGGTGAGAGAGATCATAGAGAGCGCCTCTCTCGTAGGCTGCNNAACACCGCCTGTCTGGCGGCAAAGATGATCGAAGAAGTTATGGTCAGAGCAGAGCGCTGAGTTTTTATCCTCATCTCACCATGAGGGTCATGAAGAGACTTATCCTGGCCATGGATGTTGAAGAGAGGGAGAGAGCTCTGGCGCTCGCCGCGCTGCTCAGAGATGAACTGGCAGCAATAAAGGTGAACTATCCTCTGGTGCTGAGTTGCGGTATCGGCATTGTGAGAGAGTTGTCAGAGGTAAGACCGGTCATATGCGATTTCAAGGCCGCTGATGTGCCGCACACGAATGAGATGATAGCGAGGATAGCAAAGGCGAGTGGCGCAAGAGCGCTGATATGCCACGGCTTCATGGGAAGGGAGAGTATAGAGGCCTGCAGCTCTGTCATGGACACCATAGTTGTGGCCGAGATGAGCAACGCAGGATCGCGGGAATTCTTCGAGGGAAACTCCCTGCGCTTGATCGAGCTGGCCCTGGAGGCAAAGGCCGTAGGCCTCATAGCCCCGGCGACAAAGCCGGAGCGCATATCCCACATCAGAAGCATGGCTCCGGACCTCATGATACTCAGTCCTGGCGTGGGAGCGCAGGGGGGAAGGGCAGAGGACGCGATAAAGAATGGCGCGGACTTTGTGATAGTTGGCAGAGCGATATACGACAGCGGGGATCCGTTGGAAGCGGCAAGGACAATGAACGGGGAGATAGAGGCCGCCTACAAAAAACTTAAGCCATAAAACCTCTACAGCCGCATGATACTCTGCATAGACTGGGGAGCCACACTTGTCAAGATCGTCAGGAGCGATGGGATCAGAGAGACGATAAAGAGTGATGATTTTCTGATAGAGGCACACCTGGGTGACGTGGAGGAGATCAGGGTCACCGGGATAAGAAGCCTCTCTCTTCCGGAAAGAATCGCGGACATAAAGGTGAGGAAATTTGACGAATTTGATGCTGTAGCGGAGGCCGCCGGCAGCGGGCTCGCTGTTAATGTCGGCACGGGAACATCGGTGGTTGACACGCGGAAGCGGAGGCATGTGGGTGGCACCGGAGTGGGAGGCGGCACGATAATGGGCCTCTGCTCACTGTTCGCCGAGGGAAGTTTTGATGAATACGAAGACAGGGCAAGGAGGGGCAACAGAAAGAACGTCGACCTCCTAGTAGGGGACATCTGCGACAGCATAGGAGATCTGTCTGGCGAGGTTACCGCCTCGAATCTGTCAAAGCTGAGCAGAGAGAAAAGCGCCGAGGACTGCATCGCCGGAGTCTTTAATATGGTGGGTGAGACCATAGGGACCGTGGCGTGCACGTCCCTGAGGAGCACAGATCTCGGGCACATAACGTTCCTGGGATCCGTTGTTCGCTCCGATCTCTTGAGAGATATCCTGAAGGGCGTGTGCGGCCTGTACGGCTGCGACCACGCGTTCTCAAAGGATCCACAGTTCGCGGTTGCGGAGTCGCTCCTTGCGAAAAATGGTTAAAAGCCCAGAGCATTTATTGGTGTGCCTGCTTCAAATTATGAGAGAGAACTGAAGGGTATCCTCGAGGCCGATACAGACACTCTGAAGAA
>DAEG01000063.1 GCA_002495235.1 Euryarchaeota archaeon UBA287 | reverse complement strand
CTGGTGTTGTCAACGTAGCCCACCAGATCCATCGCGTGTCCGCCGGCGACGGAGTCACCGGATATGGGCATCGTTATGACGCCCGTCTTCTTTGTTGCGGACGATTTGTACCACGAGTTGTACACGACCGTGCCGAAGGATATTATGTGGCCGTCGTCTATGTAGCTCTTCAGTGTGCTTATGCCGGGGTTGGAGCTCCAGTACTTGACGTTCGGGTAGACAAAGCTCTTTGCCTCCTGTGCAGCACCTGCTGGTGCTGGGCCCTGCGCAGGGTCGTTCGTTGGGTTCGGGTTGTAGGGCCATGTGTCCTCATAGCACGTACCGTCATACTTGACTGTGTCCCTCACGGCGGTCATCGTTGTTCCGTCACTGTACGGGCTGCCGTCCCTCTGCTTGCAGGCGTAAAAGAAGTACTGTTCGCTGAGGTCAAGGTCGTTGTATCCTTCGTAGTTCATGTACTCGTACTCAAGGAAGACCGTGCCGGAGAATGAGGCACACGTTCCTCTCTGTCCCTGATTCCTTATCGGTGGGCAGTTTGGTATGAGATCTGTGCTGCTCATGTCGACGTAATCCGGCTGCTCCTCCAGCAGCTCTTCGTAGCTCACGATCCTCGGCTCGTCCTCCAGCAGAAGACCGAGAGGCTGATCCTCCTCGTAAACAGGCTCGAAATCCCTCGTGTAAGGCATGGCTTCCAGTATGTTCTCGAGTTCGTAGTAGTCTATGTCAAGCTCCTCGCACAGCGCGTCAGGTGCGATTTCGGCAAGTGCCTGAAACTGTTCCGCTGTCGTATACCCCATGAGTTCCATGTGTCTATACTGCTCCTCGCTCAGGTATCTGTTCAGACCCATGTCCTGGGCTCCTGCAAAGGGCAGGATGAGCAGCAGTGCCACGGAAAGCGTTGCCAAAAGAGTTTTTCCGCTCATGTTTTTCTAATAAAAATATCAGTATTTATTTGTTGTTGTCAGTTGAGTAGTCATCCGCGGTGGACATGACTGACGGCTTTCTTCCTGTCCTGACCCACGGCCGTGGACAGAGCCGCGATCAGATCACCGGAGTGCTCTCTCGTACACCTTCAGATGATCCTTTAGCCCGCGCGAGACGTCAAAGAGCTTCAGGGCTCTCTCTCTCCCGTTCCTGCCCATGGCCGTCGCCTTCTGGGGATCCCTCAAAAGCTCAAGAAGCCTGTCCGCCAGCTGTTTGTAGTTGCCCGGGTTGAAGAGATAGCCCGTCTCGCCGTCAACGATCTGGTGCTTTATACCACCGACCATCGAGCCTATGACCGGCTTCCCGAACATCATGGCCTCCGTGACTGTCAGACCGAAACCCTCCATTATGCTCGGCTGGACAGCGACCAGGCTCGATGAGAAGGCGTTCCTCAGGGTCTCGTCGTCGACGTGCCCCGTGAACACCACGTTCCTGCTCAGGTTCCTCTGCTGCACGAGATCCTTGAGCCTCTCTACGTAGCCTCCCCTGCTCTTGCTGGCTATTATCTTTCCGGTGAGGGATCCGTTGCCTATGAAAACGGCCTTTGCGTAGGGGAACTCCTCCAGCACGTAGGGCATGGCGCCTATGAGCGTCGCCTGCCCCTTTCGCGGGTCCATCCTTGAGACGCACAGGAGGACCGGCGGCCCCTCGAGGAACGGGGTTTCGGTAGGTCTCTGACCGTAGAGCACGTAGTAGAACCAGGCCATTGCGTCATCCCTCGTCTGTGGCTTCTGCGCTATCGTCTGGTCCCCGGCCCAGTCGAGCCTGTACCTGTCCCGGAAGGCTTTGCCGTCTCCTTGACTGAACCTTGCGGAATCGATGAACGGCATTATGCAGACTGTCTTTTCCTTCTCCAGCCCGGCTTTCACAGCAGCCTCGACGTACTCCTCAGTCGAGAGGATGCAGCAGTCATAGTCGTTCATGTACTCCACGAAGAAGTCACTCCATTCCTCTGGCAGGCTGTCAAGGAACGGTATGTGCCATGTGAACACCAGCGGGCAGTCTATGCCCTCATCACGAAGCAGCCCCCCGAGAGGGAGGAACTGGAAGTCGTGCACGTGTATTATGTCAAAGTGCTCTTCATCGTTCAGCTGTTTCACCTCTTTCAGGGCCTCATCGTTCATCTTGAGATACTTCCTGTATCCGAACTTCTCCCTGCGCGACAGCACGTCAGGACGGACCCGCTCTCCATGGCTTACCTTGAGTATGTTCTCCTTGAATATCCCGTATTCCGATATCGTGTCCGGCGATCCTCTCCTGTAGAACCTGTGGGTGTGGATGCCCTCGACCACTTCGTATCTCAGGGTCTCAGGCGTGCTCAGCGTCACCTCATGCACTTCGTAGCCCTCTCCTGTCAGTTTTTTGCCGAGATCAATGATGTAATCAGAGACACCGCCGGTGTACGGGTAAAAGGATTGAGACACGTAGCAGATCTTTACCATATTCTTGTATGAGCCACATCTTATTTTTTAATTTCGGTGGAGAAGCCAGGAGTGCGCACCCCAAAAGATGAGAGTCCAGCTCTTTCAGCGCTGCAGGAAAGGTGCAGAGCGCTCATGATAAAGCACCTCGATGGCACGATAAAGGAAAGCATCAGCGACGCACTCTACGTCATCCCTTTTCTTAACAGGGCTATCGCATCTCTGATCTCGTCTGTGTGCGACTCTATTACTGACAGCAGTTCCTGAGGCGTTCTTGTGTCCTCTCCTGCCTTGCGGTTCGGGTTGACCGCCTTGAGGTCGTAGTTTCTTGCCGCGATCTCCTGCGCAGACACACGCCAGGATCTCTCGCTCTCCGCTCTCTCCGGCAGCAGTTTAAAGAACTCCTCAAGGTGAGCGATAGTCAGAGGCTGTTTCTTTGTTATGTTGAGGTCGGATAGGTCGTAATACCAGACCTCTTCCGTGGGCTCACCTTTTGTGAAAAACAGGAGATTGGTCTTGCTCGCCGCCCCGGCGTTCACGAAGACTTTTGGGGGGAGGCTGACGATGCACCACAGGTTGCACTCGCTCAGAAGCTTGCGCTTTGTCTGGACGAAGGCCCTTTCGTTAGTGCGGAAAAGCACCCCCTCATCCATCACGATCCCGCACCTCCCGCCGGGTTTGAGACTGTCCATAACATGCTGGAGGAACAGCACCTGCGTCGAGGCGGTCTTATAGGCAAACTGCGTCTGGGCGTCTCTGCCCTCCTTCCCGCCGAATGGAGGATTGGTGAGCACAACATCGAAGAGCGGGGGCGCTTCTGAGAACAACCCTCCGTAGGTCTCCAGACCTGTCAGCGTATTCCCATGCCATATGTGTGGCTCATCTATCTCCTGGAGAACGAGATTTGCCAGTACAATCGGATATACGAGGTTCTCTTTCTCTCTGCCATAAAAAGTTCTTGTCTTGAGGATCTCCACGTCCGTGGCTGTTTTTGCTTTTGCTTTCATGTGCTGGTACGCCTGCGCCAGAAAGCCGCCGGTCCCGCAGCACGGGTCATAGATCGTCTTGCCTATCTCCGGGTCTATGACTCTCACCATCACCCTTATCACCTCTCTCGGGGTGAAGAACTGGCCCCCGTCATTGTTCTTCTCGCCCATCTTCTGCAGCAGCCCCTCATAGACCTGAGATATGGGGAACATGTGCGTCTCATCCATGCTCTCTAACGAGAGCGTGTCTATCTTATCAAGGATGTCCAGAAGATTCCTCTCTGTGTCTATGTACGTCCTCTCCGTGGATGAAAAGACCTCGCTTATGACCTTCTGGCGCGGGGTTGCTCCGGGTCTGCTCTTGAGATTCCGGAGATAGGGTATGAGATCGCCGTTGACAAAGGACATGAATGCGCCAAGCGTGCCGAACTGCAATTCGAGCCTCTTTTTTCCCATGGGTGATGCCCAGTCCCGCCAGCGGTAGGGATATTCCAGAGACGGCGAGAATGAAATGCCCAGCGCTCTTGCCTCCTCCGCCTCTTCCTCCTCCCGCTCGTCGAGTATGCGCAGAAAGAGCATCCACGTGAGCTCAGGGACGTATTGAAGAGCGCTCGCCCTGCCGGAGCGCCTCATTATGTCGCAGATGGATTTTATGTACGCGTTCAGGGACTGGGGGGTCGTGATCCTGCGGTTGTTTTTCTGGTTCATAATTCACCTCTCTTTCTTTCTTTATTATTCATGTATTTACGGTATTCGTTTATGGCTACATCTACCTCAGATTCAGATAGTTGATTTATCCTAGGAATGATATCATACGAATATCTCGTGAGCACTCCTTCTGTAGCTTTCCAGCAGTATACAGGATCAGACTTTAGATCATACTTCCAACCGATTGCGTCAAATGTGTAAGATGTAAACTTGGTTCCATGAAGAGTTCCAATCTTTTCAAGAATATCCTTTCTGCGTAGTGGATGAGTAATGTTTGGGTCTACCTTTTTTTCAATAACAAGTGGACCCGGTTCTTCACCAGCACTCTGAACGCCAACCACAACATCAGCCTTGTCAATTTTCTTGGACGACTCAAGTTTTACAGTAAATATGGTTAGAAGTCGCCCAGTATCCGCGTGTGCATTTTGCACTTCTTCTACAGCCGACCTCAACTCTGAAAGAAACTGCCTTGTGGCTGCTGGCATCGGGTGATTTTCTGAGAAATTTTTTCCTGAAATATACTCTATTGGATTAACAGGTGCCTTAATACCTAGCGGTAGTAAATACCAGCCGATGTCGGCTCCAAGGTCAAGATTGAATGCTTCTTTCAAAAGGTCTTTGTAATTAGTAATTGCGGTCTGTGCCAATTCGTAAATAACTACCTCAAAACCCTGTTTATTATAAAAATGTATCACGTTATCACGATAAGTGCTGAGAAGTTCAAGGTTTTTTCGTACAGGTAGAGGTTCAATGTTAGATGGCAAAAAATTTTCAGCTTTATTAAAAGCGTCTTTCCATGAAAGAGTTTTATACGGCTCTCTTCGTTTCTTTTTATAAAAGATTGATTTGCCTTTTTTGGATAGAAACGCCTTTAGAATAAGTTCCCATGCATTCAACAGCAGTATGGTGAAACATTCTTCGCGGTAATCAAATCTTGGTTTATTGTATATTTCAACAGCTGCAATCATTGCAGCCTTGCTATTGCGAAGGAGATGTCTGTATGACCCGCGATAATTCATAATTCACCTCTGAACGCCTTTCTCAATATTGCCTGCGGCAGGGCATTTATCGCCTCAAGCTGCTTCTCAATGGACGTGCGAAGTCTTTCCGCATGTGACATTTTTTCTTTTAGATCGGCGGCGATGCGACGCTGTTCGGAAAGAGGAGGGAGAGGAACAAGAATAAGTGAGGCTTGCTCCTGATTAAGTTTTGGACGGGTCGTTCCAGATACAAAATCTATTACATCAGGACGGATTGCCAAAGTAAAGTAAAGCCAATCTAGGTCTATTACATCTCTCTTTGCACGCAAAACATGTGCATGATTGTTAACCCAACATTTGCCACTTACTCTATACGCTATTGGTCTATCGGTTGATCCAAAGAAACCACCGTCTTCAGCCAATAAAACTAATTCTTCATCAAATAGATAGTCATCAATCCATCCAACTTGACCGTTTGCACCATAGTAGGGATAAAGCTTTGCAATGCTTTTACCGACAATCCTTTTTTGCCTTTCCGAATCATTTACAGGGATCCTCATGCTATCCAAAAATTCGCACACCTCCCCCAGTTTCTTCTTCTCCCATCTCTTTGACTCTTCGCTTTCAAATACTTGGCGCAGATGGGCTTTGGGCAGGGCCCTGGCCGCCTCAAGCTGCTCTTCGCAGGCAGTTCGGGCACGCTTCACCTCCTGCATGAGATCCTGAATTTTTGAGGCGATGCGGTGCTGTTCAGAAAGAGGAGGAAGAGGGATTTTCAAATTTTCCAAATCCGTTCTAATAATCCCTTTGATGGTGGCGCCTCTTTGAATGCTTGCAAGATTATCTGCTCGAGATAAGATATATCTTGCCAAATATTCGGGTTCAGTTTTTTCACCACAAATTATCCCAGTAATATCTTGGCTAAAACATATATCATTTGCGGCGATGGCTATTTTCCCAACGCCAGTCCTTGTAACCACCAAAACAGTATTTTTAGGAACCAAATGTGTCGCACTGTGGCTGAGCCCCGCTTCTGTTATATATTTTCTTCCTTTAGAAACATAAAACTCTGTTACATCTGCTCCTGTTATCCAAGGTATCTCCCCATCCCAATATTCTAGTACGTTTGTATCTGGTGTTCCACCATTTACAAATTCTTTTGAAATTTCCCTCAGCTTCACCCAGCGCCAGCCATCGGGAAGCTTGTATGGTTCGTTAACGCTGTCCTCACCAATCTCATTCATTTTTCGCCTCCGTGCCGGATTCGCCCTGCGCCTTTTGCGTCTTTTTTGCGCCTTTAGTGCGCCGTGGGGCATTTTTCGGGTTTATTTCGGGTTTATTTCGGGTTTTACCGGTTAGAACGTATTCCGTCTTCCGGCCGGTAGTCCCTATCTTTTCCAATATTCCTCTGGAGCAGAGCTCATTAATGTCTATGAGAGCCATTCTGTCTGTGATGCCAAACATACCCCTGTACTCCCTGTTCGTTATCCTTCCTTTCTCCTTCACGAACATAACCGCTTTTATCTGCCTCTCGTTCAGCCCCATCTTTCTCATGTTCTCTTCCGTGTAAATGTCCCTGTAAAAATAGACGGAGAAGCCGCCCATCTCCTCCTTATATTCAGGCTCAGGCAGTCCCGCTTCCCTCATCCATTCAACCATCCTTATGGTCCCGCTCCCGTACTGCTCAATAAGACCTGCAAGATAAAATACCTTTGCGATCAGGGGATTTCTGAAGACTGAGCCGTGCGGCTCCTTTAATAGCTCAACTGTGATCCCCTCCGGGAGGCCCCCCGGATTGTGGAACCAGATGTGGTCATCGTAGACCTTGATCAGGATGAAATCTGCCGTATCGAAATAGTCCCTGTGGACGAGCGCGTTCAGCACCGCCTCACGGATCGCGGGTATGGGGTAGTCCCAGATGTCACGCCTCTGAAAGTCCTCTATCTCATAGCGAACACTGATGTGCTGTCTGATCATGCTTATGGTCTCTTCAAACTGCCTGAAAAGGTTTCCCCTTGCCCACTTGTCGTCAATGATGGTTGTTTCATCCCTGAATCTGCCGATCCTTGTGCAGAGGTTGATGAACTTTGGGTCTTTTCCAAAGAGAAGGATCGCCCCGTTTGTCAGTTTTCCATCAACCAGCAGCCCCAGCTTCTGCAGAACAAGCCTCACAGGGTCCTTTGCATCAGTCAATCTTCCGCTCTCCACGGCGAGCTGAACGAACCGCTCAACCGTCTCTCCATCTATCTCTTCCGGTGAAAAATCCCCCGTTATGGAGTCCCATGGGCTTCTGCTCTGCATGAATGCCTGCAATTTCTTACTGCTCATCTCTCTGGTGGTGTTTCCAACCCGCTCATAGTATCTCCCTTCGTAAGAGACAGGATAGGTTGAGCGTGCAACATCTATTATCAGGACACGTTTATCATCTATATCAGCAGTATCTATATCAGGATAGATCGAGAGTTTGTTCACGATCCGGTTCGTCAGATCCTCCATGCCGGAGCGCTCGACACCAACGATCTGAGCGCTGTCGCTCACACCGAGAACAATCGTCCCGCCCTTCGTGTTTGCGAGAGCAGAGATTGTTCTGTAAAAAGGCTCGCTGGGCTTTTCCTTGAACTCAACACTCTCTGTCTCACCCAGACCCAGCAGCTTCATAACCCTATCCTTCTGGCTCATCCCATCAGCCCCTCTTTTGCAAAGCTGTAGAAGTCATCAGCATTTTTGCCTATTATTATGTGGTCCAGAACCTTCACACCGATCGTTTTGCATGCCTCCCGAATGCGTTCTGTCAGCTCGATATCGTCCTGCGACGGCATCGTCTCTCCTGATGGATGATTGTGAACCAGTATGATGGAAGACGCAGATCTCAGGGATGCAGCCCTGACGATCTCTCTGGGATCGACAACGGTTGCGCTAACGCTGCCGATGCTTATCTCAACGTTATCTATTGGCTTGTTTTTTATGTCCAGAAGGATCGCATTGAAAACCTCCTTCTCTCTGTCCCTCAGGTAGGGGGCGTAGTACTCGGAGACGTAGCCGATCACATCCTCTGGCTTCTTCAGCCTCTTCATTGTTTTTGCTGATTCCTTGAAGAGCCTTTTGCCGAGCTCCAGCGCTGCCTTGATCTGAACCGCTTTCGCAGGGCCTATGCCCTCAATCCCGTATAGCTCAGAGATGGGCGCCGAATCTATCGCTCTGAGCGACCCGAAACTATTGAGCAGGAGCTTTGCGAGCTCTTCGGCGCTCATGCCAGCCCTGCCAGTTCTCAGGATTATTGCCATGAGTTTTGACAGCGGCAGATTCTCTGCGCCCCGTTGCATGAGCATCTCTCTCGGCCTCTCCTCCTCTATCCACTCCTTTATGGGGCGGTTTACCCTGCGTTCCGCCACCCTTCTTTTTATCTCCTCTCTCAGCTTTTCGCACTCGCTTGCATTTTTGATATCCAGTTGCCGTATCATCTCCTCTCTTTTTTCTTCACTCAGTTTTTTGGAGCATCTCAGGAAAATCTTTCCATTTTTGCTGCAAAAAGGATAGACAGAGTTCTCAACCATGAAGTCGAGGAGCTCTTTGTCGCTCATGTCGCCAGCAGCCTCCTTTTGATCTCTGTGATTATGTCCCCGGGCTTTCCTATGATCTTCAGCGCAGACAAGCCCCCCGCTCTGATGATCTCCGGTATCTGAAATACGTTCAGATTCTCCAGCTCCTCAATGCCGCCTTTTTCGAACTGGCTCGCGAGAGCTATCAGAGCGTCCCTGGTCTTTTGAGGAAAGCTGCCAAGCCATTCCATATGCTTATATCGAAAGGCAAAAACCCTGTCTTTTCGTCTCTTTGGCGCAACCCCGAACGCGATATCCGCGAGAACATCATAGTTGTCATAGTCTTTCCTCTCTGTCAGCTCCCTCAACAGGCATAAGCCTCTCCCATCGTCGGGAAGCACCTCTATGAGCTCTCTCCGTTTGCCCGGGTCAATCCAGAAGTCACGCAGCTCATCAACCGTTTTTACCCTCTCCGTGAGGCGGGATGCCATCATCTGTGTGTATTCCTCGATCGTCACCATCCCCATCCTGCCGCCCACTTCGGTAACAATGTATTTCCCGGCAGGGTTTATATGGACGTAAAATCCCTCTACACTGATGACCCTTTCTCTTCTCTCCCCTGTCGGCTCTTTTGGCTCTCCGGTAGGTCCCGGTTTTATCATGTAGGGGGCACCGAGAAGCCTTGTAGCATCTGTGTAATCATAGACCCTGAACATCAGCTTGTTTGTTGGCAGATCGATCCTTGACCCTCTCCCCATCATCTGCTGGAAAGCTATTGGTGAATTGACGTACTTGAAAAAGACAACGTTTCTCAGGACAGGGACATCAACACCCGTTGTTATCAGATCCACGGTGGTTGCGATATAGTGGCTCGTCTGCGAGCCGCGCAGGTCATTGATATATTTACTCCCCTGCACAGAAGCGGTGCATTTGAAGGCGTAGGGCTCAAACCTTTTTCGATCGTTCTCAGCACACCAGTCGGCATAAAGGTTATTCATCTCTGATGCCACGGCGTCGGCATGGCTGTCGCGGACGCAGAAGATGACCGTCTTCTGATCAGGGCCTCCGGTTTCAAGAAGCATATCAAAAAGGTCTCTGCACATGGCTTTGACTCTGTCAGGCAGCTGAATGACATCCTCAAAGGATCGAGCCTCGTAGGCTTCACGTGTTTCATCGGGGGATATCTTTTGTCCCGTGATGGCATCTCTTGCGCCATAAACTTCAATATCCCTTCGTCTCACTCCCGTAAGGTCGAGATTAATATCCCGTTTGATGATCTCACAGGCAGGGAGGTAGCCATCATCGATACCCTGGGCCATATCATATTCATAAACAGGTTCGCCAAAGTATTGAAGATTGTTGGCGGTTATCTCCTCATCCCCTTTTCGCTCTTCCCTGTTACCGCCTTCCCAGTGGCGCGGCGTTGCTGTGAGGCCTACCTGAACGGCATCCGGGTTCCTTCTTAATACAATGCTCCATTTGCCCCAGGCACTTCTGTGGCATTCATCGATGATTATGTGGCTGAAGTAGTTTTCAGGATAATTTTCAAGGAAAAACATAGCATCCTCGCCTTCGCCTGATACGTTAAGGGTCTGGTAAGTAGCTATGAGGATGCGAGCATTTTTTTGAGGATTTGATGTGGTCACCTCTGCGGCGTCAGAGCCGAAGACGTTATGAAATGCTCTGAGTCCCTGGTTGCGAAGCTCATCGCGGTCACAGACGAATAAGGCACGGCGAAGCTGGCCCGCATCCGCGATCTTCTTCAGCAGATGAACTGCGATGAGGGTTTTTCCTGAGCCTGTGGCAAGGTAAAGCAGAGCCCGTTTTTTGCCCTGTGCGATCCTCTCTAGCACCGCACGGATGGCAGCATCCTGATAATAGCGTCTGGTTGACTCCCCGCCGGAATACGGGACAAGAAGAGGCTTAGCCCTTTCGCCTGCTAAGGAGAATCCTGATGCTCTCTCGTAGCGCTCACGAAGTTCACTGGGTTCAGGAAACTCTGTGAGAGGGCTGGGCTGGGATGTTTTACCGGTAGAGGAGTCATATTCCACGAAAAGATGCCCGTTAGAGGAATAAACAAATGGAACGTTGTTTAAGCGCGCATACCTCTTTGCCTGCTCAAGCCCTTTGTCGGGTGGTTCTGTGTTTTTCTTCGCCTCAAGCAATGCAACCGCTATGGGCTGCGTGCTGGCATTAACCCTGATCCTCAGGAGATAATCTATCCTCCCTCGCTCCCTCCGCCTGGGCTTTCCATCTATGATATCAATTCCGCAGGCGGTCTCTTCACGATGGATTAGATCTTCCGTCCATCCAATCAAGTGAAGCGCAGGATCAATGAGTTTTGCCCTAGTATCCGCCTCGCTCAATACCTCCATCGCGCTCCCATCCCTAATTTTGCAGGATACCCTGTAAATGTGTTGTCTCCGCCTGCCATATGACGCACATCTGAAGTTTCCCTGAAGGGCAGATCTGGGCGGAGCCAAGAGAAGCAAAATGCACATCTGTTATGCACTGTTGGTCGCACCATCCTTATCTCACCTCGATCAAAAGATCTCCTTTTGAATATCCGAAAAGCGAGAACACATCTATCGATAGTTTGACTATGCTGCTGGCGCTGAGATTGATCTCTGCGTATATGTCTGTTCCATCTACTCTCTCAGGGATCCTCAATTCGTTCGGGTTCCTTGTAAAATAGGGTCTCTTGCGCCCTGCCAGAGTGAGGATCTGTTCAAATCTATCCCTGTGTGTGGTAACCATGATATTGCATATCCTGATCAGCAGCTCCTTCCAGGTTCTTACTTCATACTTCGTTCCCTTAAATGTAAACGCAGAAATTGATTTCCCCGTGTAACCTTCTCCCTCGAACCTGCTCTCTGTACTCTTGGTTATTTTGTGTGACGCAGGTAGCTGTTTGGGCACTGGAACTGTGATTTGAGAAACCAAGAAATCCTCTACCGTACCATGGTCAGGTTTATAGCCACACAATTTTTCAGTTGTTTCTGCGATCAGCTCTATAAGCGCTTCGTCAGGCCCGGTCACAAGCTTATTCCACGCTTTTGGTATTGTATCTTTCATCAGGTATTGCTTCTGCTTACTCTTATAGACACTCTCTGCATTGACTATAGCATTCCCAGATATGACATTTTCCTTAGACAGAAAATCAATAAACTTCTGCACTATCTCGTTCGCGTCTTGGTCATAAATCTCGATTGTATAAAATCTTCTCTGTTCCCAGCTTCCTTCGTGCAAAGGCAGATAAAACCACCACGTGATCCCGTTAGTCAGTATAGCAAGCTTTACACCCTCCTGGAATGAGTAATTCAGGAGCTGTTCCTGATGCCTGTCCAGGTCTTCTCCGACCTTTTTAACTTCGATAAACACCTTATTGTGATTATCATGTCTTAAAGCGTAATCTACATTTTTCCCACCTACTGGGTATTCGGGATGGACTTCGTCTATGTTAAATGGATCCCAACCCAGAGAGGATAGGATTCTCAATATGACTGCCTGTTTTGTTGCGGCTTCATCAAACGAAAGCAGTTGTCTATCGGGCTGTATCTTTTTTATCAGTTCAAGCAATTTCTCTTCCATCCCGTTCACCTCTTTTGCGGCTCGTTGCAGATAACTCAGGCATATCCAATATTAATGTCGTATCCCTTTCCGTTTTGGAGTCACGCCTGAGATTTGCTTCAGATACCTTTAGCAGAGCGCTGGCCTTCATATCCTGTCTCATCTACTTTTTATAAGTATGTCGTTCCGATATTTACGGCTTACTATTTTGATGCGCATTGGGACAAAAGGGGAGGCGCTTATGCCAATGTTTCACGCTCACGGCCGCCGTGGAGCTAAAGCCGCCCCTCAGCAAGCTCGTTATGTGTGCCCAACTGACCAAAAATGGATCATGATGGAGAGTTTAATTAAGAGAAAAATCCATCCTTTTTATGAATCTTGTATTTAACCAACCCGTGAGCATCAGGCAGTTCTTCGAGAGGTTCGATGACGGTGAAAAGGAGAAGAGAGAGCTGATCCAGTCCATGGGCAGCAGGGAGATATTGCGCGTTCTGGATGGGGTGGGCCGCGCGTGGAAGGGCGGCAGATACAGGGAGAAAGCGATGGAGATCCTCCGGGAGGCGTCCGGCCTCTCCGAGGCTACTATAGCTGATGGGCTGAATATGCTGCCCGAGATCCTGTCCAGTAGCGTCCTGGAAAAAAGGATAGTGGCAGAGCTCGGTGGCAACTTCCTTGACGGATGGGACAGGGGCCCTGTCGATGGTGTCGAGCTCTTCGCCGCTCCGCTGGGTTCCCTTCTCCATGTGCTCGCAGGCAACGCATTCGTCAGCGGTGTGGAATCTCTGGTCAACGGCATCGTGACAAAAAACCTGAACGTTGTGAAGGTCTCTTCCTCGGACAGGTCCTTTCCTTACCTGTTTCTTGAGAGCATAGCGGACTGCTCGTCCGAGCTGGCGTCCACGATATCGATGCTGTATTTCAGGGGCGGAAGCAGCTCCGTGGAGCGGAGGCTGAAGGAGAGGATGGACGGGATAATCGTGTGGGGCGGCGAGGATGCCGTGATGAGCTACAAGAAGGATCTGCCGGTGGGTGGTGTCTTTATAGAGCACGGTCCGAAGTGCGGGGTAGGGATCGTCGAAGAGTATGAGGAAGGCCTTGCGGAGAGGATAGCGAGGGACATCGTGTCGTGGGAGCAGAGATCCTGCTCTTCCCTTCAGGTTCTCTACATGAGGAAGGGGATGGATGACCTCGTGAGAGAGATAGGCACAGAGCTCGACCGCTACCCGGAGAACCCGCTGG
>DAEG01000093.1 GCA_002495235.1 Euryarchaeota archaeon UBA287 | reverse complement strand
AATTTGATATCGCGGTGGCGAGAGAGCCCCTCCCGTGCAGCTGGATGGTCTCAAAGAGAGAGGAGCTATGCCAGTTCGGCTCCACTATCGTCGCCCTGATCACTTTTTTGCCGCTCTCCAGTATCCAGCCCTCTCTGTCCATTATCACAAACTCGTAGGGTGAGTCCTCCAGAAAGGGCTGCAAAACACCGATGTTGCACGGTTCACCGTTTTCTAAAATAAAGGATTTCCCGCTCCCTGCTATGCCTGCCCGCGACTTCCCACCCTCCGGGTATCCCGCAGGGACTATATCCCGAAAATAGTTCGCATTCGGATTGACCCTTATCCCGTTGCAGAGAAGGTCCGCCTTTAGTCTGGCGATGTCCTTGCTCTTTATGGTCTCTGCCACCTGCAACGATACTAGTGGCAGGATATATTCTTTTCCCAGATACCGTTAAATAAGACCCTGACCATTTGTAGCTGTGAGATCGCTCATCGCAGTTTTTGCGGTTTTTCTTTTGGCCGCGGGTCAGGGCAGCGTGCGCATTGGTAGTGACGCTGCGATCATAAAACTAAGTCCTCCTGAGATGATAACAAGCCTTGAAGGGGGCACCATAGATGGAGCGGTCATGTGGGAACCGTGGGCAGCGCTCGCGGTCCAGAGGGGAATGGCAGAATGTGTGACGAACAGCAGCGAGATTTGGAGAGGGCACCCGTGCTGCGTTATCGCAGCAAGGGAAGATTGGAGCGAGAATAACGACGATGTTCTGACGGGTTTTGTGGCTGCGCACATCGCGGCCACAGACTGGATAAACAGGGCGCTGAATAGCAATGACAGCAGGCTTTACGACTACGCCGAGCAGCTGACCGGACTCAACAGGAGCGTGGTTGAGCCCGCGCTGAAGAACCTTAAGTTTGACTATGAGATTGACAGGCAGGGGATTGAGGAGATGGGTGAAGAACTCATGAAGCTCGAGCTTTTTGAACCTCAGAGATGGCATGACTCGGGCTATGGCTCGGTTGGTAACTACATCAGCTCGGTGATCAGAGACGACTACGTCAAGAGCGTAACAGAGACCAAGGCGAAGGAGGTGCCGTTCTGGCAGTCCCTGTGCTCTCCTGCCCTGTGCCCACCGCAGACAGCGGGCAAGAAAACAACGGTGAGGATTGGTTATATAAGAGGCATTCTTGACCATCTGCCACTCTTCGTGGCTGTGGGTGAGGGTTTTCTTGATCGGGCGGGCATCTCTCCCGTGCTGCAGGCCTTTGATAATGGACCAAGAGTGATGGTGGAGGGGTTCAAGATGGACATCGTGGACGTCGCTTACCTGGGTATAGTCCCCGCGCTTCTTTACGGCATAAACGCCAACGACGGGGATCTGGCCTTGGATCTCATCTCTGCGGTTAACTCCGAGGGCAGCTCCCTACTGGTGAGACGCGGGGTAAGAGAGGTAAAGACATTAGCAACTCCCGGTCCGGGGACCGTGCAGTACTTTCTGGCGCTAAAAGTCATTGATGAACCGAGGCAGGGAAACCGCTATAAGGTGACAGGAGGATTACTGGTGTGAGAAAGAGTTTCGTTCTTACTCTTATATTCCTGCTGGCCACGCAGATCGTAGCGGTTATTGTGGCGCCGTCTTTTCTAGAGCTGGGCTTCTCCGCCTTTGAGGATCCTGACGTCTCCACAAACGTTCTTGCGCTGTTTCTCATATTTCCCATAGCGCTGGTCATTATGGTGCTGCTCCTGCGCAGGAACAGGAAAAGAACGATAAACGCGCTACTCCTCTTCGCGATATTCCTGGCGATGACCTCCACATTCTACGTCCTCCTCGAACCTCTCGGAGCGGTGGTCTCCGTGTGCGTCTCGCCCATCCTCTCTACAGCCCTTGTATATTTCATGACAAAAAAGAAGAACTGGCTGATAGCAGACGCCTGCGGCTTTGTTCTTGCCGTGGGAGTGACCGCGATGCTCGGGATCTCTCTGACACCGGAGCTCATGGCGGTGCTCCTGATAGTGCTGGCGGCGTATGACGCTGTCTCCGTGTACGTGACAAAGCACATGGTCTCAATGGCCGAGGGCGTGATAGACCTGAGCCTTCCAGTGATACTCGTTTTCCCTGAGAGCAGGGATTTCAAGGTTGAGAACAGGGATCCTGAAGGTGAGCCTACTGCCTTTTTCCTCGGTCTGGGGGATATAGTTCTGCCCTCGAGCTATGTAGTGTCCTTATCCACATTTTCAGACCCGAGGATAGCCCTGTTCGCCGCGGCGGGCACGATCGTGGGCGCGGTGGCGCTCCTGATAGCAACGATGAAGACAAGGGCTAACGCGGGTCTTCCCTTCCTGTGCTCCTTTGCCATAGTCTTCTCTCTCATAGGCTATGCGCTGGTGTAGAGCGAGTATTAATTAGCGCAACGTATCTCCGCCTTTTGATCAGAGAGACACAATCTAGGATCACAAAAGCAGGATTCAGGCGTAAAAATCGAATGGTATAAATATAAAGAGACTAATACGGTATTACTTTGTGCCTGTGAAACTGCTTTTTTCCGCCCACGGCGCAGGGCGAAAAGATGCGTCGTTCACAGTCCCATATGCAAGGGCGTGGAATCTGAAATGCAGGAGCATCGGAAGGTTAGACAGTATTACCTTTTTCATAGCTGTGCCATCCCGTTACACGCGTAGAAAATGTGCAGAATATTATTAAAAGCGTTATGTAGATCAGCCCGCTTCGCGCTCATACAGAAGTTCTTTCCACAAGCGGAGAGCGCAGAAGGAGACGACACCGCTCGCCGTCGCCTTGCATGGGCATTGGGAGAACGAGAACGCAGAACACCATTACCACAACTCTCGAGATTGTGTCCCCTGATAAAGGTTTTAAAGAGCTATTGGCATTAGGCCTATGCTCGTTTACAGCACTATGAGCAGGACCAAGGAGGAATTCGAGCCGCTCAAGGGAAGGATCGTGAAGATGTTCGTCTGCGGCCCGACGGTCTACGACTACCCGCACATAGGGCACGCAAAGACCTATGTGGCAATGGACGTGGTGGCAAGATATCTCCACTTCAAGGGCTATTCCGTCTTTTACGTGCAGAACATAACTGACATAGACGACAAGATCATAAACAGGGCAAAGGAACAGGGCATCAGCGCTGAAGAGCTGGCTGAGAGGTTTTTGAGGATATACTATGAGGACATGGAAAGACTGAACATAAAAAGCGTGAGCCTCTTTGCAAGGGCAACGCAGCACGTCGACGAGATAATAGAGCAGATAGAGGATCTCATAGCAAAGGGCTATGCCTACGAGAGCAACGGCAGCGTCTACTTTGACGTCTCCAAATTCGGCGACTTCGGCAATCTCTCGGGCCAGAGGAAGGAGGAGCTGGTCGCCGGAGCGAGAGTAGAGGTAGACGAGAACAAGAGGAGCCCGGAGGACTTCGCTCTGTGGAAAAAGATGAAGGAGGACGAGCCATTCTGGGATAGCCCCTGGGGCAGGGGAAGGCCGGGATGGCACATAGAGGACACTGCGATATCTATTAACTACCTGGGTCAACAGTATGACATGCACGGCGGGGGCATAGACCTCATATTCCCGCACCACGAGGCCGAGATAGCAATAGCGGAGAGCATAACGGGCAAAAAGCCGTTCGTCAGGTACTGGCTACACACCGGATTTCTGCTGGTGAACGGTGAGAAGATGGCAAAATCTCTCGGCAATTTTCTCACGATAAGAGAGATCCTGAAGAGCTACGATCCGATGGCCCTGAGATTCTTCCTGCTCTACGCGCACTACAGGAGCCCCATAGACTTCAGCTACGACCTGCTGAACGAGGCGACCGAGGCGTACGACAGACTTGATAACAGCTTCAGGAAAGCGCTGGAAGCACAGGACACCGAAGAGCGTGAGGAAAAAGAGCTCAGAGAGACCCTGGAGTCGTGCAGGAAGAAGTTCTTTGACGCCATGGATGATGACTTCAACACACGAGAGGCGATAGCAGCACTCTTTCCACTGGCAAAGGCCATAAATCAGAGCGTCCTAACCGATGATAGAGCAGTCACAGAGCTCAAAGAGTTTATAGGAGAGATATCCGGGATCCTGGGTCTCTTCGAGCACAGAGGGGAGGTAAGCGTTAAGCCGGAGATCATAGACGGAGTTCTCGAGATCAGGAGGATCCTGCGCGAAGAGAAGCGCTATGATCTCGCGGATATGATAAGAGGAAAGCTGGGGGAGTGCGGTATAGAGATAGAGGACAGGGGAAAAGAAACGAAGTGGAGGATCAGCCAGAGATCCACTGACCAATGACCTTCTTCTCTGCCCTCTGTATGATCTCATTGACCGTAGATGGACTTTTACCTACCCTTGTGGCTATGTCCCTTATCCGCGTCTTCTTAGGGGTCTCGAAGTATCCCATGCCGTGGGCCAGCCTGAGCACCTCTTCCTCCATCTCCGTGAGCTCGGCGATCTCCGAGAACCTTTTTATTGACACTATCTCCGCACCTATCTTTTTCAGCACTTCTGGATTGAATGACTCGTCAACGGAGAGAAGCCTCCAGATCATGTGTTTGTCATCCTCCTTCTTCGCCTCCAGCAGGAAGGAGCCCTTGGCTATCTCACAGACGGCGCATCTGTTGAGCACGATCGAAGCCACGGGGCCGGCGACATCGAGCTGCAGAACATTGGGATCCTTCATGACCTCTCTTATCTTTTCCTGATCAAGATCCTTGACCCTGAGCAGGAGCTTACCACCCTCGCCCTTGAAGGGAGTGTAATGCTCCACCCTCACATCCTTTCCCACATCAAACTCCTTCGGTATGGGCACTCTGATCGTGATCTCAGTCATCACCATAATTTATAGTATATGTTATCCTTTTAAAAACCTTTTGTAATTGATCGATTACAGAACACAACACATATAATGGCATAACGCCACTGTCAATGCATGGAAAAGCGGCATACGGATCATCACGAGCTGTCTGCTTTGTTTGTGGCGCTCACCGCAATCTGCATTATCACAGCACTGGTACCAATGGGCATTGAAGCGCGGGAAATAAGGACGATAAGGATCATAGGGACCTCGGACATGCACGGGCAGATGGAGAGCTGGGACTATTTCGCCGACACTCCCCTCACAGGCTCAGGACGCGGAATGGCTAAGATATGCACTTACGTAAAGCAGGCGCGGGCGGAAAACCCAGACACGATAGTTTTGGACAACGGTGACACGACACAGGGAACACCACTTAACTATCTCTACAACGTGCTGCGCAAAAACGCTCACAATCCTATGGCCATGGCAATGAACATCATAGGCTATGATTCCATGACGCTGGGGAACCATGAGTTCAACTTCGGAATTGACACGCTGAACAGATTCGCTTCTGAGGCAAAGTTCCCGGTCATTGCCGCGAACGTCAGGAAAAGCACAGACGGCAGCAGGATGTTTGCGCCTTATGTGATAAAGGACCTGAGCGGGATTGGTATAGGCATCATAGGCCTGACGACACCTGCGATACCACGCTGGGAGAGGGCTGAGAACATCGCGGGACTGAGATTCACGGACCCTGTCGAAGAGGCAAAGGCATGCGTTCAGGAACTGAAGTCACAGGGAGCGGATGTCATTGTTATAACGGCACACACGGGAACGAATCCAGACTTTGGTTACGGGCACGAAGAGAACTTCGCACGGGATCTGGCAGAGAGCGTCTCTGGGGTGGATATCGTCCTCGCCGGCCACGCACACGCCGCGCTGAACGAGGACGTTAAAGATGTCCTGATTATGGAGCCGCGGAACGCTGGTATAAGCCTGTGCGATGTAAGGATAGAGCTCACGGGCTCGGGGAGCGACTGGGAGATCTCATCAAAGGCCGGAGAGGTCAGGTCTATGAGCGATGTGCCAGAGGACCCTTCATTCCTCGCGCTCATGATGCCGTACCAGGATGCCACAAGAAGGTACGTGAACTCCCCGATAGGCGAGACGACCGGAGAGTTTCCCGGCGGCTTTGCCGCCAGAATGCATTACGGCCCCACAGTGGATCTGATAAATCTCGCACAGACAGAGGCCGCCGCGGAGGCGGGTTACCCTGTGGATGCCTCGTGCGCTGCCTTATTTTCAGATCACGCCATGTTACCGGCAGGAACCATCAGGCTTAAGGCCGCATACTCTCTCTATCAATACGATAACACTCTCTTCGTGGTTGAGGCGACAGGAGCGATCGTGAAGGACGTCCTTGAATGGAACGCGCGGTATTTCGATACCTACGATGGCATGACACCCTTGCCGACCAGGAACCAGTCATTTCCCGATTACAACTATGACATGTGGTCCGGCATCGAGTACAGGGTCGACGTAACAAAACCGGTAGGCGAGAGGATAACAGAGCTCAGGCTGAACGGGATGCCTGTGTCAGAGGACCAGAATATCACGGTGGCCGTGAACAACTACAGGGCAACGTCACAGTTCATTCCCCGAGGCGCAAGAGTGCTCTACAGCTCCACCACTGAGGTAAGGGACTTGATGGTGGAGTACATATCCGAGCACTCTCCGCTGGAGCCGGAGGAATGCTTCATGAAGAACTGGGAGCTCTACCCTGAGTTCTCACAGTCAGAGCTGGCTTAGAGGCTGCTCATCCCTCACACGCATCAGAGCGCGCCGTTCTTAACCCCTATGATCTCCGCGAGCATGCTCACGGCAATCTCTCCCGGGGTCTGCGATCCGATGCTGAAGCCTGCGGGCATCCTCACCCTCTCCATCCTGTCCTCGCCCAGCGCCCGGGCGAACNNTCTCTTGCTGCCTATAACGCCGAGATAGAGGCTGCCTCTGTCTACGAGCCTCTTCAGAACCTCGAGATCCTCTTCGTGTGATTTCGTCATTATCACAACGTAATCTCGGTCCACATCGATGCCCTCCGCTACGTCTTCACATCTGCCCTGCACAGTCTCACAACCCTCAAAACCGGACAGCAGATCCTGCCTGTCGTCAACGACACGGACACCAAATCCCGCTATCCTAGCTACTTCAGCGAAAGCCCTGGACACGTGGCCAGCGCCGAACACCGTTATTCTCTGTTTCGCACCAAAATGCTCCAGTAGCATCTTCACCCTCCCGCCACACATCATCCCCTCTCCCAGCAGGTCCACGTCCTCAACCCTGAGCTTATCCCCACCTCCGAGCATCTCTCTTGCTTCGTCCTCCGCTCTCTTCTCAAGAGCGC
>DAEG01000056.1 GCA_002495235.1 Euryarchaeota archaeon UBA287 | reverse complement strand
CTGCCGGAGCGCTCCGCCAGCGATGCCGCCTCCTCGACCGTGATGTCCCTGTTCATCAGGACCTCGAGGAGCATCGGCAGGTTCACGCCCGTGACGACCTCCGCCCTGTCTAGCAGCCTTATCGAGGCGTTGAACGGGCTCGCGCCGAAGAGATCCGTGAGTATGAGTGCCTTCTCTGACAGCAATGACTCTATCCTGTCCTTCAGGCTCTCCGGACTCTGACCCTCCTCGAGCTCAACGGCGTACAGCTCTTCCTGATGCCCGGCGATCATGGCGCTCGTCTCTATCAGCGCGCCAGCGAACCGTCCATGGGTCACGACGATTATGGGGAACACGTCAATCACCGAGGATCTCCGATATCGTCCTCTCTCTCAGCATGGCCTCCGCCTCTCCCCTCGAGGCTTTCATCCTTATCATCACTATGGCCGTCTTGGCGTTCCGGCCGCTCTCCTCCAGATAGCACCCCGCGGTGTCGCGGTCAACTCCGGCGCACTCCGCTATTATCCTTATAGCCCTGTCGACGAGCTTCTCGTTCTTCGGGGTGACGTCCACCATCATGTTCCTGTACACCTTGCCCATCCTCACCATGAGGGCAGTGCTGATCATGTTGAGGACCAGCTTCTGCGCTGTGCCGCTCTTCATGCGCGTTGAGCCCGCTATGACCTCCGGACCCACGTCTATGGCGATCTCGTGGTCGAAGCCGTGCCTCACCCCGGGATCACAGCTGACCAGGACCGTCAGAGCGCCCCTGCTCTTCGCCTCCCTGAGAGCCCCGATCGTGAAGGGTGTCCTGCCGCTGGCCGTCAGGCCTATGACACAGTCCCTGACACCCACACCAGCATCCCTCACCGCCTCCGCTCCCTGTCCCTCATCGTCCTCGCTCGCCTCTCTGGCGTTGAGAAAGGCCTCCATGCCTCCGGCCATGATCGCGAGGGCCCTGTCGAAATTGAAGGTGGGCTTCAGTTCTGAAGCGTCCATCACACCGATCCTGCCGCTGCTGCCCGCGCCCACGTATATCAGCCTGGCCTCCTCATCCGTGAGACGCCCATGCATGGCGTCCACGGCCCGCGCTATCTCGTCAATGACCCTGCCAACGGCCATAGGCACTCCGGAATCCTCCTCGTTGATCAAACGCAGGATCTCTCCCGTGCTCCTGCCGTCTATCCTCCGGGGATTCCTGCGCTCTGTCGCGAGGTCCTCGAAGCTCATCTGACCAGCTCACCCAGAGGCACGCGCCTGTCCTGCGGGAGCATCTGGAAATAGACCCTGACGCCCCTGCCCTCTATCTCCTTAAGCTGCCGTATCTCTTCGTCACTGAGCGACAGGCTCTTTGTCAGGTTCTTTCTGCCCTGGGCGAAACCCATGTTGCCCAGATTTATCTCCTTTGCGTCCAGGCCGAGATCCAGGAGGGTCAGAGCGTCTCTTGGGTTCTTGACCAGCAGCAGGGAGCGCTTGTCCTTTGTGTTCTCCGGGGCGTCGCTGACGGGGACTATGCGGACCTCCACCCCCGGCGGAGCGGCCAGAGGCAGCAGAGACCTCTGTATGTCATCCTTTGCCACCTCATCGTTGGCCACAACTATCCTCTGCGAGTTTATGTGCTTGCTCCACGCCACCGTGACCTGTCCGTGTATAAGACGGTCGTCTATGCGAAAATGCACCAGCATGGTTCTGATTGGTTTTTTCGTATATAAGGATGTGTCTGTCTATGACCGCTCTGCTCGGCGGACCGGCCCTGTGGAGACTGACGGGGGAACAACCCTTTTATACCACAAATCAGATATTAGCATGATGAATCTGCTTGAGCTGCGTGAAGTGTCCAAGACATACACAACGAGACAGAGGACCGTTCAGGCCCTTGACGGGGTCTCGCTGGGCGTTAAGGAGGGTGAGATTGTCATGATCACGGGAAGGAGCGGAAGCGGCAAGAGCACCCTGCTCCACGTGATGAGCTGTCTGGACAGGCCCACCAGCGGCAGCGTGGTGGTCAAGGGAAAGGAGACCAAGGACATGGGCAGGGAGGAGCTCGCCCTCTTCAGGAACTCCAACATGGGCTTTGTCTTTCAGAGCTACACCGTGCTCCCGGGCTACTCCGTCCTGGAGAACGTCATGCTTCCCGGCCTCATCAAGGGCTTTCCCGCAGGTGAGCTGAGGGCGCGGGCCGAGGAGCTCCTGTCGATGGTGGATCTCAGCAACGACACTGACATGGATGCCGTCAATCTCTCCGGCGGGGAGCAGCAGAGGGTTGCCATAGCGAGGGCTCTCATAAACGACCAGGACATGATATTCGCAGACGAGCCCACTGGCGCTCTGGACTCGAGAAATGCGGAGAACGTGATGGAGATATTCTCGCGGATAAACGCAGAGCACAATAAAACGATAATCTTCGTAACCCACGACAGGAGCCTCAGCAGATACGCCGACAGGCTTATAGAGCTCATGGACGGAAGGATCGTTGACGGAGGTGAAACATGAAGCTGGGCGTCCCGTGGAGCTTTGCACGCAGGGAGATGGGTAACAGGAAGCTCGTGTTCCTGTCGATAATCCTTACGATCTCGGTGGTGGTCGTCCCTTTCAGCGTAGGCGGCTCTTTCCAGAGCTATCTGAACGGAGAGGTCCGCTACAACATACAGAACTCCCTCTCATCGCATGTGACGCTGGCTTTTCCAGAGAGCGTATCGATAAGGGAGGTCGCCTATGGTAACTCTTTTCTCATAAACGACGCAGAGCCGAGGGCGGAGGCCCTGCGGGAAGCGGGATTGAACGCCTCCGTGAGGATCGTCGCCCTGGAAAAGGCGATGTTCAAGAAAGGAGTGGTGCACGAAGTAGAGCTCGTGGGTATAGACAAGGAAAAGGACAGAACCGTATGCGATCTCACGGATCTCGTGGTAGAGGGCACGCCATTTGACCCGGACACCGAGTACACGATGGCCGCCCGTCTTGGCTATGAGCCTGAGGAGTACGCGGCCATGACGACCATGGAGATCCTGGGCAACCTCATGGGTCTGATACCCCCTTTCAACCTGTTGGCGCTGATGGCAAATGCCGTTTCGCTCATCGCCCTGATCCTTGCTACCATGCCAATAACCTCGGGCATGTGGTCCTCCTACATTTTGCCGGCAGTGGAGGGCGTATATGCGCTGGTCTCCCTGATCATATCTTCCACAGCCGGTCTTATCGGGCAGAGGGGCGCGAACTCGCTACAGTTCCTCTTCGACACCATGTGGTTGCTGGCGTTTCCAAACGAGATAATATACGCAGATAACCTGTACGAAGCGGTACTGGCGTTGATGCACTCGGATTTTGCGGCCATACTGCCCATGCTCCAGTTCGTAGACCCCGATAACATGGACAGACTTCAGGTCCCCAGCAGCATGATATTCTTCTCCAGGATCGCGGACATCGCCTCCAGAGCGCTGCAGCCCGCGAGGACCATTTACAACGCTGCCATGAGATATGTGCCCCTTCTGGACCCCGCGATTCACAGGGTATTGATGCCGTTCATACACCTTTTCATCCCTCCCTTTGAGATGGACTTCGAAGCGCCATACCCTGTTCTGGTGGGCAAGTCATTCGCAGAGAGCTGGAATTTGACCGTTGGTGATGAAGTGCTCCTCTTCCCAGAATCGGAGGGTAGGGGAGGAAGGCGGCAGAACTACGCACTGGCCTACGTCTCCGGCATATATGACATGGGGGTGGAGGAGCTGGAGCAGTGGAGGCTCTTCATGCCTGAGGAATCTCTCAGGGAGATTAAGGGCTACGGAAGCGATGAGGGAGTCGTCATTCTTGTCAAAGGTACTGACGAAGATGAAGCTCTCTCGATAGCCAGGGAAATGAACCCGGATATGGCTGCTTTCACGTGGGAGGATTACGCGAAGCTCGTCTATGGTAATGCGCTCTTCACTGCCATAGATGTCCTGTTGCTCGTGGCGATAATAGCACTGTTCGGAGCGATAATAGCGATATCATCGACCATGGACTCTATGGTGAGAAGAAAGACCAAGGAGATAGGATTCCTAAAGGCGTACGGCCTCACAGACTCCGGAGCGATGAACATAATCAACCTGCAGGCCCTGACAATAGGCATCACCTCCGGCG
>DAEG01000028.1 GCA_002495235.1 Euryarchaeota archaeon UBA287 | reverse complement strand
ATGCCAAGCTACCCCACAGCCCCTAGGAGGGAATCTATCTTTTCCCTTATCTCCTTTGTCTTCTCTTTCAGCCTCTCGCTCTTCTCTCTCTCTTCTCTTATCATACCCTCTATGCTCGATATGTAAGCCTCAAGATCGGTGTTATCTGCAGGACTCTCCTCGCGCTCTATCGCGCTTTCGTTGGTCTCTTCAACCTCCAGGACAGGTTTCGGGAAACCCCTGCGGTACGAGAGCATGGCGGTCACAGAAAGGAGAGAGGACAGGGCTAGCGCCAGCAAAGACCTGCTGTTGACTCCGCCATCTAGGAGATAAAGAGTGACTGCAAAAAAAGGATACGCCGCAAGTGTGAAGTACCCGAGAAATCCCAGATCTCTGTCGCCGTTTCTGGCAATGATGAAGAACTGGGGTACCAGCACGGCGTATAGTGCAGTCAGCATGGTCTTGATAATAACAGTAGAAGGCGCCGAGATGAACAGGAGCAACCCCAGGATGTAGTGCATGACCACATAGGCTCTGCTCATACGGACACCTCAAGAAAGTTCTTTATGATCTCCCTACCGTGCTGTGTCTCTTTCACCTCGGGATGAAACTGGATGCCATACGCGCTCCCGGATCTCATGGCCTGCACTCTGCAGGAATCCGAGCTCGCAAGGACTGAGAACCCCTCCGGCATGGATACGACCTCGTCGCTGTGTGACTCCCACACCTCAAGTCTGTCAGGCAGTCCCGCGAATATGTCGTCGCTGTCTATTACCCGCACTTCAGTCCTTCCGTACTCTCCCTTTCCACGCTCAACAGCCCCGCCAAAATGCTTTGCCATTATGTGGAGACCCATGCATATCCCCAGCACCGGTATGCCTAGCTCAAGGTAATCGTCGCACCGACCACACCCCTCATTCACGCTCCCTCTGCCACCCGACAGTATCAGGGCATCGCACTCGATATCCTTTGGGTCTGTTGTGTTCGGGACTATCTTAGAGCTGACTCCCAGTTCTCTCAGGGCTCTGTGTTCAAGGTGGGTCCATTGCCCGCCATTGTCTACGACAATGACATCCATAATCCTGAATCACAGGTCTTTTAATAAATATTTGCTATCTAGTGCAAGTCAAAACTGGTCCATGTCTGGTCCTTAAAACCAGATCGACTGGGATCGCACAAGGCAAAAATCTATTAAGCCCCCCCTTCATATCCGATGTGGATAAAAAGAGGGTTGCGCTGGTCGTGTTCGCATCCTTCATCATGCTTGGAGTCCTGTACTTCTTTTTTCCGCTTCTGGACGGGATTGTTCTCGGTATAGTGTTCGCTTACGTCGCCAACCCTGTCAAGCAGAGAATGGTGGGCAGGTTTGGAGAGCGCGGGGCCTCTCTCGCGGCCACCGGTCTTGTCATAGCTCCAATCGCCCTGATCCTGGTATTTGGGGTGATTGAAGCGGCGTCTCAGGCTCTGGTGCTCATGCAGAACGGAGGTGAGCTCTCAAGCCGGGTGAATGAGTCGATATCCACCCTGAGTCCGCAGCTAGAGGACCTCTTGCGCAGAGGCCTGGGATGGGCTGTTGAGGTCCTTCGTTCCTCCCTGCAGAACCTCCCCGTAATGGACTATGCGACAGGTGTGGCGATGTTCGTGCTGAACGGATTCATAGCGATTTTTTCCTGCTACTACTTCCTGGTGGATGGCAGAAAGCTATCGGCCGGGCTCAAAAAGAGGATTAGCGAGAGAGCTTATGGGATACTGCAGGCAAGCAGCGAGCGCATAAGTGGCGTTTTCGTCGGCAGTTTTTATTTCTCGATAATAATCGCCCTTGCGTCTATGCCCTTCTTCATATACTTCGACATCCCGTTCTGGGCCATAGCTTCCGGGTCCATGTTCCTTGCGGCGCTGGTACCCATTTTTGCGGAGTGGATGGTCCTCGCGGCTCTTTCTTTTTACGTCCTTTTCGTTGGAGGAACAGCACCGTTCATAGCATTTCTCCTGATCGGATTGGTTTTCATCTATCTCATACCGGAGTTCCTCCTGAGACCCGTGCTGGTGGGCAGGTATTCGGACACCCATCCCCTGTTGCTCCTGCTCGCCTTCATAGGGGGCGGACTTGCCTTTGGCGTATCAGGCTTCTTCCTTGCGCCCATGCTCGCGTGCGTGGCCGTTGTGCTATGGGAAGAGTGGTGAGCTTATGAGATAGTCTGCGGTCTTCCTGTTGCAGGCCGTTGGTATGTTGTAGACGACAGCGAGCCTGAGCAGGGTCTTCACATCCACGTCGTGCGGTTGCGGAGTCAGGGGATCCCAGAAGAATATGAGCGCATCGACCTTGCCCTCGGCTATCATGGCTCCTACCTGTGCGTCACCACCCATAGGGCCGTGGAGCAGGAGCGTGATGTCCAGTCCTAGATTCTCCTTCAGCAGCGTGCCAGTGGAATGTGTTGCGTACAGATCACAGTTCTCGAGGATCTCCCTGTTGTACTCGGACCACTCGACTATGTCCGTCTTTTTTGCATCGTGAGCTATGAGGACTACTCTTCTCATTCGACCACCTTTGCCTTTTTGTTCTTTATCAGGATGCGCGCGGTATCGGGGGGGAGAGTTACTATGTCGCCCTTTTTCAGCGTGTAGCTCTTCCTGTCCTCGGATACGAAGGGCGGCAGATCCTCCAGGATCATCAGCAGCCTCTCTTTTCTCTCTTCTTTCGTCTCTTCCCTAGTGACCTCTTCATTGCTGAACGCGGTCTCTTTTGCCCTCTTGAGGCAATCAGCCACCTCGTTCATGAGTGCTCTCTCCTCATGAGTCAAGTTCTTTACGTACTCGGCCTCTCCACCCCTGGCCCGGATTATGGCGGTGTTTATCACGAAACCCTCTCTGAGATTGTAGATCTCATCGATGTCCTGTGTCACCCTGTTTATGTTGTCTGACAGAGCCCGCGCCTTTGGTGAAAAGATGTCCTTCTCCTTGGCGAACTCTGTGCGCAGAGAATCCAGAAATTTCCTTGCGTTCTTATAAAAATCTGCAGGGAGATCCACGACTTCTCTCTTCCTGCACTTCTGAAGGATCTCTCGTATCTTCTCGTAACTCAGCTCTTCTTCCATCAGTCGAATATCATAGTCCAAGGAATTATAGTTTTCTTTGCATAAGTATTTATATGCTGATATGCATATCGTCAAAGGGAGAGAGCATGGCTAAAGACGTAGAGGCTTTCAAGGGGATACGGGTTTACACAGGGAACGGATTGTATGTGGGAAAGGTTGATAATGTGGCTCTTGACCTGCCCAACAGGCGTGTGAGGGGGCTTCTGTTGACCGGTACCAATCCTAATCTTGTGGAAGGTGGGCGCAGCATTCTTGTGCCGTACAGATGGATCTCTGCCGTTGGCGACATAATCCTGCTGAACTTTTTTCCGCAGAAGGTCCGTGGGCAGAGCGGTGAGGCAGAGGAAAGCAACTGATGGATGATGAAAAGCGGTCTTTCGGCGTAAGGGAGATAGACAGGATATTTGGGGGCTCTCTGCCGAGAGGTTTTTCTTTTCTTGTCATAGGCCAGCCCGGGTCAGGCAAGGAGGTCATGCTCAAGCAGTTCGCCGGCGCAAAGAGCAAGGATGAGAGTTGCGTCTATTTCACAGCTACGGAGGGTTCTGAGGAGATATTCAGCTTTATAGAGCAGCACGGCTGGAGCAGAGAGATAAACATCGTAGATCTCGGTAAGATCTACTATGACAGGGTGCTGAGTCAGACGCTCAGGATAGCAAAAGAGAGGCGCGAGATGTCCGTGGAGAAGATCACCGAGGCAGCGGCAGAGAGTGAAGAGACGCTTTATGAAGAGGAGATAAATTTTGTCAACCTCGTATGGGCGAGCTTCACCGAGATGGCAAAGCCCACTAGGGCGGTCTTTGACTGTCTTGAGTTCATAGCAGACTATCACTCGCAGCAGGATGCCATAAATCTAGTCCAGACCATAAAGACGTACACCCAGAACAGCGGAGGGCTGGTCTTTTTCTCGCTCACCAAGGACCTTTACCCGCAGATGCAGCTCCGTATGGAGTCTATAGCGGACTGTGTCATAGAGCTGGACACCAACAGAAGGGTGGACGAGATAGAGCGCCTTGTGATCTTGAAAAGGATAAAGAACTCTCCACACAGGATCAGCATAAATAGGTACAGGATAACGGACGCTGGTTTTGAGTATGACACCATGAAAAGAGTCGTATGAAGCGTGAAAACGCCATAGACCTGATAAGAAAAGGGATGGAGGCATCCGATCCTGAGGGGGCCGTTCTGGAAAACACGTCTCTCGAGGGGAGCACCCTGATAGTCTGCGGAGATCATTTCTATCTTGATGTCTATGAGAGGATAATCGTTGCGGGAGCTGGCAAGGCCAGTGAACGCATGGCACTGGGTCTGGAAAAGATCCTCGATGGCAGGATATCCGAAGGCTTGGTGATAACAAAGAAAAAACTAGGCCTGACCAGCGTGGTAGAAGTGGTCGAAGGATCACACCCCCTGCCGGATGAGAGGTCGCTGGCGGCCACGGAAAAGATGATCGACCTCTTATCGAAATGCACTGCCCGGGATCTGATAATCTTCCTGGTGTCCGGAGGCGGGTCTTCTCTGCTCTGTTATCCCGAGGTGAGCCTCGAATCCTTCCGTCAGGTCACGGACGCGCTTATGCGGTCAGGTGCTGACATAAAAGAGCTGAACACCGTACGAAAAAAGCTCTCAATGGTCAAGGGTGGCAGGCTAGCGGCAATGACGCGGGGTGAAATGATCGCGCTCATTATGAGTGATGTGGTCGGTGATGATGTTGATCTGATTGCGTCAGGCCCGACGGCGAGTGACACCAGCACTAACCCGGATGCCGTGAGGATCCTTGAAAAGTACCAGATAATGAATGAGGAGGTATCGGCACGGCTCTACGCCGAAGGTCCGGCTGTTGAGAGCCGAGCGCACAACTATCTCATAGCAACAAATCGAAAGGCCCTTGATGTGATGCGTGCAGAGGCCGAAATGAGGGGCTATAATGCTCTGATTCTGTCCTCTCTCTTTGAGGGAGAGGCGAGACAGACGGGAGCCTTCCTTGCGGCCATAGCTAATGGCATTCAGATGAGCGCTCCTGCGTGCATACTGTGCGGTGGTGAGGCCGTTGTCCGCGTCAGAGGCAAAGGCAGGGGCGGGCCTAACATGGAGATCGCAGCCAGCTTTGCGATGAATCTTAAGAACACGAAAGCCTCCCTGTTGTGTGTGGCCAGCGATGGCGAGGACGGCTCGACATACGCGGCAGGGGCCTTCGCGGACAGTACGACAGCCTCAAAAGCCGATGAGCTCGGTCTGAGCATAAGAGAGTATCTGGATAACAACGACACCCTCGCGCTGTTTGAAAAGACGGGAGATCTGATAGTGACCGGCTCTACGGGCACAAATGTGAACTCGTTCTGGCTTCTCTTCATTGAAGAATAGATTTAATAAGAATGAAGTCATAAATGATACTGATGGCCAGATACAGAGTTGTTCCCAGGAGAGTCATTCCAGCTGATTATATCGCGGATCTTAAACAGCGCATAGATAATCTCAGAAGAGCAGTGCTTCAGAAGAATGAGGAGATCGAGAGGTTGAGGAACGTCATCCGCGCCCTCGCAAAGGACAGGGCCGAAGCTGTGAAGCAGAGGGAGGAGCTGGAGAGGGAGAAGCAAGTCATCGCAAAGGAAAAGACAGACCTGGAGGCGATCAAAAAGGACAGAGAACGCCTCACGGGAGATAATTCGAAGCTCAATGAGAGCATAAAGGCGCTCCAGAACAGAATATCCCTGCTTGAGGCGCAGCTGAGCGAGTATGAGGAGAGGATAAGGGATTACGAGAACGGAATAGGTCAGAACAAGGAGAACGCAGCGGGGCTAGAGGCAAGGATAAAGCAGAAGGATGAAGAGGTATCCAGACTGAATGAGATGATATCCGGTCATCTGAGCACTATAGCAGAGCTAACAGAGGCTCTGAATGAGAAGGAGAAGGTCATCGCAGAGAAGGACAGCACGATAAACGCCTACATGGAAAAAACCTCGGAGCTGGACAGGTACCTTCTGGAGTTCAGGGAGCTAAAGATCAGCGAGCGCATGGCTACGCAGCTATCCAGGGCGACCCTGATCCTCGGCGTTGTCCTTGGCATAGTGGGTGCGGTCTTTGCTATATTCGCCGAGCCGCTGGTTTTTTCCGCTGGGATTGCCAATGCACTCAGGGTCAAGATGGCAGTGACTATGATCGGCCTTGCTCTCCCACTGGGCCTGATCTCCGTGACGTATCGGTTGTTTGCTACCCGACAGTCTGTGCTTTACCTGAATGTCACTGGTCTGATAGTCTCGGTCTCTACGCTGTTTCTGTTCGATCTCTACTATCCTGAGGGATTCGTGCATCCGTTCGCAGGTACGCTGTATTTCCTTTACGCCTTGGCGATTGTCATGCACTTCACAGCCGTTCTCCTGGCCCTTCCGAAGGTCAGATCAGGGGTAGATGCGTCACGGAGGGGCAAGGTGGGATTTCCTTACGGTGGCGAGATGGGCGCTCTAAATGCTGTGAAGCCCGAAATCCCGAACGAGGAAGAAAAGAAGTTAGAGGAAGTGCAGCGTGAGATTGGAGAAGAGGACGAAGAGGATCTGTTCAAGCCGATAGGGTAAGAATAAGAATATATACGAAAAACCTGTTTACCCAACATGAACAGCTCTGTGATACTAGTCGCGCTGATGCTTCTCGCGCTTGTGCCCATAAATGCCCAGCAGCAGCCGGTGATCCTTCCCGAACCTGTGCCCATAGAGGAAGGTGAATTGCCAGCTGCATCGCCCGGAGCAAACGCGACACAGCCACAGGAGCCCATCCCTGAGCAGCCGTCGCCTGAAATGGAAACTCCAAAGGGCGGTGTTCTAGACGCCTGGGAGAGCGCATTTGGCGCGATGCTTCAGAGCGGGTCTGTGGTTGACTGGATAGGCATCTGCTGTTCTGCGGGTTTGAGCACGATTCCTTACATTCCCGGTCTCTTTGTGAGAGTGTTGAGGCTTTTACCCCTTTCATGTATGCTGGTCGTAAGATTTTTGAGAGCGCTGCCATCCTTTTTGCGCAACGCCTGGGCCTTTGTCTGCGCCCTGCCGCAGTACATCAGCGCTTTTATGAGCATGGCACAGCAGATGATTGATCTGCTGATGGTCTGCGTCAGGATTCTACCTCAGATGATGTCATCGCAGTCGCAACAGCAGGGCGGGCAGAATTCCCTGGCGCAGTTGCTGCCCCTGTTGGGCGCCCTGATGGGATGAAAAAACTGTGCGCCATCCTGGTCTTTGTTCTTCTATTAGCTCCGATCAAAGCCCAGATATCCGTAAGTCCTGGCGCATTCCCGTTCACAGAGGTGGCCAACGCGGTTATAGACGATCCTGCTTTAGCAGAGCTTTTTGTGCCGCAGATCCTGGACGCGCTCGTAGAGCATCCTGATGAGATAGTGCCGCTGGGGATCTCGCTGCTCTCTGATCCCTCCTTCATGGAAAGAGTCCTGGAGGCTCTACCCGATCTGCTCTATCTGCTGCCTACGGTCCTGCTGCGCCTGCCGGAGATCCTGCAGAACCTGCCCTATCTGGTGGAGGTTCTGCTGCCCAGCATGGATGCGCTGATAAACTCCGTGGTTCCAGTCATAAACGAAAACCCGCAGACAATATCAAACATCCTTAACGGTCTGATGCCATTGCTTGCAGAGAACATGGACATGCTGATCGAAGCCTTCGGTGCAGCGCTTCCTGTTGTGCTGGACTATGCACCTCTGCTGGTTGAGGTCCTGGTGAAGTTGAGTCCAGCCCTTCCCTCGGTTGTGGCGCAGATAGACCTGGAGGGGCTTTCTGAACTTTTGCTTCTTTACCTGCCTCAGATATCAGAGTCGCTCGCATCCCTTTTCGACGGGCTCTCCGAAGAACAGATTCTTCAGCTGTCAGAGCTTGCGGTCTATTTTCTGCGTGTCATGCCCCGTATCCTGCCGGACATAGTTTCGGTAGTGCCGGTCCTGCTGTTCTCGTCGAGGTCCGTGTTCTCCGTCCTGTTCCGTTTGATGACTTCCACCTCCCCGGATGAGATACCCAGCATCATGATCTCTCTGATGAGAGTCTCCTACGCTCTGGTAAGGACGGTTCTTGTGTGCGTATCCGCTGAGAACATCGGGGTGCTATACAGGACTGCGGTTTCAGCCGCGGAATCTCTTGATCTGCTCTCTATGCTGTCGGCATTCAGAGGTACCCACGTTAATGTTGATGGCGCCATTGTGCCTGGCTGGGTGGTGTCATAGCCAGTCTATCCAGGGTGTTCTTGTGCCCAGCTTCAGTATGAGCGGTCCGCCCCTCTTGTGTCTGGCGTTCTCCACCATGCCCCTCACCTTTGTTACGAGCTCCATGGGCCTATCCAGACTCTCAGCGATCATGGCACTGTCCATCTGCAGCTCGAGGCCCTTCAGGATGAGATCCAGAGTGTCATAGTCCACGCCCATCTCGCCCTCATCAGTCTGCCCCGGATAGAGTTCAGCGCTAGGTGCCTTCTCTATTATCCTCTCTGGGATCGCGAGCTCTCTCGCAAGGAAGCGCACCTCCGTCTTGTAAAGATCCCCGATCGGCAGGATGTCTGACCCACCATCGCCGAACTTTGTGAAATAACCGACCATTATCTCACTCTTGTTGCTTGTGCCTACGACTAGGCGTCCCTCCTCGTTTGCGGTCTTGTACAGCAGGCACATTCTCGCCCTCGCTTTTGCGTTTGCCTCAGAGGCCGGGGTTTTGAAAGGGCCCAGTGCCCTCACGGCCTCGTCTATGTTTATGGTCTCATGCTCTATGTTGAGACCTTCCGCCAGCTCTCTGGCGTCCGCTGCGCTCTGCTCTGGAGTGAGGTTATCAGGCATCATCAGCGCCTTAGTCTCCCTCGCACCTGCGCACAGGCCTGCGACAACGCTTGAATCAAGACCACCGCTCATACCGAGTATGAAAGGCCTGTCAAAGCTCTTCAGGAACTGGGTTATGACCTCTCTGTGCTCTCTTGCTCTGTTCTCTATCCTCAAAATCATAAAAATAATAATCGGGGAACTTATTAAGATTATGCGCATCGAGCTTGTTCAGGGTCATGAAACGCTGTTCGATAGGGAGAGTAACGCCAGGTTCATAGAGCAGAGGATAAAGAATAGCGACGCGGATCTCATAGTCTTTCCAGAGCTCTTTCTCACAGGCTATGTCATACACGAGAGAGCCTTTGAGCTTGCCGAGAGAAAGAGTTCTGAGCTGATTCGCGAAATAGCTGAGAGTGCAAGAGAGAACAGAAAAGCGGCGATATTCGGAGCCGTGGAGGAGGATGAAGAAACGAGAGGTATATACTACAACTCCGCTTTCGTCATAGATGAAGAAGGAGTGGTGGATACCTACAGAAAGATCTCTCTGCCCAACTTTGGTCCGTTCAACGAAAGGCGCTTCTTTTGCCCGGGATGTGAGAGAAAGACCTTTTTGCTGAACGGAGCAAAGGTCTGTGTGCTCATATGCTACGACCTCTTTTTCCCGCAGCTTTGTTCCGCGTCTGATGTTCTTGTCTACATCTCCGCCTCACCATACACGAGCAAAGGCTCCTTCGAAAAGCTTTTTCCGGCGAGGGCCCTCGAGAACACGTCATATCTGGTCTATGCCAACCTTGCCGGGAGGGAGGACAACACTCTGTTCTGGGGCGGGAGCAGGGTGCTTGATCCGTACGGGGACGAGATCGTGCGGATGAGCTATTTTGAGAGCGGCATAGCGCAGGCAGATGTGGATGTAGAAGCGCTCAGCTGGATAAGAACGAAGAGGCCGGTGTTGAGGGATACGAAAGAGATTAAAGGTTAAAGACAGCTTAACTTTATGAACGATTACCTCTTTGCCTTCGTGTGCATGCTGGGGGTCATGGCCATTCTGGGCTTTTTCTCTCTGGTTATCTATGCCTCCGGGATCATTCTGAGCTCCAGCAAAGGTAAGGATAAGGGTAAAGAGAAGGGAGAGACAGAAAAAGGAGAGATAGAGAGGGGAGAAGAAAAAAAAGAAGCAGCTGTGAGCGAGGCGGGAAGCAGGGGAGCAATCGGTGATAGCGCAGATGAAGAGCTGAAAAAGGTGGCAGCCATAGCCGCTGTTATTGCCATGGCAGAGAGCGGAGCGCAGGTGAAGGCTAAGACACCTGTATCAGAGAGCAGGAAAAACAGGGGGATAAGGGCAAGATATCCGAGTCCATGGGCGCTGGTGAGAGAATGATACCAGAACTCATAATGATCGCACTCGGGATCGTGTTCATCGTTCTTGGTATAAAATATGAGATGGAGCCTCTCCTGTTAGTGCCGATAGGATTTGCTGCCATAATCGTCAACATACCCGGCTCTGAGCTCGCCCTTCCGGAGGGCATAGGCAACGTCATACACTGGATTTTCTCAACACTGATAGCCACAGAGGTAGTTCCATGTCTGATCTTCTTCTGTCTGGGAGCTATGACAGATTTTGGCCCGCTAATATCAAATCCAAAGACCTTCCTCATCGGCGCAGCGGCCCAGCTGGGTGTTGTCATCGCCTTTGTGCTTGCTATGGTGATAGGCTTCACGCCCGCTCAGGCCGCGAGCATAGGCATAATAGGAGGGGCGGACGGGCCTACGACGATATTCCTTACCACCTCGCTTGCTCCAGAGCTGCTCGGGGCAAACGCGGTCGCTGCTTATAGCTACATGTCTCTTGTGCCACTGATACAGCCGCCCGTTGCTCTGGCGCTGACGACAGAGGAAGAGAGAAAGATAAGAATGAAAAAATTCCGTGAGGTCGGTAAGAGGGAGAAGATAATATTTCCTGTGCTTCTCACTATAGTCTCAGGTTTCATAGTCCCAGCCGCGCTGCCTTTGATAGGTATGTTCCTTTTCGGGAATCTTCTCAGAGAGAGCGGGGTGACTGAGAGGCTCTCAAAGACAGCGGAGAATGAGTTCATGAACATACTGACGATCCTCTTAGGTCTAGGCATAGGCGGAACGATGATGGCAGAGGCATTTCTTACCGTTCAGACGCTGGAGATCATAGCCCTCGGCGCCTTCGCATTTGTCTGCTCGACGGCTGGAGGTGTTCTCATCGCGAAGTTCATGAACCTCTTCGTCAAGGAGAAGGTTAATCCCTTGATAGGGTGCGCAGGTGTGAGCGCTGTGCCGATGAGCGCGAGGGTTGCGCAGACCCTTGCCAGCAGGGAGGACAAGCAGAACTACATCCTCATGCATGCGATGGGACCGAACGTAGCCGGCGTCATAGGTACGGCCATTGCTGCCGGGCTTTTCCTGCAGTTTCTCTGAGCCGCTCAGGCCTCCATCCTCTCAGGGTCAGGGACAGTGATACCACGGTGATGGAGCTAAAGGCCATAGCCAAGGCCGCAAGCTCAGGCCTTATCGTGTACGGGTAAAAAACGCCTGCGGCCAGAGGGATGAGGGCAGCATTGTAGGCAAAGGCCCAGAATATGTTCTCATGTATCCTGCGCATGACCTTCCTTGAGAGCTCGAGGGCCACTGGCACAAGGATCGGGTCGCTGCGCATAAGCACCACATCGCCGCTCTCCAGGGCGATGTCTGTGCCTCCACCCATGGCCATGCCCACGTCGGCCTGTGTCAGGGCAGGGGCATCATTGATGCCGTCACCAACAAAAGCCACCCCGGTGCTCCGCTGCAGGTCTCTGATGGCTGTGGCCTTTTCGTCCGGTTTTACGTTCGCGATCACATGCTCTATCCCGAGAGATTTTGCTGTGCTCTCCGCATTTCTCTCGCTGTCTCCTGTGAGCATGTACAGACCATAGCCTCTGAGGGCCTCTACGGCCTCTTTTGCACCCTCTCTTATGCTGTCTGATACGTATAATGCGCCCTTAACTTCTCCGTTCACGGCCACTAATACTCCGTCCTCATCTGTGATGTCAGGATGATGGTATCCCATGCGCTCGATCAGATCCCTGCTGCCAACAAGGATCTCTCTCCCATCAACGTTCCCGCTCACACCTAGGCCACCATAGCTCTTGAACGATCCGACACTTTTCTTCTCCTTTGCCCTCTCCTTTATAGCCAGAGCTATCGGGTGCTGCGACCCCTGCTCGACCGCCGCGGCGAGGTCTATCAGCTCCTGCTCGTCCATGTCCGTGGTTATCCTTGTTATTGAGGGTTTCCCCTCTGTCAGTGTGCCCGTTTTGTCGAAGATTATGGTTCTGACCTTGCTTGCGTTCTCTATGGCCTCGCTGTTCTTTATCAGCACCCCGAGCTCGGCCCCTTTTCCAAGGCCCACGGTCACGGCTGTTGGCGTCGCCAGTCCGAGGGCGCACGGGCATGCTATGACTATGACCGATATGAACGTCTTGAACGCGAAGAGCGGCCCGCTCAAGAGATACCAGACAACGAAAGAGATCAGGGCTATTGTCAGAACAGCCGGCAGAAAGTACGTAACGGCTCTGTCAGCAGCCCTCTGTATCCTTGGTTTGCTGTACTGTGCTTCCTCTACGGTCTTTATTATCTGGGCAAGCACGGTGTCTTTGCCTACCTTAGCGGCCTTTATTTTCAGCATTCCGTCATTGGCTATCGTCCCGCCAACGACGTAGCTTCCATTTTCTTTCAGCACAGGCATCGGCTCGCCCGTGAGCATGGACTCATCGACCCAGCTCTGCCCTTCTATGACCTCTCCATCCGTGGGCATGCGCTCGCCCGCGTGGGCAATTATCACGTCTCCGACCGAAAGCTCATCTACGGACGTCTCTACTTCCTCTCCGTCTCTGAGGACTGTGGCCTTCTTGGGCTGAAGCGCCATGAGCTTTTTTATTGCATCAGAGGTCCTTCCCTTTGCCCTAGCTTCCAGATACCTGCCCATGAGCAGGAAGGATGCGAGCATCAGCGCGGTGTCATAGAATATGAAGTTTTCATCAAGAATGCTTACTGAGCCGAGGATGCTTGAGATCAGCGCTATTGACATGGCAAAGGCGTACATGACGTCCATCGTCAGTGTTTTTGTCTTTAGTGCGCCATGGGCAGCCTTAAAGATGGGATAGCTCACGTATATGAATGGCGGCAGGGAAACCGCCGTCAGCACATAAGGATCTATATGAATCTTGAGCAGCATGAGGGCCATCATAGGAATTGAAAAAATAAAGCCGATGGCCACACGGATGAGGGTTGTTCTCTGTTCGTTGCTGCTGGCAATCTCTTCCCCCTCGACTCCCAGAAACTGGTATCCGGACCCTTCTACGGCTTTTTTCATCTCTTTTATACCGACCTTTCTTTCATCGTAAACGATGTAAGCCTTTTCTGTTGCAAGATTTGCGACAGCCTCATAGACCCCGTCCAGGGACTGCAGCGCCCTCTCTATGGTTTTTACGCACATGGCGCAGTGCATGCCGCCTATGCGGATCGTCACCCTGCTAGCATTAACGCCATAGCCGGTTTCTTCTATGGTCTTTACTATGCTGCTCAGGTCTGTTTTCCTTTCGTCATATTCTATGCTGGCGGTCTCGCTGTTGAGATTGACCGCTGCGCTGTGAACGCCGTCCATGCCGTTCAGGGCCTTCTCTATCGTTGTGGCGCACATGGCGCAGTGCATGCCCGTGATCCTTACTTCAGTTTTTTTCATCCGACAATAGAATGGAATGACTGCCTTATACTCTTTACCGCATAGATGTTCGCCTTGTCCTGGCAATACTAGAATGCGCGGACGCGCGATAGAGCAAAAGGGGTAAAAGACACCAATCCAATAGGAGGGTATGAAAGCAATAGCGCTTATTATGGCGTCCGCGCTGTGCTTTGCCTCAATGGGTCTTGCTCGACCGGAGGAGGATCTTGCAGCGATGTTAGAGCCCGGGGACATAATTCTGTTCGACTGGGTGCCGACAAGCGAGCTGAGCGGGAGGATGATCGAGCACCTGCGTGGCGCACAGAAAGGCATGCTGCCATGGGACCTGTACGCGGACATCAGTGCCCTGCCCACGCTCTTGACCGGTGGTGTTCTCTACATCCTCTCAATGCTCGGTCTATATAACAGAAGATTCGATATGATACCGGGCAAGTTTGACCACAACGCGATGTTTGTGGGCAGCTGCTCTGAGGGGCTTAGGATCGCCAAAGAAAACGGGGCAACGGTGGCGGAAGAGAGGCTCAGGGACATGCTCTCCAATGAGGGGGACGTCCCGGTTCTTGTGGAGGCTGCTGATCCCCAGCTTGGCATAAGGGTCCTGTCGATCGACGAATATTTCAAGCAGGACATAATGAGAGGCGCTGAGATAGCGGTTGTTCGGGTCAAAGGGACGGACGAAGAGATCACAGATGACGCGATAGGTTTCTCGCTCACGAAATGCGGTCTGCCCTACGACATGATACCTTTCATCAGCGGAACGGGAGGCTGGTTTGACGCAGATGTGGATGAGAATGCATACTACTGCAGCGAGCTGGTGTGGGCTGCGTACTACACCGCAAGCGGCGGCAGCATAGACCTTAACACCTTCGCCTACTCCAATCCGGTCGGCTGTAGTCCCGCCCTCCGGGCGAACCCGGCGTTGCCGGACGAAATCTACTATAACAGCGCCATTGAGCTAGTCTCTTCTCCAAAGGTTTATATCGGATTAACCCAATGAGCAGCCATGGTTTTGCCAATGGAGATGCTTGATAAGCTGATGAACTCCAGAGTATCCATAGTCCTCAAGGACGGCAGGATCGTTGAGGGTAAGCTTACTGGTTATGACGCCTACATGAACATGGTTGTTGACGAGGCCGAGGAGAAGGACGGGGAGAACGTGAAGAGGCTCGGCAAGGTAGTCCTGAGAGGCAACAGCATAACAAGCGTTCTTCACGCCTGATCTGGCTTTCAGGATCCTAGCGCCCTGAAGCGTCCCAGCGCGGGCTCGAATATTGCTCCGCTGTCCATCAGCGCGTTTAGGGCTTCCTCTACGGCGGTCTCATCGTACTCGCCGAGGGATCTCACGAGCTCTTCGTAGGTTATGCCCTCTCTGTTCTCCTCTACGATCTGCAGCATCTCCCTTTTTATTCTCTCCAGATTCTCCGTCTTTGCATTCTCTGTCTCTCTTCCTGCCATAATTGCCGCGGCATCATCGGTCCCTTCGGACTTTTGTGGAAGAATGCTCCTCAAAGCGTTAAAGACCATGTTGTAGTAGCGCTCGATGTTGGTGTTGTAGTGCTCTGCGGCGTCTTTTGCGGCCTGGGGGGCTTCCCTTGCCTCCTTCACATCCCGGAGATGCTCAAGCCTGCCGATCGTTTCCTTGGCGGTCGTCAGTATCCAGTACTCCCTGGATCTCTCGTCGGTCTTGCCCATGCTCTCCGGTTTTAGCGATATGAATCTCGCGCCATCCTGTGTTTCAAAGGTCCCCAGCTTTGCTACGAGAGCGCAGATGCACGGGGTCTCCACCTCACTCAAGAACGATGTTACCTCAGGGGTGTAGCGGCCAGAGAAGAAGGATATGTCACTCGTGGGATCGCTCATGTACGCCTTTATGCCGTTCTCCCTGGTCTCAGTGCCAGACAGGATGCCTATCAGCAGGGCTCTGTTTGCGTAGGCGCCCGATGGCAAAAGAACGTATCTGGGACTCCTGTCTTCTCCGGATATCTGTTCGTTCGTCTCCCTGAGCTCAAAGAAAAACGCCCTTACTGCAGGTTCTCTCCTTCTCAATCTCTCACTCATTGGTACGCCTCCAAGATCTTCTCCGCCTCTTCAGAAACGTTAGTGCCGGCGAGATCAATGCCTGTCGCGATCAGCGTCTTGCCGAACTCGTCATTTCTGAATATGCCCTTTGTCCTGTAGGGTCTGAAGAGTATCTTTTCGCAATCGTCCAGCACTATGTCCGGATTCAGAGCCCGTTTTGCGACTTCAATGTATTCCTCCAGTGTCTTTCCCAGTAGGTTTTCAGAGAGGGCTCTGTTCAGTATTATCGTTGAAGAATCACTGCCGTCGTCGATGACCGCCTTTATCCTCAGATCTATCCTGGGCTCAGTCACGGTGCCGTGCAGCTGGCACCGCATATCAGTCAGAACCCTGTTGCATTGCGGGCACCTGCGCAGGAGACCGCTCCCGTCCTTTTTTAGGTCGATGATGAAACCCTCAACGGTGGCCATTCCTTCCGCCTCAGCAATGCTGCTGACCCGTTCCTCGAGGACGACAGACTCGAGCTCAGGATCCCTTATCCTTTCTGTCTCACCGTTTATGTCTATCCGCATGGTGCTCAGGTACTGACGCACGTTGCAGTCCTTGGCTATTATCACGTCGCCCTCCTCAAATTCTGAGCTCTTCCAGCTCACGAACGGAAGGGCTTTTTTCCCGTCAGTGATCATGCCTCTAGTCGTTCCTCCCTTTGCCAGAGAGAAGACCCTGCCCACCACAGGTATGCCTCTGAAGTTGAGCTGCACCTGTGACACTCTCAAGGGAGAGACCTTCACGTCCGACTGGGTCTTTCTAACCTCTGCGCTCTCGCTCACGCTTATGGAATACGACTGTGTCACGGTTGCGCCGTTGATCTCGACAGCGTCATTCTCCCTTACACCAAAATCCTTCCAGAAGGATATCAGGGCACAGCCGGTGTCATCCCCAACGGTGCCTCTGAAGACCTTTATGCCGGAGTTCTCAAAGTCCCTCAGTGCCATGATCCTGCACACGATCTTTGCTCGGCCCCGGTAGGTCTCCGTCTCTCTTATCTTTATCGCCCGCGCCTCTCTCTTCACCTCTATCATTTCTTGTGAGATGCTGGCATCCTGAGCGCTCCTTATGTTCACTCTCTTGGACTCATTCCACGTGGTTATGTACGCGTTGCTTATCCTTATTGTGTCTCCAGCCTTGAAGTTGGGCTCCTGCCACATGGAGTAGGAGCAATGTCCCGTCTCGTCATCCAGGAATCCGAAGTAAACCTTCTTTTTCTCTCCCTTGGCTGTGACTTCTCTCTCGTTCAGGGAGGCCACTCTGGCAACAAGGCTGACTCTGCTCTCATCTCCCGACAGATCCGCTATCTTCTTCTCCATGGAGCGGGCGTACTTCTTCATCAGCGTGTCTTTCGCCTGTTCCGGTGGCACACCATACGCTATCAGACTGTCAAACTCTCTCTTTATCTTCTCTCTCAGACTCGTATCCTTGGAGCCAACCGCTTCCATTATATTGTCCACCAGATCTGGCATATCATATAATCTCTTCACAGTTTTATTAGTTTATTCCTTGGCCGCGTTCATCTGTGCGCTATTATCTTTATTATGTCTCCGTCTTCTAGTGCGTATTCCGCTCCTATTATCCTCTTCGTCCTGCAGTTTATCGCCCTTATGAACTTCTCTCCCAGGTCTGTGTGCACCAGGTACGCAAGATCCCTAGCGCTAGCGCCCCTCCTTATGAGGTACGCGTCCGGTAGGACATTCCCGTACTTGTCGCACAGCTTTGTCTCGTCCTCAACAGGGTAGACTGCTATCATGTCAAGCATATCAAGGACGAGCCTCTCAAGGCATTCCTGCACTCCGGTGGTGCCGAATCTCTCGATCACTCTGTCCTTTATGTACTCGAGGCCCTTCCTCTGCCTGGGATCGTCGGTCAGGATATCTAAACCGCCCTCCCTAAAGGACACCGCGCCCGCCTTTTCGGCCTTTTTCAGAGTGAGGTCTGCTATCGCGCTGACAAGAACGTGCGGGTATCCTGAACTCTTTATCCTGTCTATATTGGCATCGCTCGCAACATCGCACTTGTTCGCTGCTATCATCATCGGCTTGCTCTCTTCCCAGAGGGCTCCCGCCAGTTTCAGGAACTCTTCATCACCCCAGTTCTCCGGCTTTGTCAGATCAAACCTGTTTATGACCTTGTTCACGACACTTGCGCTTATTCCCAGTCCAGTGACCCTTCTGGCGACCTCATCCTCCACGCTTCCCCCCTCAATCTCCAGCCTCTTTGCCGTTCTGACCCAGCCGTCCTCCATTATCCCTGCCACCCAGTGGTATATCTCTTCCTTCAGGAAGTCGACATCAGCCAGAGGATCAGAGCCCTCTGACGGATTCCCTTCGAGATCAAGCCTCCCTGAGGCGTCTATGACCACTATGAAGCCGTCGGCCTGTCTAAGGTCATCGAGGAATTTGTTACCAAGGCCTCTGCCTTCGTGCGCTCCGGGGACTAGACCGGCCACGTCTATGAGTTCAACAGGTAGCATCCTCGTGCCTGCGATGCATGGGGCATTCCTCGGATTGCAATCGGTGCCGAATTCTGCGTGAGGGCATCTCTCTCTCACGTATGCCATACCCACGTTAGGTTTCACAGTTGTGAAGGGGTAATCCGCTATTGGCACGTCCGTCTCTGTGAGAGCTGAGAAGAAAGTGCTCTTTCCGACGTTGGGCTTTCCTATGATGCCGATCTTCATAGTCGATGTATGGAAGAGCTTTTTTATCCTTTTTTGCTCATTTTTATATGCTTCCATCACATTGAGCGCTATGCAGTGGAGCGCAGAAGAGCTGAAGATCCTTGAGAGCTTAGAAGAGCCTTACGACGTCCAGAAATTCCTAGATAAGATGCCTTACGATGAGAATGACGAAGCCGGATCGCCCAGAAGGGTTATGCGCGAGAGGAAGGCGATGTGCTTTGAGGGTGCGCTCTTCGCAGCCGCGGCGCTCGAATTCATGGGATATGAGCCACTGCTGGTGGATATGAGAGCATTTAACGACGACGACCACGTCATTGCAGTGTACAGAAGCTCTGGTCTCGTAGGCGCGGTGGCGAAGTCAAATTTCACAACGCTGCGCTTTCGTGAGCCCGTTTACAGGAGCATGAGAGAGCTGATAATGTCCTACTTCGACTTTTACTTCAACACTCTCGGTGAGAAGACACTGCGGTCATATTCGCTGCCGCTCAACCTGAAGATCTTCGGAGATGAATGGCACACCAGCGAGGAGAGCCTCGATTACATAGGAGAAGCACTGGATGCGAGAAGGCACTTCCCTGTGGTCGGCGAGGGGATTAAGCTGCACCCTGCCGGTGATGCCCTTTTGCGTGCCGGACTTTTGGGAGCTAACCAAAAAGGGCTGTACAGACCTGAGAAAAATCTTTAAGAGTAAAGAGCCCTTACCTTTAAAGCCCCGGTAGTGTAGTGGCCTATCATCCAGGCCTGTCGAGCCTGGGACTCGGGTTCGAATCCCGACCGGGGCGCTCGACCCGAAGTTTAAATCCGTCATTGCTAGTGATGTGCTGAATGCGCCGCTGTTCATTCCATCCTTGCTCCGCATTCGCTGCAGAATTTGGCCCCGGCCGGGTTCTGGGCGCCGCATCTTGGGCACTTTGCTGGGCCTAGAGGTGCGCCACAGTTGATGCAGAACTTACCCGCGCCCGCAGGTTTGCCGCATCTGGGGCATATGTTTTTTCTGTCCTCTGCCTGCGAGGCGCATTTTTTGCACATCCCTTCTTTGTCGTTCCAGTCATTATCGCAGACCCATCTGGTGCAGTTGGGGCACCTGTGGAAGTGTTTCTTCGCTTCGCTCTGAGCAAGCTCGAACGCCGCGTCATGCTCCTTGTGCCAGTCAGGTGACATCCCCTCGAAGCGATCTGCAAGCACGTCCGCGGCCTTTTCGGCGCTGCTGTAGCCACTCTGGCGTTTCCCGGCCAGTGAAGCGCCCACGTCCGCAAGCCGGCCGGCACTTCTGAACAGCCTCTCCTTCTTTCGGCTCCTCGATTCCATGAAATCGCTCTTGTAGCTCTCCCTGCAGGTCTCGCAGTAGAATGTGAACTGGAAACCCGCCTCCGTGCTGTTGTCCGTGTAGTTCCTCATAAAGCCCGACGAGTCGTCCGTCATCTCAACCGCCTCAATCTGTAGATTGTCTGCTGTGTCTTATACACTTTTCTCCAGCACTCTGCTGCGGCATCAAAAGCCGGGCGTAGGCCAGCAGGGACGGGATCAGATCCCTACGCCGGTGCGCAGGGTCTTCGTCTGAAGGGCCTCGAGCTTGCTCTTGTCTGAGCCTTCTATGATCTGCTGCATCTTGAGACCACAGCTCCTGAGCTCCGCCTTTGGTGCCCTGCCGACGTACTGGACCGTCTGCGTCTGGAGACCGCAGTCGCACTCAAAGGGAGCGCTGACTCTGGTGATGTCATCGGACATGACGAAAGCGGGATACGAGAGCGTTGTCGGATCGAGCACGCTCATGAGGCCCTTCTCTCCCGGCTCCAGCGGCTCGAGGGTCTCAGGATCCCTGTTGAAGGCAACGACCCACGGACCAAGGTGCATGTTGCGTTCCGTGCAGAAGTCAAGAGCGAATGTGTTCGACTCGCCGAAGCCGTAGATATCTACTATGTACGGCTCATGAACGCCGAAATGCTCGACTATCTTCCTTTTGAAAGCCTCCTTGTCTATAGCCTCACCGCTGAGCTTCTTCCACCCCCCAGCTATAACGGGCACACACACTCGAGAGCCGTCAGGGTCCCAGTCGTACGTTATTCCCTTTGCATCCATGTAGTTCATCAGCTCGTTGAGAACGTAGTGGAAGCCTATGTTGAAGACCATCTTGTTTTCCTTTCTTCTCTCTTCTATCGTGTTCAGGATCTTCTCCGGGTCGAACTTGAAGCCGTTGAGATGAAAATCGTATGGGATCCTTAGCATGTTGAGGTAAGGGGTAAGACCGTGAAACGCGCTTGAGAACCATGTTGAGGCCTCCTCCGGGCTTGGCAACATTACTGAGAAGTAGATGTTGCTGAGCGCGTAGTTTACGAGCTTTGAGAGCTTCCCTTCGAATACCGGCTGTTCTTTCAAGATCCTTGGCGCCCCGACGTTTATCATGAAATTGATTATGCCCGAGCCTATGCGCAGCAATGATTTGTTGTCCTTTGGCAGGTAACTCACAGAGCCAGAGGTGCCGGAGGTAGTGACCACGGTCTTGACCTTGTTCTCAGGCATTGTCGCCATGGATCCCTTCTTGAAGGCCTCTACCGGTATTTGCGGTATCCTGTACAGGTCATCGAATGTCTTCAGCATAGACGGCTCGAAGCCCCCGTTCTTGGTGCAATAATCTTTGTAGACTTGGTTGTTCTTGTAGTGGTATTTGAACGCGTACTTTATAGCTCTGAACTGCTTCTCCCTCAGCTTCTCCTGGTCCATGTTCCAGAGCTTAGGTGAGGTGCAGAGCTCCCACACGGGATTGCCAACCAGCTTGCTGCCCCCAGATATCAGGGTGAAACCGCCATTCAAAAGGCCGACCAATGGCAGATGAGAGATGATGGATCTGCTTACCGACATAAAGGAAAGAGCGTATTTCTTAAATATATATCTTATTATGCACCGGCCCGCGCCGCCGATCGGTCTTCCAGATCTGGGAGGCTCCGGCCAAGCACCTATAGAGCTACATACGGCTTTTTGTCTCTTTCAGGATCCTGACGTGGTTCTTCTCCTCATCAAGTATCCTCTGCACGGCCGCTCTCGCGTTGACCCGAGCGGAATCGAGGATCCTGCTATAGAAGGATACGGTGTCCTCCTCGAATCTGGTCGCGATGTCTATGAGCTCTCCAGCGTTTGCAGCGCTGCTTGCCCTGGATATGACGCTGCCCTCGCCAAAGAGTGAAGACTCGACGATCTCGCTCGGGAATGGCTCGATGACCCGCCAATTCGAGGTCTGGTTTTTTTCTGCGTCTCTTTTCAGCTCTTCGAATCTCTCTTTGTGCGTTTCTTCCTGCCCTGCAAGATATCTGAACGTGCCCTTCAGCTCCATGTCGCTCACCGCGTTTGACGCAGCGAGATACATGTTCCTTCCACCGATCTCAACCCTTATCGCCATGTCGATCACGGTCAGCGCAGAGAACATGAATCGGCACCACAGAGTTGTCTTATATACTTTCCGTTTTTGTGGCCGATGCGAATGATTGCAGGTAGAAGCAAAGAGTTAAAAATGAAGCCCTCTGTTTGTGTTGCATGAGAGTATCTCTTCTCACACTGTTCCTGGCGGTGGCGCTGGCGGTCCCATCCGTGTGCATAACGAGCCCTTCTCCAGCGGTCTCTGATCTCCTGTGCCAGAGGCAGAGGAACCCGGGGAGCGTAGTAGGCGCGACACCAGAGTTCAGCTGGAGATCTGGTGGCCCACAGGGCGCTTACCAGATCCTCGTCTCTTCAGCCATGAGTGAGCTGGACGAGGATGAGGGCAGTATGTGGGACAGCGGCAGGGTAGTGTCGTCCGAAGACAGCGGCATAGCTTATGCGGGAAAAAAGCTCGACAGGAACGCGCGTTATTACTGGAAGGTGAGGGTTTGGGACAGCAGAAATGGCACAAGCGTGTGCTCTGAGGTGCAGATGTTTGGGATGGGGAATCACCTCCTTGATATCTCCCCCTCCCTAGAGGTGAAGGCGAGGAACTGGAACACACTCACATTTACGCTGACTGT
>DAEG01000023.1 GCA_002495235.1 Euryarchaeota archaeon UBA287 | reverse complement strand
AGATGAGCAAGTCCAAGGGCAATGTCATAGATCCTAGCAAGGTTCTCGATCGCTTTGGCGCTGAGCCCTTCCGCCTCTGGTGTGCCCTCGAGGGCAATCTGACAAAGGATGACTTCAGGTGCTCCTTCGACAGGATAGAGGGAGCAAAAAAGACCCTGACAAAGCTATGGAACGTGGCGCGTTTCGTTTCGTCGTTCGAGCAGTGCGAGAGCGCCATAAGTTGCGCTTCTGACCTCGGAATGCTTGAAGAGTTAAACAGGCTGACGGAGCTCTGTGAGAGAGGATACGATGCATACGACTTTCACAACCCTACGACCGAGATGCGGACCTTCATATGGGAGACATTTTCGAGCAATTACATAGAGCTGGTCAAGAGCAGGGCGTACAATGACAAAAATTCATTCAGCGAGGAAGAGCGGAGGAGCGCGCTGAGCACTCTGTACCTGGCGCTAAAGACTCTGCTCAGGCTGCTCAACCCTGTGATGCCATTCATAACGGAGAAGATCTACAGAGAGCTCTGGGACGACGACGAACTATATCGGTTCCCGGAGAGGATTGACGTTGAGGCTCCTGTGTCTATGGCGGAGATCTCTGAGATAAATCATCAGGTATGGAAGGAGAAAAAGGACCACGGGCTCTCTCTCAAGGATGAAATAAAAAAGCTTGTTGTGCCGGAGAGCTTCAGGGCCCTTGAGAAGGATCTGAGGGAGGCTCACAGGGCGGAGATCATAGAGTACGGGAGCGAGCTCAAGGTCGAGCTTTAGGATAGTATCAACAAAAAATAGATATATATATCAGGGCACACATAATAGCTATGATGGTAGCTCGCATTCTCGCAATCATCTTGTTCCTGTCAATGGTGGCACCGCTCAGCGGATTGGAGGGCAACAACAGTGCCGGCGTGATATTTCAGGGGTTTTACTGGGATGTGCCGGAGGGATGGTACGGCGTGCTAGCTGATGCGGCGAGCGATCTCTCCGATATCGGGGGTTATTCCATAGACTATATATGGTTCCCGCCGCCGTCAAAGGGCATGTCAGGAAGCTCCTCCATGGGGTACGACCCCTATGACTACTACGATCTCGGGCAGTATGACCAGAAAGGGTCTGTCGAGACCCGTTTCGGCTCTTTTAATGACCTTCAGGACGCGATATACGCGTACCACAGCAACGGTATTGGTGTAATAGCAGACGTGGTCATCAATCACAGGGGCGGCGGTGAGCTGGAGCACAATCCCAACACGGGTGATTACAACTACACGGATTTCGGCGGTGTGGCCAGCAGAAATTGCACATGGGGCTATGATGCGTTCCATCCATCGAGCTACGAAGCTTATGATCCGGGCAATTTTGGTGGTTTTCCAGACGTCTGCCATGCTAATGCGACGGTCATTGACGACCTTACGGAGTGGGGCAACTGGCTTGCAGGCCTAGGCTTTGGCGGATGGAGGTTTGATTACGTGAAAGGCTACTATCCATGGGTGGCCGAGGAGTTCAAGAACTCGACCGGCGACCCGTTCTGCGTTGCGGAATTCTGGGACAGGGATATAAACCTCATAGAGCAGTGGGTTGACGAATCGGGAGGAGGAATAAGTGTCTTTGACTTTCCTCTGTATTACTCGATGAGGGACGTCTGCTTGGTCACTGATGGGTCTGCTGACATAAGCACGTTTGTGAGTCCTTACTCCTCTTTTGTCGCCATTCATCCTGAACTGTCCGTGACCTTCGCTGCCAGCCACGACACAGACGAGATCACCTATGACAAGATGCTGGCCTATGGCTTCATTCTTACGTACGAGGGCACTCCGTGCATCTGGTGGAAGGACTACTTTGATTATGGTCTGGACGTTGGTGGGGCAAAGGAGCCACTGCAGGAGGGCAACGGCATAGACAGGCTCATCTGGGTCCGCGGTGCTCTCGGTGGAGGAGCACCGGAGACTGAAGTCCTGTACAAGGACGGAGACCTTCTGGCGTATCAGGAGACCGCGCACGAGGGCTATGTTGTTGTGCTCAATGATAACAGCAAAAACTGGAAGGGACAGTATGTAGAGACGAGGTTTGCTGACAGCGACCTCGAGTGTGTTGCCTGGAGTTCTACGGTAGACAACTCAAAGCCGGCGAGCAAGACAACAAACTCCGAAGGTGGTGCAGACCTGTGGGCTCCGCCGCGCGGATATGCCGTCTACGCTCCTGTGCAGTGACAAAAATGGATAGATAAAAATACAGGAAGACATCTACGAGTGTATGAACATTTTTGCACCTGTTTTTGTGGCGGTGGCTCTGTTTTTGAGCCCGTTGCCAGTGCTATCTAATACGAGCGCCGATAGCGCGAAAGAATCTGTGCCTGCGTGCTTTGGTCTTGAGAACCTGCCCGGCTTTGGACCGGCGTTTGAGATCCTCGCAGAGTTTCTATCGCGGATACCGCTCTTCGGGAGTTTCTTCATGAAATACGGGGTGAAGCCTTATCTGAACACGGAGCTCAGCGCTGAAGAGAGAGCAAAGGATCTTCTGAGCAGGATGACACTCGAGGAGAAGGTAGGCCAGCTGTGGCAGGTCAACCCCGATGATGCAAGGACAGACGGCGCACTGGACGCGGAAAAAGCGAGGAAGATCATAGTCGATATGGGTGCCGGCTCTTTCCTGTCTGTGGCCGGCAAAGAGCTATACGAGCTGCAGCGGATGGCTGTTGAAGAGACGAGGCTTGGCATACCCCTGCTCTTTGGCATAGATGCTGTGCACGGGCACGCCCTGTACCCGGGCGCAACC
>DAEG01000106.1 GCA_002495235.1 Euryarchaeota archaeon UBA287 | reverse complement strand
AGGCGCTTCAACAACCACGGAAACCCCGCCATGGAAAACCTCGCCTGTGAAGAGGTTTACCCACTCATCAGGAGGCAGATAGACCGGCCAGTCTCTTGCTCCTTCTTCACACACCGGGGCGACAAGCACGTCCGCTCCCAGAAGGTATTCGTACTGCTCCCTGTATGACCCGGGATCGTCCTCATAGTGCAGAAACAGCGGTCTCATCACGGGAATGCCCTTCTCTGCGTTTTCTTCAACAAGGCTTTTTAGATAGGGTTTAAGCGCTCTGTGCATCCCTGTCATCCTAGCAAGGTGCTCCAGCGTTTCGTTGTCGCTGTCGAACTGCCAGTTCTCCGCGGGACGGTTTCCCTCGTGCGTGCGCATGACCGGCGTGAACGCTGCCATCTCTGCCCAGCGCATGAAGAGCTCCTTTGTCCTCTTTATGCCGTATAGAGAGGTGTACCCGCCTATGTCGCTGTGATGCAGACCGTACCCGGACATCGCCAGTGAGAGGGCTGCAGGTATAACCGAGGGCAGGCCGTCGTCCAGAGACCAGTCAGCGTTCTGGTCTCCAGCCCAGATGAGCGTTGAATACCGCTGGCTGCCGGTAAAACCGGACCTCATGAAGTAAACGATCCTGCCCAGGTTGTCCGTCTCTTCGACGGCCTCGTAGTTCAGCTTTGCCCACAGAACTGGCCACTCGTTGTGCGCAATATCTGCGCTCTCGCCGTTTTTCAGCACCGCATCCGCCGGCAGATATTCGCCGAAATCCGCCATCCAGCCACTCATGCCCAGGCCTATCATGTTGCTCTTTATTATGCCCTTGTACCATGAATAAGCCTCCGGGTTAGTGAGGTCCACTATGCCCCCGCGGAACTCCCCGAAATCTATGAGATACGGCTCTCCTTCGGCATTCAGCACGAAATAGCCTAGGCTGCAAGCCTCATCGAACATCTTTCCGCCCTCCGCGAGGTACGGGTTTATGTAACCCAGGAACTTTATGCCTCTGCCGTTCAGTTTTTTTATCTCATCCTTGAGACCGGGATACAGCGTCTCATTCACCTGCCAGTTCCACATCAGCCTTCTGCCAAAGGACGTCGTCCTTCTCCCGACCCAGTCCTGCGCCCATAGAGCAGAGACCTGAACACCGTGCTCCTGAGCGGTCTTCAGCTTTGACAGCGCGGTATCGACCCCGCCCTGCACCCCGAGTATGATCCCGTCGTAGATCCACTCCGGCAACCGCTCCTGTCTTCCCGTGAGCCCTGTGAGCTCTTCCAGCAGCTCCATGTACGTGTCCCCTTTCTGCACTGTGATCCTCTCAGGGTAGCCCCAAACGCAGATCTCGTGGTATCCCTCGTTGACAAAACTGAACTCCATGTAGCCCGAGCCTTCTATGTGCAGGAGATATCCTCTGGAAGAGATGTAGGTAGGCTGGGGAAAATAGGTCGTGTGATAATCCCCGCCAGCCCCATCGCGGATGTCCGATACCCTTGTTATGTGCGTGTATTTGTTCCTTCCAACCCCCTGCTCAGAGACCCATACAGGAAAACGATGGCCTCGGACATCAAGATAAGTGTACTGCTCACCCAGACCGTATATGTGCTCTTCCTGCTCTGCTGCCAACCGTATCCAGACCCTGTTGATGTCGCGTTCTTTTTCCCTGAGAGTTATGCCCATCTGCCCGTTTCCCTCGTACGAAAAGAGCAGCCCCAGCCTATACCTACCATCGGAAAGACGCACCGCGAGCTCATCGTCCTTGCGAGAGGCTATCTCATAATTCCCCAGCGGAACCTTTGTCACGATGTCGTCCCGTATGTCAAAATTCCCTCTGTGCATCGTGATGTTTTCGACACCTGTGCCAACGGAGACCGCAGGATCCTCCCTTGAGTGATCGAATATCATCATGTCACCAAGGTACACGCTGAAACCATCTCCCGTTTCAACAAGGCTCATGCCTTCGGCGCTCTCGCTCACGCAACCAGAAAACAAGCATTCCAGCAACAGCGCTGCCACGACCACCGCTCCAGCCCGCATCAATGAAAAACTCCTTCCTGTTTATTATGTTTCTTTTTGTCATTGCATACGCGCTATCTTGGTTTCAATAACAGTGTTCGGATTTGGCGGCCATCAGCTCAGCCTCTTTATGTCCCTGGAGACCCTGGAGGCGATGGGACCTATGTAGCGCTCAAAGAACTCCACTGTATACTTGTATACATCCGCGCTCCTCGATTTGTCACTGAGACCGCCGTCCTTTGTGAAGGTCACTCGGGTCCCCTTATCCAGGCTGTACTCCTCAAGGCCGTACCTGAAGAGCGTGAGGGCGCACTGCCCTATGTAAAGAGACATCTCATTGAGGAAAAGCATGAGGGCCTTCTCCTCCTGCCCCCATCTCAGCCCCAGCGGCTCTCTCATCGCCGTTATGGAGTTCCACGCCGATACGGCGGACAGCACGATTATGACAAGAGATGATAACATCATGAGAGGATCGAGAACTGCTACGTACGCTGGATCGGGTGGCACTATCTTAAAGAAGAACCCACTGAACTGGTAGAAAAGATTGTACAGGACCATTGCGGAAACCGCATAGAAAGAGAAACGAAGCCTGCTGAACAGCCGTTCATAGATCTCCGCAATCGCCATGGTAGCCATGAAAAAGAACATGAACAGCGCTATGGCTAGAATGAAGTTCAGGGACATCACTACTCCCCTGTAGGGGTCATAGACCATGACGGCAAAGATCGAGTATACCGCAAGGAAAGAAGAGAGGAAAATGTACGTGAACACCGGTATACTGCCAGTATCTCCGGTGAACAGGCTTTTTATCCTCCTGGCCATGGAGTATAGCATTAGCATCATGGCCAGCATGAGCGCTTCTCCCGCGAGGTGCAGAACGGACAATGGCTCATCAACGCCAAACTCGAGCGAAACGGGATTCAGCACCGTATCCGCAACCAGCAGGATCGTCGCTGACAGCCCGCAGATGACGGCTACAAACACATGATCGCTTCTCTTTTTGTCCTCCCGCCTCAGCTTCTCTGAAAGGTAATATGTAGATATGAAAGGAGCTATGTAGGTGCAGAGAAGGAGTATGAGAAACTCAACCTGAACGAGCAGACTCACAAAAAGCATTTGCGTTTCTGTATTTACACTTTTTTATTAGCTTCAGTGCCCTGTTCTGGTATCCGCCGCGCCCTGCCGTACGTCAGGAATTATCCAGGCGCCGTCCTGATCCTCTTTAACCATCACGCCTACCCCATAGACCTCGCGGATCCTGTCCGCACTCAGGATCTCCCTTCCGCCGTAACAGAACACCCTGCCCTCTTTCAACATCAGAAATCTATCGCAGTAGCGCAGGGCCATGTTCAGGTCATGCATAGCTACCACGACAGAGAGGCCGCTCCTTGCGTGCTCTCTCAGGAGCTCCATGGTCTCCACCTGATACTTTATATCAAGGTTACTGGTCGGCTCGTCTAGGAGCAGGATCTGCGGCTCCTGCGCCAGCGCTCTCGCCATAAAGATCTTCTGTCTCTCTCCTCCGCTGAGCTCATGGAGCCTCCGCATCGCCAGATCCTCTACACCCAACTCTCTGATCACACTCCACGCGCATTCCCTGTCATCAGCGCCCGGCCTCCAGCCCATGTGAGGCTTCCTCCCTATCAGTATGGCGTCAAACACCAGAACTGACGGGGCAGACTCTGTCACCTGCGGCACATAGCCAATCAGCTTTGCTATGTCAAGTCCATCCGTGTCCCTTCCGTTTATCCTGATTCTGCCTTTTTCAGGACAGATAAGTCCATCAATGCACTTCAGCAGCGTGGTCTTCCCTGCTCCATTCGGACCTATGACACCGAGGATCTCACCATCTCTGACCTCGAAGCTTATATCTCTCAGAACCTTTCTACTCCCGTAGGCCGCTGACAGACCTGAGACCTCCAGCATTCTACCTCCTCCTGCCTGTGAGGATCAGATATATGAAGAGGGGCGCGCCTATGTATAGTCCTGATATTATTTCTTATATATACTCCCTTCCTATTCTTGTTTTCCATTTCAATCCCTCCCCGCCTCTTCCGGCAGTCTCTCCCAGAAAGCTTCATCTGGAGTCTTCAGGCCGGAAGGATCAAGAGACTCATGTGGCCTTACAGCATTGTACCATTGAAGGAATTCATCAAGAGTGCTGAACTCTCGTCTATGCGCCTCATAGACATCAAACCACTTCTCTATCTTGCCGTTGGACTGCGGATGGTTCACTCTGATACGTATGGGCAGAGTCCCAAAGCCTTCAACGAACCTCTTGAACTCTCCGTCCCAGTCACCCTTCTCATCAGTTCTGTGGGCCCCGAACGCAGAGCCGTGATCGAGTATGAGCTCTTCCATAGGGCATACGCTCCAGAACCCGTCCACCACCTCTTTAAAGACAAGCTTGCTGTTCTCGCTGTTCTGCGAGGAAAACTCACCACAGGCAAGGATCTTCCTTGAAGAGTCATCCTCTACGGCACAGACAGCAGATCCATCGTCCGCATCATGCCAGTCTATGTGTCCAGCGCTCATCGAGTGCTCTCTCTCATACCTGACCCACCTCCGTCTCTTCTGCTTTTGGGTGTTGGGCTGGGCCAGCCCCTTCTCCAGAAGGAAGGCATGGATCCTGTTGTGTGGTATGTGTATCCTATGATCTCTGTCTATCAGGGGCTCTAACCTCCTTGCTCCAAGCTTGTACCTCTGCTTTGCTGCCACTATGATCTCCTCCTCGTGTTGTGATAGATCCCTGCCTGGAGGTCTTCCCAAATTATTTCCTATCTCAGGCATTATGCCAGTGCTCTTGTACTCTGTCCATACCTGGTTCACTCTTCTCACTGTGATCTTCAGGGCTCTGGCTATCACGCTAGAGCTCTCTCCCCCTTCCTTCTTCTTTATCAACCACCTCACCTTCTTTTTCGTCAACTTCACATTTCCTGAATTGAGATCCTTGCTAGGAAATATTTTCGGGACTACACAAAGAGGGGCGCGCCTAAGAAAGATGTAAGAATACCGACAGGCAGTATTATCGGGGAGAACAGAGACCTTGAGGCAGTATCCGCCGCAAGCAGCAGAAGGGCTCCGACCAGGCAGGACGTGGGCA
>DAEG01000005.1 GCA_002495235.1 Euryarchaeota archaeon UBA287 | reverse complement strand
AGCCACCGGAGGGGATTGAACCCCCGACCTACTGCTTACGAAGCAGTCGCTCTACCACTGAGCTACGGTGGCATAAGAGGAATCTCGTTTCTGAAATAAATGTTTTCAGGTTATGACGAACATGAATCCTGAGAGGGCGGCTATGAGCGATGCAGCGAATGTGTGAATGAAATTGAGCATGACATCTCCATCAGATATTCTCCTTTTTGATACGTATCTGGCTATCTCAAACAGGGACGCTAGGAAGAGGGAAGCAACTGGTATGAGCGCTGTGAAGAACCACGGGTTGGTCACATAGGATGAGGACAAGAGATAGGCCACGGCTATGCCGCACGCCGCGAAGATTATCGGGTAGGAATGCACGTCTGCGGAGAGCAGCCCGTCTGTGAACCTTATGAGCAGGGACGCGAACAGGGCGATCTCGACCCAGAGCTGTATCCTTATGAATGACGAGATAAGGGCTAGCGCCAGCAGGAGCGCGGAGAGCGATAGTGAGACCCAGTCTCTCTTCACAAGGAAATACAGGAAAAAGATCGCCATGCCTATCAGAACGAAGTAGTGCATGAAGCCCAGCTGGGGATAGAAGCGCGTTATCGCGTTCGCGTCGAGCGATACCAGCCTGTTCGGCTCCTTTATGTATAGGGTAGCGAAGAGAGCCGCTATCAGCGAGCCGAGGAGATCATCCGAGAGGTCGGATATGATGTCATACAGGCCGTTCTGCTCGGTCGTCCCGAACAGGGTGTCAGAGGTAAACTCGCCTATCTCCCACAAAACTCCTGTCGTCATTGTGAACATGACGATCACAAGTGCCATTGCGCCCGGGCTGAGGTTTATAGTCTCCGTGTACGAGTCTATCGTGGCGATGATCACCAGAAAAGCCGCTGCCGCACCGGTGCCGGATATGAGATGTGTCAGGAAGTCCCAGTTGTACTTCGTGTAGAGCTCTAAGACGCCGCCCATCAGGTGCAGAAATAGCGCTATGAAGAGGAATAGCTCGAGGACACCGTCTGCCCTTATCGTCCAGATACCCAGTATCGAGGGGATGAAGGTCATGAGAACAGACACCAGACAGAGCCTTACCCACAGCCACCTCTTCCTTTTCACTGCTACTATGCCCAGAGCAAGGTAGACCAGCGCAAAGAGCAGCTCCATGTGAGAATAGAGCATATGAAGCGCTTATATCTTTGCCTTTGCCAGCCTCTCTCCCTTCTTCTCCTGCCTCAGCAGCTCCTTCTCCCAGCATTCCTCACAGAGGTCGCCGAAGACGGTATGCTCCGTGTAGGTCAGTGGTCTTGCGCATATTCTGCAAACACTGTCCATAAATATTGTTGTCTTCCATCCTATATATATCTTGCTATATTTTAATTCTGCATTGTATGAAAAACGCAAATGCTGAATAGTAGGACCGCGATGAATGAGCATGATAACGGTTGAGGCGGACGGTGAGGAGATCGCGATGAACGACTTTGTCCAGAGGATCATAGAGGACGCGATAGTCAGCATGGTCAAGAATCTCAGGGGTTCTGAGAACGCAAAGGACATAACGGTGTTCATAAGGCGTGATTGACCGAAAGCAAAGTTAAATATCAGCCAGGTGATTATCCATATGGACGACAGGCGTGATGAGCTGGAGCAGATGATAGAGATGATAAATCAGTACAGGGAGCAGAGCAATCAGCTTTACGCTCAACTCAATCTGGTCAATGCCTCGATAAATGAGCACGTGATAGCGAGGGAGACGATAAAGAGCTACAGGGACGCGGAGGACGATTCTGAAGCGCTGATACCGATAGGGGGCAACACGTACATAAAAGCCAGCGTGAGCGCCGACAAGAGGGTGATCCTCGGCATAGGGGCCAGATACATGGTGGAGAAGAGCATAGACGATTGCGTTGAGGCCCTCAACTCTCGCATGAGCTCGATGGAGACGGGAAGGGACAAGATAACCGAGAACATAAACATCATAGAGGGCCGGATAAAGGATCTGACGGACAGAGCTGAGACCATAGCAAGGTCGCTGGAGGGTTAAGTTGTTTTCAGCCTTCAAGGAAAAACTCAAGGGAGTGTTCAGCAGGCCGAAGGAGGAATCCGCAGAGGCCCTGGAGATCGCCCTGCTGGAGGCAGACGTCGGTGTGGAGGCCGCGGAGAGGATAAAGTCGGTGGTAGTGGGGCAGAAGAGGGACACGGCCACGGTGATGAGAGAGGAGATAAGAAGGATCCTTGCCGAGAAGACCATGGACTTTGATGATTTCATGGAGAGGCACGACAAGCCGGTCAGGCTTCTTTTCGTCGGGATAAACGGGAGCGGGAAGACAACGACGATAGCGAGGCTTGGCTACAGGCTGAAGAGCATGGGCTACAGCTGTGTTTTCGGATCCTGCGACACCTTCCGGGCCGGGGCTGTGGAGCAGCTAAAACTCCACGGGGACAGGCTTGGCATAGAGGTGGTGACCCACGGTTACGGCAGTGACCCTGCGTCTGTTGCCTTCGACGCGGTGGCTCACGCGAAGGCAAAGAGTGCGGATGCAGTGCTGCTGGATACCGCCGGCAGGATGCAGACGAACAGGAATCTCATGGAGGAGATGAAGAAGATAAAGAGAGTTTCCGGTGCGGATCTCACGATATTCGTGGGCGACGCGCTTGCCGGAAATGATGCCCTCTACGAGGCAAGGGAGTTCGACGCGAGCATAGGCATAGACTGCGTCATACTGACCAAGATAGACAGCGACGCCAAGGGGGGCTCGGCTATAGCCATAGCGCAGGAGCTTAAGAAGCCGATAATATTCCTCGGAGAGGGAGAGGGGTACGACAGACTGATCAAGTTCGATGCTGACTGGTTCGTTGACAGGCTGTTCGAGAATGTCTGAGCTGAAGCCCGTAGGTTTCGTCACATCTGAGCTGAAGGAGCGCGGTATGAGAGGGCGCACAAAGGCCAGCATCGAGATAAAGGAGGAATACGCGGACGGTCTCAGGGGCCTCGAGGAGTGCTCACACGTGATCGTCGTTGCGTTCCTTGACAGGTCTGCGAGGATCCTGACCGTGGATCTGCCATTCCACAGGGGCGGTGTCTTTGCTGTCAGGAGCCCTGACAGGCCGAAACGGATAGGCATAACGGTGTCCAGAGTGGATGGTATAGAGGGAAGGAGGATCCTCCTCGAGGGCCTTGACTTTCTTGACGGGACCCCCGTCATAGACATAAAACCATACACCATGAGCGACTGCGTTCCGGGTTATAAAAATTCCATAGAGGAGAGGGCTCTTCTCCTCAGAGGAGACATCGAGGCGCTCCTCGCGCTGGCCGCGAGCTTTCACGGAGAGCTCTGCACGGGAATAGCTGTCGGGGTCAGGATCGTCTATGAGGCGCTGAAGATCAGGGGGACGATGAGGTTCGACTCCGTCACCGCACCAGGGGGCTGCGCGGTGGACGCCTTTCAGGTCCTGTGCGGCTGCACGCTTGGCAACGGAAGGCTAAAGCTGCGGGATGAAGACCGATACACCGTTTCGGGCATCGAGATGAGGCTCACCCGGCAGCCAGAGAGCATAGAGGACGCTCTCCGTGGGGACTTGCTGTCAGTAGGCCCATAGTGGCATGATTATGCCGTACAGGATCTCCCACACCCTCTGGATTATCGGTCCGACCGCAGGTGTGCCGATCGTGAAGTGGTACACCCTGCTCAGGAAGTCATATATCTGTATGGTGAACGTGATCAGGGCTCCGGTCGTAAGGTCTGCAAAGTCAAGAACGCGTCCGTTTGGCAGTCTCACCACTGGAACGTCCAGGGTTAGGCCTAGCGGCAGTATCACCATACCGTTCTCCAGACCGGTCAGCACGACCCTCATTATTGGTCCTCTCTCCTGGCACTGTATGCTGTACACCACCGTTCTGTTAGAATTCACCGTCGGGTTGTTGATGACCACGGCCAGAGTTCCGCTGGCGAACACAGGCTGATTCACGATCACGGTCTCATTCATTATGGACTGTGAGACCAGCGGGTATATCTCGCGGTAGTACGCGGGCAGTCTCTCCCTGATGACGGTGGTGTCTAGCAGCGTGTACACGTTCACGGTGCCGTCCAGCGAGTAGACCCTTATGTTTACCTCGTCGCCTATGAAGACATAGGGTATGGTTATGACCGCGGTGTTGTTGTCGGGTGAGAGAACAACTATGTCATCGTATATCCTGCCCTGCCTGAGATAGGACGCGCCATCCGCCGTATAGCTGAGCGAGTATGTGACGTTCACAGGGCTCTGCATCCTCGGGTTCTCGAATGTCGCTGTAAGCGTCCCATCAAAGGGTATGGCAACAGAAAAGTTATCCCCGGTCTTGAGATTTGCCTTGTATATGGGAACATTGGTCCTGTTGAGACCGTACTCCACCTGAGATGTGAAAGGATCTCCGAGATCCACATAGAAGTTGACCGGTCCACCATCTGAGCTGAAATTGCCCTCCAGCAGGTCCCCCTTGCTCACGTGTCTCAGCACTATCTGCGTCCCTGTGGGAGGCACCGCTATCGTCTCGTTCCATTCGCTCTGTCCTTGCTGCGCAAAGACATAGACCGGGACCAGCAGCAGGAGTGCCATCAGCGTCGCTGTGAATTTCATCGTTCAGTAATATGCCTTCTCTCTTTATTACTTTTTTCCTTCGATCTCCTCTTCAAGCTCTCTCACAAAGGTCTCCATGAACCTGTGCCTCTCTTCAGCGATCTTTACTGCCTCTTCCGTGTGCAGAGAGTCC
>DAEG01000040.1 GCA_002495235.1 Euryarchaeota archaeon UBA287 | reverse complement strand
AGCAGCAGGGCCCCGGCCACGCTGGATGCGGGCAGCAGGTAAAGCGCGTCCTCCCCTATTATCCTGCGCACAATGTGCGGGACCACCAGCCCTATGAAGCCTATGACACCGACGAATGATACTATCACTGCTGTGACTAGGGATGACAACAGCATGCCGGACATCCTCATGCGCTCAGCTCTCACACCGAGACTCCTTGCTACTTCGTCGCCGTAGTCCATGGCATTGTAATTCCAGCTGTTGCGCAGGAAGTATAGGAATACAATGATAAAGCACGCGAACATCACGGCTATCTCCTGCCAGCCCGCCCTGCTGAGATCTCCGAACTGCCAGAAGGTTATTGCCGCCAGCTCCTGGTCTGTGGAGAAGTACTTTATTGCTGTCAGCCCACCAGTGTAGAGCGAGCCGAGGGCAACCCCCGTGAGAACCATGGTCTCTGCGGTAGCACCTTTGTATCTGGCCAGCGCTATCATTATGAAGACCGCTACGAGAGACGAGAGAAAGGCCATGAGTGGTGTCAGATATAGCGTTATCCCTGTGCCGAAGGCTGCTATTGAGAGCGCAGCACCGAACGAGGCTGCGTGCGATATGCCGAGGGTATAGGGCGAGGCGAGGTCGTTCCTCAAAACACTCTGCATTATCAGCCCGGAGACCGCAAGCCCCGCCCCGCTGACCACCGCGGCCAGAGCTCTGGGCAGCCTTATGTGAAAGACTATCGTGTTAGCCAGCGCCCCGCGGTCCGTCAGAGACCCTATAACCTGAGCCGCTGTGAGATCCGAGGGGCCTGAAACGAGGGATATCAGAAAGACCAGCAGGAGCGCTGCAGCACACAGGACTATGAACGTGATCTTGAATCTGAGCTGATCCAGATAGCGCTCCTTTGCGCTTCGGGATGCTGCGCTCAGTACCTCTTTATCTCCTCTTTTGTCAGATTCCTCCATGCACCATCCTCCCTGCAAACGAGAAGAACAGACCTTCCATTGAGAAGCACCGTTTTCACCCTGCCTTTTACGATGACCGTCTCCTCGCGGCCTATCACCCCTGAGAGAGGCACGACGCCCTCCACCCCGCGGATGCGCAGCAGGTCTGAAACCTCTGTCTCTCCCTCAGGTACGTCAAGCCACCCCCTGAACCTGCCGTCATTGCCTGAGACCCTGAGCCCTGCTCCCGCAAGGGCGCCTATAACACCGCCTCCGGTCCCTCCGTGAGCTGTCAGGCTTACCCCGGTCCTTCTGGCAGTGAGCAGCGCTTCCTCCACGCTCAGAACGCTCACCTTTGCCCTCCTGCCAAAATCGATTAGATCCCTTCTTGCCTTTTCATCCGATAGCTCGGCGATGCAGAGGCCAGGGTCAGAGCCACCGACACTCCTCTCCTCAAGGATGCGGGCCGCGACGCCAAACACCTCCCCGGCGCTTGGCCCGCTGACCGTGAACGCCATTGCGCTGTTGTGGGATGTGTAGGGAATGGAGTCGTGAATGAATAGCTGGTGCCGTGTGACACCGGTTGTCCTTCCTTTTCCTGCGAGCTCCCCGGCTATGAGCTCCGCCAGCTTGCCCGTCGCCCCCTCTTCTATGCCATCGGTGTCGTCTATGGCAACAACAAGATCGCTCAATTCATTGCCCTCCGAGCCATATATCTTTCATATCCTTATAAACAGGAGCGCCAACGAACATGGTGTAGATCTCGTCCGCCTTTTTGGCAGGATCCACGTCAGAGAAAGACTCCGGGTATATTATGCTACCTATGAAATATGAGTCCACAAGTATCGTTTCGTAGTTGTCGCCATAGTCCCTGTAGGGGAGAACCTCAGAGATCCCTTTGGGGGACAAAGGACTGAACATGGGCTTATCCAGGTCCTGAAGCGCGTGCCCGCCGGCATCTATGAAGATGTATTCAGGACCCCATTCCAGCAGGATCTCGGGGTCTATTGTCATCTGCCCCTCTTTTATCTTGGACGGCAGCTCTACCCCGGGCATGTCCTCTATCGTTCTGGCGTCCAGCAATGCAAACGGGATGTAGTCCGTGCGTGTCTCAAGGATCCCGTTCTCGCTTCGCCCCATGCCACCCACGTACACCCTTGGCCGGTAGTGTACGTTCTCGGATCTCTTCTTCAGGTCCGCAATGGCGCTTTCCGTATACCCTATCAGCTCTTCTGCCCTCTCTCCCCTGCCGAGAGACTCTCCCGCCACCCTGAGAGCGCTGTAGAGCTCGTCAAAGTCCGCCTCGCTGTCGCCCAGATACACGACCGGAGCCCCTGTACTGCTCTGCAGCGTATCCATCTTGTCTGTCCATCTTGTCAGGAAGATTATGTCCGGCCTGAGAGCCGCGATGAGCTCTGCGTCACCTCCGTGCCTAGGCCCAGCCGGCGGCAGTCCGCTCAGCTCAGGGTGGACCAGCAGATACGGTCTTGTCACGGTGCTTTTCTCTATGTCTTCGACCCCGACAACAAGGTCAGTTGCGTCCAGATACGTTATCAGCCTCAATGCGCCACCGCCAACGGCAACGATCCTCTGCGGGTTCTCCGGCAGGGTGACCCGCCTTCCCGCAAGATCGGTGATTACGATGCCTTCATCACGCTGTGTCTCCGAACCGTGCCAGAACACCACGACAAGAAGCACTGCAGCAACCAGAAAAACCAACAGGACTGATACTACTCTCCTAGTGCCCATCTTGCACAAGATTATTATTTCTATATAAATAGTTAATCATAACTGACTTGACAACAGGAAACAAGCAGCTTTTGTTTTAACACCGCACTGTGGTGTCCACAAATCTTAAAATAGAAAACAGCACTGGGCAATCATGAAGAGCGTGTTTTTTATGGCGTTTGTTTTTGCTGTGTCCGCGCTACCTGTTAACCCCAGCGAGGCAAGCGAGGCGAAGAGCTCCTTCTTCTCCCTGCCTTTCAGCAACGGGTACAGCTCCGCTGTCTACGATACAAAAGAGAGAGCAATAACAGCCTTCACGGACATGATAGAATGGTACTGGAGCCCTACGAGAGAGAGGAAGAACATGATCCGCAGGGCTTACCTTGGTATCAGGTCTGGCGGAAGGACTGTATGGCTGAACGGCGTTGAGCCGGACTACACAGAATACCTGAACGAGAGCGGGATAGTGCATGCGCACTACAAAGACCTCGCGGACTGCTACTATTTCGCTCCCTTCGTCGGAGGAAAGCACACCATAGCTCTCGTGTGCGATTCCAGCGCTGGTGAAGTCCTTCTACACGCAGAGCTTCTTGATCCCAAGGTAAAGATAACCAAGAGCACTAGAGGGAACAGAACGACCATCCTGTTATCCCTGGAGCCTGCGGATGGCGTAAGCCTTGAGAACGAGATCAGTTTCTGGAATGACTTCCATTCCGTGGAGCCTTCCGTGGATGAGCAGTATGAAAAGCTCTTCAGGCAGTCCACGGCCTTCCTGAAGATGGGGCAGAGCTCCGAGAGCGGGGCCATACTCGCCGGGCTAATGCCCGGCAGGTGGACCATATGCTGGGTGAGGGACTGCTGCTACTCCATAAAGGCGCTTATTGACTCCAACCATCCCGCAGAGGCGCGGAGAGCTCTGGAATTTCTTCTGAACGGAAAAGCCGATGGCTTCGAGCATTTCTACTACAACGGGAAGGACTACGGCATAGGAGAGGATTACCTGATATCCGTGTGCAGGTACTTCGGTGACGGCACGGAGTGGAGCGATGACATAGACCAGCAGG
>DAEG01000020.1:497-2991 GCA_002495235.1 Euryarchaeota archaeon UBA287 | reverse complement strand
GCGTTCATCTCTCCGTTCTCGACGAACTTCGCTATCTCCTCAACTATCTGCGTCTGCGGCGTTATTGGATACGCAGCGACCACATCAGCCCTAGCAAATTTGGCTGCTATCGATGCCGCATGATCTCCAGTCTCTATAACGGTCGTCCCTTCTTCTTTTATCTTCTTCCTCTCTACCTCTTCTCTGCCTAACATCTACTCATCCTCCATCACTATTGCCTTTCTGGCGCACTCATTGGCGCACACTCCGCAGCCCTTGCAGTAATCGTAGTCTATCTCCACTTTGTCCTCTGTCCTCTCTATCGCTCCTTCTGGACAATAGACCCAGCAGAGCAGGCAGTTGGTGCACCTCTCTTTGTTCAGAACGGGCTTCTCTGTCCTCCATCTGCCAGTCTTGCCTGAAGCCCCCTCCTTTGGCTCGGATAATGGTATCATGCCTTCACCTCCGTCGCATTGAATGCCTGCTCGCATGCCAGTGCATTCTTCTCCCCTATACTGCCGGGCCAGTAATTCTTTATCGCCTGCGTCACGTGCTCGAGCTTTATGTCGTTGCAGATCCTCGGGAAAGCACCGAGTATGCTCGAATTGATCACAGGAAAGCCCGCGACCTTGAGGCCGTTAGACAGCGCTATGCCTGTTGCGTCCGTGGTTGCGATCTTGTGTCCCAGATCGAACTCTCCTGGGCTCTTCTTGGTGTTTATCACTATCCATCCATCCTTCTTCAAGCCTTCCAGAGCATTGGAGCCTTCTATGAGCCACTCCTCGAAGACAAAAACGTAGTCCGGCTCATATATCTGGCTGGCCATGACTATCTCCCTGTCGTCAATCCTTGCGAAGGCCTTCACAGGTGCGCCTCTCCTTTCTGCGCCGAAGAGTGGGAAAGCCTGTACACCTTTCTTGCCGGCAAAAAAGCCTGCTCTGGACAGCAGTGCTGCCGCGGTGACTGCGCCCTGTCCTCCTCTACCATGAAATCTTATCTCATACATCTCACTCACCACACAGCTTCTTTATCTTCTCCCAGTACCTGTCGACGCCTTTTTGTACCTCTTCAAGCTTATCGGCGTTCTCCGGCTTTATCAGGTGCGAGAAGCGGCCCTGCAGCTTCAGGAATTCGCTCACAGGTTTCTTCAGTTCCGGTCTCTTTGCTATGGCTTTGCTCCTGCTGGTCAGTCTGAATTCCCCATTCTCAACCTCGAACAGCGGGAAGTAACACGTCTCAACGGCAAGCCTCATTATCTCTACCGTCTCGCCCGTGTCATGTCTCCAGCCTCTGTCGCACGTGCTTATGGCGTGCAGGAAGGCTGGTCCCTCAACCTCTATGCCTTTCCTTGCCTTGACTATGAGATCCCTCCAGTAGGCCGGAGAGGCTGTCGCTGCGTAAGGTATGTCGTGTGCGGCCACTATGAGGTCTATCGGCTTCTTATATTCCAGCTTTCCCATTTCAGCAGGTCCCACAGGCGTTGTGGTCGTCCATGCGTATCTCGGAGTACTGCCTGAGCGCTGTATGCCCGTGTTCATGTAAGCCTCGTTGTCATAGAGCACGTACAGGAAGTCTTCTCCTCGCTCGAGCGCGCCGCTGAGCGCCTGGAAACCTATATCATATGTGCCTCCATCACCCGCAAAAGCTATCACGTCACTCCTCTTTCCAAGGCCTTTCTTCTCGAACGCGCGTTCTGCTGCGACCACTCCACTGGCGGTGGCTGCGGTATTCTCGAAAGCGCTGTGAATCCATGGTGCAGCCCATGATGTGTAGGGGTATATAGTGGTCGCGACCTCCAAACAACCAGTCGCATTTACCAGTATGGTAGGTCCTCTAGTGGCCTTGAGCACCTGTCTAACGACTATGCTGGCACCGCAGCCGGCACACAGTCTGTGGCCGGGCATGAGGATCTCTTCTTTAGCTGCTAAGCCCTTGAGGGTCGGGTTGAACTCGTTCATGCTCTCACCCCCATGAATCTTATCCTTTCGCTCTGCGGTCTCTCCAGATCCTCGAATATCTCTCTTATGACCTTCTTATCTACATCCCTTCCGCCAAGGCCATATACGTAGCTTCTGAGATCCGTATCCTCGCAGTACGACTTTGTGTCCAGATACAGGGGCGGATAGCTACCGAAGGGCGCTACCCTGTCGGCAACGGCAACCAGATTGGCGTTCTTTACAGCCTCTCTGACCTCTTCTCCAGCGAAGGGTCTGTAGCATTTCACTCTTGTGACACCGACCTTCTTGCCTTCAGCTCTCATCTCATCCACCACCACTTTCGCAGTTCCGAAGGCGGAGCCCATGCACAGGAGCACATGGTCTGCATCCTCCGTTCTGTAGCTCTCCACAAGCGGGTATCTTCTGCCCGTGAGATCTCCGAACTCGTTCATGACCTTTCTCACGACCTCTCTGGATTCGTTCATGATCTCCATCTGCTGCATCTTCATCTCTGAATAGTATTCTGGCAGGACCATCGCACCGAGCGTCTTTGGGTTCTGTGGGTCCAGTGTGTTCTC
>DAEG01000020.1:218-427 GCA_002495235.1 Euryarchaeota archaeon UBA287 | reverse complement strand
GTGTGGCTTATGACGAAACCGTCCAGGAGCACCATGACGGGCAGCAGTGTCTCCTCCGCTATCCTGAATGACATCAGAGTGGTGTCATAAGCCTCCTGCGCGTCCACGCATGAGATGTGCAGCCATCCCGCATCTCGTACCGCCATGGAGTCAGCGTGATCTGCGTGTATGTTTATCGGAGCGCTTATGGCCCTGTTCACGTTGGCCAT
>DAEG01000020.1:0-175 GCA_002495235.1 Euryarchaeota archaeon UBA287 | reverse complement strand
GTGAAAGTCCTTGCACCCCTGGCGCTCGCGCCTATGCACGAGCTCATGGCGCTGTGCTCACTCTCAACCCTGACGTATTCCGCCTTTGTCTCACCATTGGCCACGTACTCACTGAATTTTTCCACTATTATGGTCTGCGGCGTTATTGGGTACGCAGCGACCACGTCCACATCGC
>DAEG01000103.1 GCA_002495235.1 Euryarchaeota archaeon UBA287 | reverse complement strand
GTGCAGTGCATAGACAACAGCGGTGCGAGGATCGTTGAGATAATAGGTGTGAGAAACTACCACGGCACACACAGGAGATACCCCGCTGGGGGAGTGGGCGACCTGGTCGTGGCCTCCGTTAAGAAGGGAAGGCCGGAGATGAAGAAAGAGGTCGTCAACGCGGTCATAGTCAGACAGAAGAGGCCTTACAGGAGGCCGGATGGCATCGTCGTATCCTTTGAATCAAATGCCGTGGTCGTCACGAACGATAAAGGTGAGCTGAGAGGGACAACGATAAAGGGCCCCGTTGCGAGAGAGGCTGCAGAGAGGTGGCCGACGATAGCTGCTGCGAGCACGGTGATAGTATGAAAGCGAGAGCGAACATGGACAGAAAGCTGAGGGAGCAGTATCACAAGAGGACTTTCAGCGTGAGGTCCGGTGATACGGTGGAGGTCGTCAGGGGGATCTTCAGAGGTCAGAGCGGCAAGGTGAACGAGATCGAGGATGGAAAGCTCATCATAGAGGGGATAACGATAAACAAGACCGACGGTACGGCCGTTTCTTTTCCCATAGATCCTTCGAACGTCAAGATAACGAAGCTCGAGATGAACGACAGCTGGAGAAGAAGAAGACTGGGAGGTGAGTAGATTGCACGTCAAGAGAATTTCAGCTCCGGGGGAGTGGAGGATAACCAGAAAGCACTACAAGTGGGCCTTCTCCCCTACGCCAGGACCGTATCCTAAGAATTCCTGCATACCTCTGGCCGCATTCCTCAGGGACTATATAGGGGTGTGCGATGATGCCAAAGAGGCAAAGAGGATAGTGGCCGGCAGGAGAGTTATGGTCGATGGAAAGATCATCACGGATCCTTCATTCCCTCTGGGGCTCATGAGCGCCGTGAGTGTGGGGGATGAGCACTACAGGATAACGCTCGGTTACGACGGGCTCAGGGTCACGAGGATCGATGCAGAGAGAGCGGTCACAAAGCTCGTGCGCATAAACAACATAATGAGCGTAAAAGGCGGCAAATTCCAGTACGTGACCCACGATGGAAGAAGCATCCTGCTCGATGAGAAGAGGTACGCGACCGGGACCACACTCATGATCAAGGTGCCAGAGCAGGAGATAATGGGAGCCTATGAACTGAGAGAGGGCAACACGGCGCTCATAACTAGAGGCAGACACATGGGCAAGACGGCAAAGATAACCGGCAGCAGGTCACAGCTCGGATCGGTCTCTAACATGGTCACCTTTGATGGGTTTGAGGTGCCGGCACAGCTCGTCTTTGTGCTCGGAGGGGAGAACTATGAATGAGAGTATCATGAAGCCGAGAATGGCAAAGGTCACGGTCTCGATAAGCGTTGGTGAGGCCGGGGAGCGGCTGGCCAAGGCGGAGCAGCTCCTGGGATTCCTCACCGGCAGAAAGCCCTCAAGGGCCTACGCGAAGAGCACCAACAGGGACTTCGGCATAAGGAAGGGGATGCCAATCGGATGCAAGGTTACCCTGAGGGGGAAGGACGCCCACGAATTCCTTCAGAGGGCTGTAAAGGCCAAGAACAACACGCTGAAGTCAAGGAACTTTGACAGGATGGGCAATTTTGCCTTCGGCATTCCGGAGTACACCGATCTTGAGGGCATAAGATACAATCCTGAGCTCGGGATGTTCGGGATGGACGTCAACGTGACTCTCGATAGGATGGGCTACAGGATCGAGCGCAGGAAGATCAGGAGCAGGAGTGTTCCAGCAAAACACAGGATCAAGCGCGATGAGGCTATGTCATTCGCAAGGAACCTTGGAATAGAGGTGGTAGAGTGAAGGTGAAGACTAGACAGAAGATGTATGGCAGAGTGGACGGCTGTGTCAGGTGCGGTAGAAGGAGAGGGATAGTCCGCAGGTACGGGATGCATCTGTGCAGGCAGTGTTTCAGGGAGATCGCCACGGATGTTGGTTTCAAGAAGTACTGGTGATAAAAATGAATCCGTTAACTAAAGCATTGGTTGAGATAAAAAACGCCCAGATCGCGGGAAAGGATGAAGTGGTGATCAAACCCACATCGGGGCTTCTCGTAAGTGTGCTTGATGTCGTAAAGGCTTGCGGCTACGTGAAGGATTTCGAGCTGCTGGACGATCACAGGGGAGGTATCATGATCGTCAGGCTGAACGGCAGGATAAACAACTGCGGGGTCATCAGCCCGAGGTTCTCAGTGAAGCTCGAGGACATGGAGAAGTTCGAGGCAAGATACCTTCCAGCAAAGAACTTCGGCAGGCTCATACTGACCACGGTCGAGGGCATAATGACGAATGATGACGCAAAACAGAGGCACATCGGAGGCAAGCTTCTCGCTTACATATACTGAGGTGGAAAATGGAGAAAATTGTTGAGATCCCGGAAGGCATAGAAGCGAGGGTCGAGGGTTCCGTCGTGTACATCAGGGGCAAGAAGGGGGAGTTATCACGGGAGATAAGAAGAGAGTATGTGAACGTCGCTAAGGACGGGAACAGGATAGTCTTCACGCCCGCGATAGACAAGAAGGATGCTACGGCCCTTCTGGGCACCTATGCCGCTCACGTGAGGAACATGATAAAGGGCGTTACCGAGGGCTTCGAATACAAGCTGAAGGTGGTTTATGCTCACTTCCCGGTGAAGATAGACGTCAAGAAGGACGCCGTCACGATATCTAACTTCCTCGGTGAGCGCAACCCCAGGGTAGCCCAGATATGCGAGGGTGTTAAGGTAGAGGTATCTAAAGAGGAAATGACCGTCACAGGAATGGACAGGGAGAATGTCGGGCAGACGGCAGCGAACATAGAGAGGGCGACCAAGATAAAGAGAAAAGACAGGAGAGTGTTCCAGGATGGAGCATACCTTGTCAGGAGGATATGATGAGCGATAGATTCAAGCGTCAGGAATGGTTCAGGTACAGGCGCCTTGGCACATCTTGGAGAAGGCCCAAGGGGCACCACTCCAAGATGAGAGATCACAAGGGCTACAGGCAGGACGTCGTTTCCATAGGGTACAGAACGCCCCTGGCCGAGAGAGGTCTGCACCCCTGCGGGCTCAGAGAGGTGCTGGTGAGCAATCCGGGAGAGCTCGAGGATCTAGACCCCCGGATGGAGGTCGCCCGCATAAGAGGGAGCGTTGGCAGGAAGAAGAGGATCGAGATGGAGCGGATAGCGCAAGAGAAGGGAATAAGAGTGCTCAACGGAGGTGCGAAATGACCGAGTTGAGGAACCACAGGAGGATGGCTTCAGAGATCCTCAAGTGTGGTGAGTCCAGGGTGTGGATAGACCCGGATCGCACCGATGAAGTGGCCACCGCGGTCACCAGAGAGGATATAAAAAAGCTGATAGACAGAGGGCTCATAACAAAGAAGTACGTGAGGGGGACCTCCAGAGCCAGAGCAAAAGCCCTGGATGCCCAGAAGGAAAAGGGCAAGAGGAAGGGTTACGGCAGCAGAAGGGGCAGCAAGAACGCGAGATACTCAAGGAAGACCTCGTGGATGACCAGGATAAGGGCGATACGCAGGTATCTCAGAGAGATCAGGGATGATGGCACCATAGACAGGAGGACGTACAGGTTGTTCTACAGGAGAGCATCCGGAGGGACTTTCAGGAGCGTGTCGCATCTGAAGACGCACCTCGAGATGGCAGGCATAAACATACCTAAGGGGGAGAAATAATGCTGAAGAGAAGAAGAGAAGGGAGAACGGATTACAGAAAGAGGCTGAAGCTTCTGGCTTCCAGAAAGCCCAGGTGTGTCATAAGGCTCACGTCCAGGCACACGATCGTTCAGTTTGTAGAGTACAGGAATCAGAAGGACTTTGTCCTGACCGGAGCGACCAGCAAGGAACTTCCGGGATGGGACAGGAGCACGGCCAGCGTGCCGGCGGCCTATCTGACAGGCTATCTCGCAGGCAAAAAGGCGAAGACCCTAGGCATCGAGGAAGCCGTGGTCGATGTCGGTTTTGTGGATCCCCGAGCAAATGAGAGGATGAGATGCTGCATACGAGGAGTCGTGGACAGTGGTGTGGAGATGCCATTCGGTCTGGAGTGCGATGAGGACAGGATGAAAGGCAAGCACACAGGTGCGGAGGATCTTTTCGAGAAGGTGCTCAATGCTATCGGAGGTGAATGATGGCTGACGATGATGAGAAGGTAAAGGACGAGGTCAAGGGAGAGGCAGTCGGGGGAACAGCCGGTGAGGTCGTTGCTGAAAAGCCGCAGGAGATCGTAGAAGAGGTCGTCAAGGAGCAGGAGGTCCTGCTTCCGGGCTGGGTACCAAAGACTAGGCTGGGGCAGCTGGTGAGGGATGGGAACATAAAGACCATAGATGAGATCCTCGAGAAGAACATGGCTATAAAGGAGCCGGAGATCGTCGATTTCCTCCTCGGAGAACTGAAGGAGGACATAATAGAGATAAACATGGTCCAGCGCATGAGCGACAGCGGCAGAAGGACGCGCTTCGCGGTCACAGCCCTTGTCGGGAACGGGAACGGATACATAGGCATAGGCAGGGCCCATGCCAAGGAGGTCGGAAGCGCCATAAGGAAGGGCGTCGGGAGGGCGAAGCTCAACATGATACACGTGAAAAGGGGCTGCGGCTCGTGGCAGTGCGGCTGCGGTAAGGACCATTCAGTCCCGTTTGCCGTCAAGGGCAAGAGCGGCTCTGCCGAGATAACGATACTGCCCGGACCCAGAGGTCTGGGAGTTGTGGCCAACGACACCGCCAAGAGGGTCCTTGTTCTAGCGGGGATAAAGGACGTGTGGACCTTCACCAGCGGAGAGACCAGGACCAAGGTGAACATGAGCTACGCCACTTTCAATGCGCTAAAACAGATGATCAGCACCAGAGGTGCGCTATGATATGCATAGTCAGGGTCAGAGGGATCATAGGGATAAGGTCCGATGTGAACGACGCCATGAGGATGATGCATCTCACCAGGGTGAACCACTGCGTCATCGAGCGCATGACCCCTGAGCTGAAGGGAACCCTTCAGAAGGTGAAGGACTATGTGACCTGGGGAGAGATAAGCACTGAGACGCTGGCTGCTCTGATAGAGCGCAGAGGCAGGCTGACTGGCGGCAGGCCGATAACCCCGGAATACCTGAAGACCCAGGGCTTCGACGGTTTTGTCTCTCTGGCTGAGGCCCTGGAACGGGGCGATGTCGTGTGGAGAAAGATGGATGATGTGAAGCCGTTGTTCAGGCTTAGCCCGCCGAGAAAGGGTTACAGAAGCACCAAGAGGAGTTTCACCGAGGGAGGATCCCTTGGAAAACGTGAGAGCATCGATGATCTGATAATGAGGATGGTGTGAAAATGCGCGACAGGACAAAGAAGATGAGAGGTTCGGGCACGTTCGGTATGGGTAAGAAAGGTGCGAGAGGTGGAGGTACCAAGGGTGGAAAGGGCAATGCGGGTCTTCACAAGCACAAGTACATCTACATGATCAAATACGCCCCTGACGCCTATGGGCGGAAAGGCTTCAAGAGCAAGAACAGGGTCGAGAAGAGGGTCATAAACGTCGGTGATCTGAACAGGAGAGAGGGAGACTTCATGGATCTGAGGGAGGAGGGATATGACAAGCTTCTCGGCAGCGGCAGGGTGGAGAGAGCGATAACCGTCGTGGTCGATGAGTGCTCCGCGAGCGCGAAGGCCAAGATAGAGGCGGCTGGCGGGAAGGTTACAAATGGCTGAGAGAAGCAGGCTCTACGTCATAAAGCCTGTCCTTAAGTACCTGCCGGCTGTCAAGGATCCTGAGGAGCACGTCTCATTCTCGAGGAAGATGCTGTGGACGGGGATCATAGTAGCGATATACCTGTTCCTCTGTTACGTCCCCGTGTACGGGCTCAGCCCGAGCGCCACGGACCTTTTTGCGCCCTTCAGGACCATAATGGCGGGTTATCAGGGCTCTCTGATGCACCTAGGCATAGGGCCCATAGTCACCGCTTCGATAATAATGCAGCTTTTCGTGGGAGCGAGAATAATAAACCTTGACCTCACGGACGAGGATGATCAGTCGCTCTATCAGGGTTCACAGAAGTTCTTCGGTATACTGATGATAATATTCGAGGCCATAATATTCACTGTCGGTGGTTCGATGCCGCCCTCATCGGCGCTCGAGTCGGTGATGGGGCACTGGGGAGGCATACTGATAATAGCCCTGCAGATCGGCTTCGGCGCTTACATAATCATGCTCATGGACGAAGTGGTGAGCAAGTGGGGGATCGGCTCTGGGATATCCCTGTTCATAGCCGCTAACGTGAGCCTGCAGATAATAACGGGCACGATAAACTGGCTGCCAATGGATTCGGCAAACCCGCTCAGCATGAGCAATCCGCCGAGCGGACTCATACCCGGCCTCGTCTATGACTTCCAGAACCTGGGCATGGGTGGCGTGATGAGCAATTTCGAGTCCGTGTTCTTCATCAAGCCGGGTGGAAACCCGAACACGCTGATAGCAATGATAGGGACGATAGCGGTGTTCCTGATCGTCGTGTACTTCGAGTCCACCAGGGTAGAGCTGCCCATATCGCACGGCAGGGTCAGGGGCGCGAGAGGCAGGTACCCGATAAAGCTCCTATACGCGAGCAACATACCCGTCATACTTGTTCAGGCGGTGCTGGCCAACGTCAACATGATAGCCATGCTCCTGTGGACCAGGAACATACCATACATAGGGCAGAACTCCTACATCGGGGCCTTTGTCCGCGGTGGCAGCAGACCTGTTGGCGGACTTGCATGGTATCTCGGCACTCCCATGGGGCTTGGGGAATGGCTCTTTCCGCTGATGGATCCGACACAGTATGGTCTCCTCGTGGCTTACCACATGCCATGGGAGGTGGTGCTCAAGCTGGTGGTGTACGCCGCCGTGATGATAGGCGGATGCGTTCTCTTTG
>DAEG01000035.1 GCA_002495235.1 Euryarchaeota archaeon UBA287 | reverse complement strand
GCCCGCGGTCATCTGGCCGTACATGGTGAGTCCTTTCTTCTCGAGCATCCTGAAATAATCCCAGTTGGACCAGTATGGCACAAGGTTCGCGTTGGCTATCAGCACTCTCGGGCCAAACTCGGTCGTTTTGAACACCGCCACGGGCTTGCCGGACTGCACGATGAGCGTTTCATCGCTCTCAAGCTCTCTCAGAGCCTTGACTATCGCGTCAAAGCATTCCCAGTTTCTGGCGGCCTTGCCGGAACCGCCATAGACTATCAGCTCTTCTGGTTTTTCGGCATTCTCCAGGTTGTTCATAAGGAGTCTCAGAAATGCCTCCTGTTTCCATCCCTTACAGCTTATGCTCTTGCCCCTCGGTGCCCTGATCTCCATGGCTCCATATCTGAAAGACAGTAGATAAAACTTCTCTTCAACCGCAAAGAAAGATTTTAAAGCGTGGAATGAGCTGGAGAGGCATGAAAAAACTTGATTTCATATTCAGAAGGGTGTCCGTGAGAAGATTTCAGCCAAAGGACGTGGATGATAGTACGATATCGCTGATCCTCGAAGCGGGAAACTCAGCACCATCTGCGCGCAATCTGCAGGCGAGGGATTTTGTCGTTGTCAGGGGCAAAGAGACCAGAGAGGCTCTGGCAAGGGCCGCTGGCGGACAGAAAAGCATAGCAGAGGCCCCTGTAATTATCGTGGTCTGCGCCAATCCGCAGAGGAGCGGCAGCTCTGGGGAACGTGGAAAGTTCTATGCAGAGATCGATGCGGCCGTTTCGGCCGAGAACATCCTGCTCACCGCATCCGTCCTGGGTCTTGGAGCGGTATGGGTGGGAGGGTTCGATGAGGGAGAGGTGGCTTCCGTGTTAGGCATTCCTGTCAGGCCTGTAGCGCTAATACCAATGGGCTATCCCGCCGAGGAACCTGTGAGGAAGGAGAGGTTCCCACAGAGATGCTGACGCATCATGAGAGATGGTAGAGTTGAGCCCATAATCCTTTTATACACATAAGGTGATTTCCGCTCTATGGAGAAGGGAGATATTGTCTATGTCGAGTATGACGCTTACTCAGAGGGTAGGCTATTCGACACGACACATGAGGATCTGGCAAAGGAGAATGACATCTACAACGAGAATCAGAGGTACAACCCTCTGCCGGTTATAATCGGAGCTGGCAGGCTTGTCAGAGGTTTCGAGAATGCGCTCATCAGCGCGAATGTCGGAGAGGAGCGAGAGGTGGAGTTTGGCGAGGGCGAGGGTTACGGCGTCAGGGATCCTAAGCTCGTAGAGACTTTTTCTATAAGGGAATTCAGGAGGGAGAGGATAGAGCCGCAGCCGGGGATGGAGGTAAGCATAAGGAACAGAAGGGGCACCGTCATAACCGCAACGGCTGGTAGGGTAATCGTTGACTTTAACGACCCGCTCGCTGGCAAGACGCTCAAGTACAAATTCAGGATCCTGGAAAAGGTGGAAGAGCCTGAGAAGAAGGTCCAGGCGATAATCGAGATGTATTATCCCAGCTACCAGGGTTTCAGCATATCTCGCGATGGAGAGTTCATGAATGTCACTCTGCCCGAGATATGCAAGAGCGATCAGCGCTGGTTCCTGGTCAAGTTCGCGGTTGTCGGCGACATCAGGGATCACGCAGGCATAGGCAGGGTCAGGTTCATAGAGGAATACACGGCAGAGGAGAAGAAAGCAGAAGAGCAGCCTGTTGAAGGTCAGCCCGAAGCACAGTCGGCAGAGGCTCAGACTGAAGAAAAGCCTGCCGCAGAGCAGACCGCTGGAGAACCAGAGAAAACGGAAGAGCAGATCACTTCATAAGCTCGCTTATCACCCTCACGTGCCTCTTCTCTTCCTTTATTATCTCCTCGAGGACGTCCCTTGTGGTGCCTTCAGACAGCTCGGATATCTCCGTGAAGAACAGCAGGGTGTCTTTCTCGAACTGCAGGGCAAAGGACAGCAACTCCTGCCTGCTGCCGGCTTTCTTTGCCCTCACCAGGGCTTTTTCGCTTCCCATAAAGAACTCAGAGCTGACTATTGCGTCTAGATACTTCGTCGTTTCCTCTGCATCCGCGGGTTGCATCAGTTTCTCGGTTCGGCCTCTGAGGGCCTCGAATCTCTTCCTGTGAGAGTCCTCCTGTATGGCAAGGAAACCAAACAGGTCCTTCAATTCTTTATCCTTGGCGCCATCAGCAGCGCTCTCGTAAAACGCTTTTCCGTTCTTTTCCGTGTTTACTGCCAGCTCCACGACCTCTTCTGCGGAATACATGTGCATGGATAGTGCAGACAGACTTATATTATTTTTTCCAGTTCAGGGCTCCTCTTTTATGCTCTTGAAGGACAGGCAGCTTATAGTTTTTTCCACTCCCTCTATCATCCTCAGGCGATTGACAACAAGGTCGCCGAGCTCCTCGACGCTTTCCGCTCTCGCCTTCACGATGAAGTCCCACTCGCCAGAGATTATGTGCACCTCAAAGACGTTTGGTATCCTCGATATCTCCTCAGCGAGCTCGCTCTGGGTTTTTCTGGTCGTTGGCAGGAAAGAGACGAGAATGAACGCGGTCGTGCCTAGCCCAAGCTTGTGGTAGTCGAGCTGCACGGTGAACTTCCTTATCACCTTCTCTTCGAGCAGTCTCCTTATCCTCTCGTGCACGGTCACCCTCGGAATGCCCAGCCTGTCTGCGATCCTTGTTGTGCTCTCCCTGCCGTTCTCTTTCAGTTCCTCAATTATGACGATATCCTTGTCATCCATATGAACAATATGTCTATAAAAATAAAGATTTTTGTAATAAATTTTACATTATGTCAAAATTTATAACAAAATGTTTATATTGTACGCCGTCATAACAGTGCCTCATGCTCACAGAAATGCCAAAAGAGCTGAAGGATCTCTCTGAGAAAGAGCTTGAGAGGAAAAAGGCCATAGGCTCTATAACGACAAAAACGCTAAGCTACATGACCAATGCCTTTGTTGAGAGAGGGTTCAGCTGGTTTTTACCGGTGGTATTCTCAAAGGTCACAGATCCCCTTTGGCCGGATCCATCGGCGTCAATAGAAGGTAGGATCGAGGTGGACATGTATGGTGAAAAGGTGATGGCCATGCAGAGCATGATCGTGCACAAGATAACCGCGTGCTCATTGTTGTACGATCGGTTATTCACCTTATCTCCGAACATCAGACTTGAGCGGAGAGACAGGGCAACGACAGGGAGGCATGCCTACGAGTTCACGCAATTGGACTTCGAGATGCGCTACGCGAGCTCAAGGGACGTTATGGACATGGTCGAGGAGATGACCTGCGGGCTTATATCCTATCTGAAGAGAACGTCAAAAGAGGAACTCGCATACCTTGGCAGGGATCTGGCAGTTCCCGAGAGGCCATTCAGGGTCTATGAGCGGGAAGCCAAGAGCGACGAGTTCTGCTGGGTCGTCGACATGCCGAGGGAGTTCTACGACTTTGAGGATCCTGACAGCGGCTTTTGGGACAACTACGATCTGATGCTGCCTGGTATCGGCGAGGTGCTCTCGGGATCGCGGAGAGAGAGCGACTACGACAGGATAGTGCGCAAGATGGATCGGGATGGTGTCAGAAAGGAGAATTTCAGGGCGCTGCTCGATCTCGCAGGCAGCGGAAGGATAAGGCCAACAGCGGGAGCGGGCATAGGCCTTGAGCGCCTGATCGCCTGGATGTGCGGGGCCAAGCACGTGTGTGAGGTTCAGCCTTTCCCGAGGATCCCGGGTCTGGTAGGGGATCTGTAGGTACTGTTTCCCTACAAAGATCCGGCCATGAAAGCGTCTCCTCTCTGGTATCCATCACGCCAGCGATGGTGCTGTAGAATGCGCTGGAGAGCAAGTTGATATATCAGAAAATCAATTATGTCCATGAAGGGCAGAGGGGTTGCATTAGCACTAGCTCTGGCGATCTGTGTTATGATCAGCGGTTGCGTGCAGCAGGTCGAGGAGCCGACTGAGGAGAGGAAGTACCTGGTCGAGCAGGTCGGGAACATGGTCGTTTACAGGGTCTATGCGGATGGCTTTGAGGAACTGAACACAGATGATCAACTGCTCGCCTACTGGCTCACACAGGCGGCGATAGCCGGAAGGGACATATTCTTTGACCAGATGCACAGGAACGGTCTGGACATAAAAATGGTCCTTGAGGGGATCATGTCGCATCCAGAAGGCATAGATCCTGACACATTCGGTGAGATCAAGTACTACACCTACAGATTCTGGAACTCAGGTTCCAACTACGACGACAGGACGTATGAGAAGTTCCTGCCGGAGTTCACATTCGAAGAGCTGACAGACGCTGCGCATCAGGCGCAGGAGAATGGTGCAGATTTCGGGCTCCGCGGTGGCGAGACCCTGGATGATCTGCTTGAGACAGTCAGGAAGCCCATGTTCGACCCAGCATACGAGCCAAAGCTAAAGGATCTCGAGGCGGAGGACATAGTCGCGGACAGTGCGGTGAATTTTTACGCTCCCAGCGTCACGGAGAAGATGGTGGAGAACTTTTACAGGGATGTGAAAGGAAAGCACCCGCTGAACTCAAGGATTGAGCTTCAGGGATCCTCAGGGGTCAGGGAGCAGGTCTACAGGGTCGGTGGGCTCTACGGGGAATACATAGAGAACATAATACACTACCTAGAGAAGGCGAGGGAGTATGCAGGGCCGGATCAGGCAAAATGCATAGACCTCCTGATAAGGTACTACCGGACAGGCGACCCCAAGGACTTCGACGCCTTCAACATTGCATGGGTAAGATCTAACCCGGAGGTGGATTTTGTCAACGGCTTCACCGAGGTGTACCAGGATCCCATGGGCATGAAGGGTAGCTGGGAGGGTCTTGTGGATTTCGTGAACCACGAAAAGACGGTCGAGATACAGAAGATAATCGACAACGTCCAGTACTACGAGGACAGCATGCCGTGGCCTGAGGAGTACAAAAAGACGTGGACTGACAAGCCTGTCGGCAAGTCCGTGTCCGTGCTGGCGGAGAGCGGCGATGGAGCTGCCTGCTGCGTGATAGGGATAAACCTGCCCAACTCGCAGGAGATCAGGGAGAGATACGGGAGCAAGTCCGTCTCTCTCGACAACATCATAGAGAGCCAGAACATGGGAAGTGAGGAGGCTTACGGGGAAAGCGTCGCAGAGGAGTTCGTGCTGCCCGAGGACAGGGCCAAGGATCCTGCGGCGGTGTCACAGGCGGACTGGCTGCTGGTGAACTTTCACGAGATAACAGGGCACGGTTCAGGAAAGACCTCGAGCGCCCTCGATAAGGACCCGTCTCTCTATCTGAAGGAGTACTACAACACGCTCGAGGAGACCCGGGCGGATCTTGTCGGGCTGTATCTCCTGCCGGACAACAGGACGATAGAGCTCGGTATGATCAAGGACAGAGAGACCGCGTGGGACTACTACCGTTCGTACGTCATGGACGACATGCTCATCCTCAGAGGGTACGAGGGACAGACCGCGATCGGCGAGGCTCACCACCAGGCAACCCACCTGATAGTCCAGTATCTGATAGACAGAGGTGCAGTGCAGGTCGCAAAACAGGACGGCAAGACCTATTACAGGGTCGAGGATCCCGAGCGCATGAGGGAGGTCGTGGGAGAGCTGCTCTCAAAGATACAGACGGTAAAGTCAACCGGCGATTACGCTGGAGCAAAGGCGCTGGTCGAGACGTATGGGATGCCGTTTGACCCTGAGCTGAGGGACGAGGTCATAGACAGGTACTCAAAGATCAACGTCCCCAGATACAAGGTCATCGTGCTGCCTGAGCTCGTGCCGGTCACCGATGGAAATGGCAGAGTGGTTGACGTTGAGCTGGCTTACGAGGAGAGCTACGCCGAGCAGCAGCTGAGGTTCTCGGATATCTCTGATAGGAGCAGAGGGATGCCTGTGGCAGCGGTCGCCTGAACCGTCGACTGTGCAGCCTGTGTGCTGGATGCTGTGGGCTGCGCAGTCCTCCGCGCCCTTAATCCAGAGAGGATCGCATAGCAACCTGACGCCCACGAGATTGTCCTATCACAGCCAGTGCCCAACAACAAGTCCATTGCGTCAATGTCAGACCTGCACTATGCGCGGTGAAGAGCCGGCTCCTTGCGGGTTGTGCTGCATTGCAAGCGCAAGATTACACAAAAGTTTATCTCAAAGCTGCGCCATTCGCACTGTGCGCCGAACGCTGATGATAGTGCTCGCCCTCATTGCGGCCCTGGTCGTTTTAGCTGTTGCTTTTCCTCACACATTCTACGACCAGTTCATATGGAGATATTTCTGGGGTCCTATCGTTGCGGATGCCATGGGAGCCTATAGCACGGAGTACGGCGGGGTCAGGGCCTTCTCCGGGTACAACATCGTCAATACGGCGACATACGCGATCCTTACGGTAGGTGCGCTCTATGTTGCTTATTCCCACCTTAAGGGAAAGGCAGAGGAAGGCGACATAAAAAAGTTCATCTTTGCCCTTTTCCCGCTGATGATCTACGGCTCTGTGGCAAGGGTCCTTGAGGACATGGGCCTTTTTCTCTCCCTCGATCTGCAGGCCATGTTCATAACGCCGCTGATATACATACAGATCCTCATACTGTTCCTCTGCGTCATATTTGCCTCGATGAGGTTTTCCTCGAGCCGCTATCCGTTACCTATGGTAGTGGCGATCGTTGCATGCGCACTGTCCGTTGTGCTTCTGCAGAGCAGCCTTTCGATGCGCATGAGCTACCTGTACCTTGCGCTGGTGAGTGCTGTGTTCATATGGCTCTCGACTAAGTTCAGAGAGTGGCACAGACAGGGCTTTCTCTTCTCCCTGTTTCTTCTCTCGCTGGCTCTCTACTACGTCATCTCCTACGCGCCGAACGCTGAATTGAGACCCATGGTCTTGCTGGGCTCTCTCTCCCTGCCCGCGCTCGTGACTTTCCTGATCTTTATTCTGCCGCTGCCTTCCTACTTCAAGGATCCGCTGTGCCTTGCTGCGGTTTTCTCGCAGATGCTAGACGCCACGGCAACTTACATCGGTATATCACAGTTCGGCTACTACGAAAAGCACGTCCTGCCCTCCTTTGTGATGGGCACGGCCGGGCCCTGGGTCATGATACCAATAAAGCTGGCAGTTGTCCTTCTTGTGATCTATGCTATAAAGGACGAGAATGAGACTGTGAAGGATATCGCTCTGCTGATGATAATCATCCTCGGTATGGCTCCTGGCACAAGGGACATGCTGAGGATAACTCTAGGGGTGTGAGCATGAAGGAAAAAGCGAAAAAAATAAACGAGATCATGGATGAGGCTGGCATATGCGACATGAGGTACGGGGTCAAGGGTATGTACATCTGGCTTCCCTACGGCATGGAGATAAGGAACAGGATCGACTCCATGATAAGGGGGGAGATGAAACGCACCAATCACGGAGAGGTCAATTTTCCTCTGCTCATACCAGAGAACTATTTCAAGAGAGAGGAGGAGCACATAAAGGGCTTCAGCTCCCAGGTCTACTGGGTCACGCACGGTGGTGACAAAAAGCTGAAGAGGCGGTTACTGCTGAGACCGACCAGCGAAACGGCGATGTACCCCTCATTTGCCCTGTGGATAAGGACTCACAAGGATCTCCCTCTCAAGACGTTCCAGATCGTCAACACATATCGTTACGAAACAAAGCAGACGAGGCCCCTGATACGTGTCAGGGAGATACACTTCTTCGAGTCGCACACGGCGCATGACACGTTCGAGGACTCCGAGGCACAGGTGAGGGAGGACATGGGCATAATGGAGCGACTGGGTAAAAAGCTATGCCTGCCCTATCTCCTGAACAAGAGGCCGGAATGGGATAAGTTCGCAGGCGCATATTACAGCCTCGGGGCAGATGCCTACACTCCTGAGGGCAGGACGCTCCAGATAGGAACGATCCACAACTACAGGGACAACTTTGCCAGGGCGTACAACATAAAGTACAAGGACGAAGAGGGTGAGGAGCACTACGCGCACCAGACGACCTATGGCATGAGCGACAGGCTGCTGGGGGCGGTCATACTCACACACTCGGACAGCACCGGGCTTGTGCTCCCGCCGGAGATAGCTCCTATAAAGGGCGTGGTCATACCCATAATCTTCAAGGGCAAGGAGAAGAAGGTCATGGATTTCGCGGAAAAGCTGCACGAGGAGCTGAATGGCAAAGGCTTCGTCATGGATGATAGGGAGATGACGCCGGGAAGCAAATATTATGAATGGGAGAAGAAGGGCGTGCCTATCCGAATAGAGGTGGGGCCGAGGGACGTTGATGAGAATTCCGTCGTTATGGTACTCAGGGACACAAAGGAAAAGATAAAGGTCAAGGTTGAGGACATGAGCTCCAGGATAGATGAGGAGCTGGACGCTATGAGCGAGAGGCTGTACAAAAAAGCGGAAGAGCTCCTGAAGAGCAGGATAGTCAGGATAGAATCCCTGGACAAAAGAAAGGCCAGCAGGAAGATCGTGAGGTTCAGCTGGTGCGGAAGCGAGGAGTGTGGTCACACGATCGAGGATGCCTTGGACATGTCCCTTCTCGGCACAGGCAGCGAGAGGGAGAACGGCAGATGCGTCGTGTGCCACAAGGAGTGCGATACTATAGCGTACGGGGCTAAGACATACTAGCTCTCTCGATCAGCCGCGGTGGCAGAACGTGGGTGACGCGCGCGTTTCTCCACCGCCAGCGTGAGCTTCAGCATCCGGCCGCATACCGCGGGGTAGTGATCTTCACGGAGCACATTCAGATAGTCCACAGCCCCACAAACCTTTAAAAATCGAGATGGCGATCGTTTTTATGTTGGGTCCGGTTGATTGGGCGATCACAAACAGATGCAACCTCCACTGTCTGCACTGCAGGGGGATGGGCAAAGAAGAACTGGATAAGGAGACTCTCTTGAGAGTGGCTGAAGAGATACCCCTGCTCAAACCGGCCTGGGTCATAGTCGAAGGAGGGGAGCCGCTTTTGCGCAGAGAGCTTTTTGATGTCCTAGAGATAATACGCAGAAAGAGCATCAGAGTCCATCTCATCACCAATGGCATGCTGTTAGACAGGGACACTGCTCAGAGGCTGGCAGACCTCGATGTGAATCTGATGATAAGCGTAGATGGGGCTGACAGCGCGAGCTATGAGACGATAAGGAGAGGCGCTAGCTTTGAGAAGTTAAAGGAATCTGTGGCTGTTGCTGGTGAGTGCGGCATTCTTGATTCCTGTCCGGTGACCATAGGAAAACACAACCGCGGGCAGATAGGAGGCCTCTTTGAATTCGTGAGCGCCCTGGGGTTCAGGAAGATCACATTTCTGGGGTTGAAGCCCTGCAGGGACTACGGGAGGTATGTTCTGAGCGGGAGAGAGTACGAAGAGGTCTTTTATTCAATAGTTGAAAATCAGAGAAAGTACGGGATTGATGTGTTTGTTGATGAGCCATTCTTCAAGCCATTTCTGATGGAGCATAACATAGCTTATAGCGCAGCTGGCGAGGACGGCATCAGGGTTCCTGATACCTCCGGCTGCATATTTGGCGGTTACGCTTTCATTGAGACAAACGGGGATGTGAAACCCTGCACGTTCGCTCCTGTTGCGATGGGTAATGTGAATGAAAAGAGCCTAGTGGAGATATGGAGAGACGTGCAGAACTCGGAGCTGGTCAAAAAGGCCAGAGACCTATCGATGAGAGGCAGTCCCTGCAGGGAGTGCGTGCATCTGCGTGAGTGCGGCGGTTGCAGATCTCGGACATTTGCTCTGACCGGGAGCTGGACGGCGGCAGATCCTTCATGTCCGCTGGTGGGAAGATGAGAGTTATTGGTATAGACCCGGGGACGCGGAGCTTTGATCTCTTCGGGATGGAGGACAACCGGAGGATAATTGCCGACGAGGCTATAGGGTCTGAAGAGCTCTTCAGGAATCCCTCTCTGTTCCTGAAAAGGGTGGAGGAGTTGATGCCTCTGGACGCTGTCATCGGGCCATCAGGATATGGAATACCTCTGAAGAGCATAAAGGACGCAACAGAAGAGGACATGGGAAGGATGGTGCCTCTGGATACAAAACTCGCGGTAAATGAGGGAATAAGAAATGTGCTTCTTGAGATGAAAAAATCCGGTGTGCCTGTCTGGTTCACCCCGGGAGTCATTCACCTGAAAACCGTTCCATCCTACAGAAAATGGAACAGGTTTGACATGGGGACCGCGGATAAGGTCTGCTCCGTGGCGCTCGGCGTGAAGGATCAGTCAGACCGTCTGGGGATACCCTTCAGGGAGACGTCTTTCATCCACGTGGAGGTGGGATACGGATTCACCGCTGTGACCGCGGTGAAGGATGGACGGATAGTTGACGGCACAGGAGGAACAAACGGAAGCCCGGGCTTTCTCTCATGCGGCGGGATGGACGCGGAGATAGCGATAAGACTGAAGCGCCCCGTGACGCAGGAGGTCCTATTCAGGAACGGGCTGAAGGATTTTGTGGGAAGAGACATAGAGCCGGAGGATCTGCCGGAGGAGGCAATGACGCTTTTGGGCGAGAGCATAGAGAAGGATGTCGCCTCAATGCGCGTTTCGGTGCGGGAGCCCAGAGAGATCATACTCTCCGGCAGGCTTATCACTTACGTGAATGACGAGCTGGCGGGCAGGCTGAAGAGGTACGCTCCCGTTGTGAGGGTCAGAAGACCGTCAAGGATAGCGAAGGAAGCTGCCTGCGGCGCCTACATCATCGGGGAGGGGCTTCTCGGCGGGGAGTATCACGAACTTGTAGAGAACATGGTCATTCTCCATCCGGGATCTGCCGGCTGCGTGTAGATTTCTGGTGGAGCACAAAATGGGTTAATTATTTATGTGGAGACCGGGATGGTGAGCTGATGACTCAGTTCAGTGAGGCTTTAAAGGGTTCGATCACAGGAGAGATGGAAGATGTTGCAGGGGAGGAGGGGATAACCCCGGAAGAGCTGGTGCGCGCCATAGCAAGGGGAAGAGCAGTCATCCCATTCAACCCGATCCATTCCCCGAAACCAATGGGCATAGGGGAGAGGCTCTCAGTGAAGGTCAACGCGAACATCGGATCCTCGATGGATATGGTGGACATCGATAGAGAGGTGGAGAAGGCAAGGGTGGCGAAAAGGTATGGCGCCCATACGATCATGGATCTGAGCACCGGCGGGGATATAAACACGATCAGGAGGAGAATTCTCAAGGAGATAGACCTTCCATTGGGGACAGTCCCGGTCTATCAGGCGGGGATAGAGGCCATAGATCGATACGGCTCCGTGGTGGACATGGGGTCTGATGACATATTCAACTACATAAGGCTGCACGCAAAGGACGGGGTTGACTTCATGACTGTGCATTGCGGGATCACGAAAGAGGCTGTTGAGAGGCTAAAGAGGACAAAAAGGGTCTGCAGGGTTGTCAGCAGAGGAGGGTCTTTCCTCATAGCATGGATGCTCCACAACGGTGAAGAGAACCCACTCTACTCTGAATTCGATTACCTGCTGGAGATGGCAGGTGAGTTCGATGTCACCCTGAGCCTCGGAGATGGGCTCAGGCCCGGGGCCATAGCGGATGCCTCGGACGGACCCCAGATCGAGGAGCTGATAACCCTCGGGGAGCTCGTCAGGAGGGCCAGAGTGGCGGGCGTGCAATCTATCGTAGAGGGACCGGGGCACCTTCCCATGGATCAGATAGAGGCGAACGTGCTCATGGAGAAGAGGCTGTGTGATGGGGCCCCATTCTATGTTCTCGGCCCCATCGTGACGGATGTTGCCCCCGGCTATGATCACATAGTCGGGGCCATCGGGGGAGCTCTCGCCGCTTACTCCGGCGCAGATTTCCTCTGCTACGTTACCCCATCGGAACACCTGGCACTTCCAACGGCGGAGGATGTTGAGGAGGGTGTTATAGCCAGCAGGATCGCGGCCCATGCGGCCGATCTGGCCAAGGGCCGCAGACAGGCGGTCGAGCGAAACGCCGAGATCTCCCGTTATCGAAAGGCCCTGGACTGGGAGGGCCAGATCAGACTGGCCATCGATCCGGAAAAGATCAGGTCCTTCAGAAAAGAGAGGAGCCTTCGTGACGACGTCTGCAGCATGTGCGGCGAATACTGCGCCATGAAGATCGTCCGGGACTATTTCAAAAAGTAGGATGGCCCGCTCGAGTCCCTGGCCCGTCCAACTCTTTACAGTTACCCAACTGACGTCGCGCATCCGCGACTGCCTCTACAAGCAGTTCCGCGACGTGCTGGTCGAGGGTGAGGTATCGAACTGCAAGCTCTATCCCTCCGGTCACCTCTACTTCACCCTGAAGGACCACGCATCGGCATTGAAAGCGGTCATGTTCAATTTTGCAGACCGTTATCCCCAGAACCTCCTGAAGGATGGAAGCGCCGTCATCTGCAGGGGAAGGATCGATGTCTACGAAAAGCGGGGCGAGTATCGGATTCTCATCGAAGAGATCGAACCAAAGGGGATCGGCCTCCTCCAGCTTCAGTTCGAGATGCTCAAAGAGAGGCTCCTCAATGAGGGCCTCTTCGAGACGTCGCGCAAGCGTCCACTTCCTCTGCTTCCGCGGAAGATCGGTATCGTCACGTCCCCATCGGGCGCTGCCGTGCGGGACATGCTGAAGATCATAGGGGCCAAATTCGAAAACATGCACGTTCTCATCTATCCCGTCAGGGTTCAGGGGGACATGGCCTGTGACGAAGTGGTGGAAGGCATCGACTACTTCAACCGTGGAGATGAGGTGGACGTGATCATCGTGGGCAGAGGTGGCGGTTCACTTGAGGATCTCGCTTGTTTCAATGAAGAGCGGGTTGCAAGGGCCATTTATGGATCACGCATACCGGTTGTGTCTGCAGTAGGCCACGAGGTGGACTTCACCATAGCCGATTTCGTGGCCGATGTGCGTGCCCCGACGCCCACGGCCGCCGCTGATCTGGTGGTGAGGGATAAGAGGGAATTACAGGGTGTCCTCGCGTCCTTTGAGGAGAGGCTTCAGGCCAGCCTCAAGGGCAGCATCGAAAGATCCAGACTGGCCCTCTACAGGCATATCGTAGACTTGAAAGAGCGGCGGGATTTCATTGTCCGATATCGCATGTATCTGGACGAACTCCTTGGAACCCTCACCCATGGTCTGTCATCCATTCTGGGCAAAGAGCGAGCCGTCTTTCAGAGCTTGCAGCAACGACTGGAGGACCTCAACCCCGAGGCCATTATGAAACGGGGCTACAGTATAACGATGCGGGCCGTGGACAACCAGGTCATTACGGATTCGCACCAGACGGACCGGGGCGACACACTGAAGATACGGCTATACGCCGGGCAACTCGACTGTACGGTCGATGAAACCCATCACGGTTCTCCCTCCGATCGTCCCGCTTCAGACACATGATGAGCACTTCAGAAGGCAGGCCGTTCTTTTGGGGACGTTACTGATAGCTGGCTATTAAGGCCCTGATTCTTGGTATCGCTTCGCGGGTGGCCTTTATGCCGTCTGCCATGAGCCGTTTCTTCTGGGTGAAATCGAACATCGATACGCCCTTCGTATCAGGTTCAATGACAACGTCGGCATGGGCCAGTTTGTTTCTGCTCGACTCCCGCATCATAATACCGATCGATTGGCCGATGATGTCGATAAGGGACTCTGCTGCCGTCTGGTTCCTCACATCCCTCTGGAGGTTGACGGCGATGACGATGTCAGCGCCTTTGGCCCTGGCAATGTCACAGGGGAGATTGTTGGTGACACCGCCGTCCACCAGGACCCTGCTGTCAAAGTTCACGGGAACGAATATCCCCGGGATCGACGAGGAGGCCCGTATAGCCTTTGCCAGAGAACCCTTCTCCAGCAGTATGGTCTCTCCTGTGTTCAGGTCGGTAGCGACGGGGGTAAAGGGGATTTTCGTATCCTCGACCTTCTTCACCTTCACGTTCTGGTCTATAAAGCCTTCCAGCTTGGCCCCCTGAACCGGCCCTAACTTCGAGTAAACGATGGAGAAATCGAGGATATCGCCGCGGTCGATCTTGAATGCGAGCCACTCGAGGTCAAAGCTGTTTGGATTGGCGGCGTAAAGACCGCCTATCAGACTGCCCACACTCGTTCCCACGATCATGTGGATAGGAATCTTTTCCTGCTCGAGGATGCGGATGACGCCCACGTGGGCAAAGCCCTTCGCTGATCCCCCGCCCAGGACCAGAGCGATCTTCGGTTCGCGTGGTGTCTTTGTCGACTCCATGGTTGAGCACGAAGCAACGAGGGCCACAACCAATGCGAGAATCAGGATGATCTTAGCGCGCGTTGTTCCCAACATAAGGGTTACTGCCTTTCTCGATTCCGATGGTACTCTTGGGAGAAGCGCCATAGTTATGCCCCGGCAGGACCACTGTGGCATCGGGCAGGGCAAAGAGTTTGGTTCGGATCGACGTAACCAGGGTATGCCAGGAGCCGCCTTCCAGATCGGTTCGGCCCACCGCCCCCACAAAAAGGGTGTCGCCGGTGAAAACAAGACCATCTACGTGAAGGGATATGCTCCCAGGCGAATGGCCGGGCGTGTGGATAACCTCTAATGAAATTGTCCCGACCGTAATGGAATCCCCCTCCTTCACCGTGAGATCCGCCGGTGGCGAGGGATCCGCACCGAACATATTCATCATGGAGGATGATTGCTGGGTCAGGTTCTCTTTCTCCTTCTCATGAATGACGATACTGGCCCCCGTAAGGTCCTTCATCTGTTTGTTTCCCATGATATGGTCGATGTGGGAGTGGGTGTTGACGATATACTTTATCTTCAACCCCTTCTTTCCTGCCTCGGTCAGAATCCGATGGGCCTCGGCCGCAGGATCGATGACCAACGCCTCCCCCGTGTTCTCGTCACCAATCAGGTAAGCGAATATGGCAAAGCGCCCTACCTCCATCTGCTTGACAAACATCTCTTGCCCATACCCCCGGATTTATTTTGCATTATCTTACTATCTTCTAGTATAGTTTTTCAAATATCCCGCCCGTCAGCCCTAGCCAATTTGTTTGCCATCCCATCCAATAGGCGGGGTTTTACGAGGGGATCCTTATCGGAGAACCCGCCGGTCCTATTGGCGATCTCCGCACCTTCATCTGTTCTGCCGGGGTGGCTATGAAGCCTGTTTTTGTTGAGGCGAGGGATCTGCCCGACGCCTGGTTTCAGTGCATCTATAAAATCTTTGAAGAAGACAGGGTACACGAATACACCATCGACCGTGGTTCCTTCGAGGGACACAAGAGACGCGAATTCGACCTGGTCCTGGTGCACATCGCATATCCCGGAACGAGACCTCTCATCCCTGATATCCCGCCTGAGCTGGGTATCCCTTCCCCTACCAGCATGGAGTACGTGGAGGAATATCTTCAGTATCTCATGACTGACGCGAAACAGGAAAACGAGACCTACACGTACGGGGAGCGCTTGACCAATCCAAAGGTGTGTGTGGATGGCATAGAACACACCCTGGGCGTTAACCCTATGCAGGAGGTTATCGAGATCTACCGTCAAAACAAGCAGGGCACCAACCAGGCCATCATGGAGATAGGGATGCCTCAGGATATCCTTATCGATGATCCCCCTTGTCTCCGTCTGATCGATACGAGGCTGATCGACGGAAGGCTCAACTTCGTGCTCTACTTCAGGAGTTGGGACCTCTGGGCAGGCTTTCCTTCGAACCTGGCGGCCATCCAGCTTATGAAGGAATACATGTGCCAGGAGATCGGCGTCGAGGACGGGTCCATCGTGGCCATGAGCAAAGGCCTGCACCTCTACGAATATACATTCGATCTCGCGCTGAAACGGCTGAGAAGATAGGATAGAGGGGTTCGGATCGGTGAAACGCTAAAATTCGCCTTGGAGATGCAGCGTCTCCAGAAGGAGGGTTTTGGCTTTCATCCAGACTGAACCAGGGTCCAGAGAGACGGGGGCTGTCTGACAGACCTCCAGGAGATACTTCCTGGCCTGCTCGGCGTCTCCCCGCTTTGCATAGATGAATCCGATATAATAGGCTGCCTCGACACGGTATCTCATATACTGCGGTTCGAGCGAGGCGATTCGCTGGAGTTTAAGGAAAAGCTCCTCCTGTATGCTCTGCTCCAGCTCAACATCACTTCCGAGCTTGGCATAGGCGTTCTTCACGCAGTCCATAGCCCCCATGCCCGTTTTCGCCTGGTCATAGACGTCGAGGAAGAGTCTCAGGGCCTCGCCAGCTCCGCCCCTCTTCAGCCTTTCTTCCCCGTCATGGAACTGGGAAGCGATATCTCGATCACGAAACGTCGGTTCTCTCAACTCAATGGGTGGCTTTGGCGGGGCTTTCTGTTGTTTTTTCTGGGCAGCCTGAAGGCTAAAGGGGAGAAGGCTGAGAAAAACAACGAGGAAAGGGACAAGGGATGACCCTTTCCTCCGAAAAGTCTCTATTTTAAGGCCTCCCGTAGTTTGTTTCCTGGCTTGAACTTCGGGACACTACATGAAGCAATGGAAATTTCTTTCCCCGTTCTGGGGTTCCTGCCTGTTCTTGCAGCCCTTTCAGCACACTGAAAGGTCCCAAATCCGGTCAATGTAATCTTATCCCCCTTTTTGAGCGCCTCTGTGATATTGTCCATGAAAGAGTTTAGAACTTTTTCCGCTACTGACTTTTTGATTCCAGCGTCAGTTGCAACATTTGCGATCAAGTCAGCCTTAGTCATTTCCCACTTCACCTCCCTTTAGGTTTTGGAAGAGTAGCTCTTTGGGTACCGCAACTCTATAAATAATGGCGGTGCAGGGAGTCGAACCCCGGACACTGCGGATATGAGCTGCATGCTCTGACCGACTGAGCTACACCGCCAGACCATCTAAATTTTACCGAATTTCTTTCAAAT
>DAEG01000057.1:1341-3476 GCA_002495235.1 Euryarchaeota archaeon UBA287 | reverse complement strand
TCGTAGGCCACGCTAGGTATCGGATACCTGCCGAAGAATTTCTGCGGGTCAAGCATGTGCTCTTCGATGACCCTCCTGATCCTGGTCTCATTCTTTGTGACTCCGAGGAATACAGGGAACCATATAGCGGGAGTCTCCACCCTGACCAGATCGCCGCCGCGAAGATCGAACCAGCAACCGTCCTCCTCGCTCCACATCTCTTCCTCGATCCTCTGGGCGATAGCCTCCGCCTTGCCTAGCCACGCATTGCTTCCGTATCCCAGCTCATTCGCCCAGAACGCCATATCCTCGTAATACCTATACAACCAGCAGTTCAGATCCAGCGCATCATAATTGATCAGGGGCATTGTCCCAGCAAGCATGTTGCCTGCGGCCGGCACGCGTCTCAAAAGAGCGCTCAATCCCTGCACGAACCTCGGCGTATCATCCCAGCCGCTCTCCAGAGAGAAGAGATAACCGCTGAGACCGTTTCTGTTAAGGTCTCTGTTTTCTTCCCAGAAATCCAGGAATCTCTGGCTGTGCGAATAGGCGAGAGCAAGAAATTCGTGAGCCCTGTCTCTGTCGGGATCCCTGAGATAGCACTCGGTTATCGCTAAAGAGTGCACGGGTGGCTGCGACATAAAAAAGGAGTATGATGCCGGCTCTACAGAATCATCAACCGTTATCGATATCAGCCCGGAGCGCGATTGCGACTGTAGTTGCGTTATCAGCGTGTCTTCGGCAAGACCAGGATCCCACTGGGCGATGCCTAAGGCCTGAAGAGGGTTGTCCCAGCCGAAGAAGAACGGGAAGTGCGGCTTGTTCGGCACGGTGCAGTAGCTCTCCATCCTGTTCCTCGGGGCGTAAAGATCCATCCTCAGAGCAGCAGCAGCCATCTCGTAGAGATCCCTGTATCTCTCCATCCCATTCCTGAGGGGAGGAAGAGAGCCTAAGAGATCACTCCAGTCCTTCTCAACAGAGCGCCATATCTCTTCCGGGTCACCCGGCAGGGTGCTCAGCTCCCTGGCCGTATTTTCGTTCTGAGCAAAACCGACCGCTACCCAGAACTTCGTGCTTCCTCTGAAAGGCTCTCCGATCAGTTCATAATCATAACCTGCTGGAGACCCATCCCTGCGCACTTCATCTATCCTGAAGCTCGGCGTGAAGGCCCTGTACGTGTTGAGATCCTTCAGAATCTGCATCGGCGATGAGAACAGCTGGTTGAGCGAAATGATGTCTAGCCTCTTCTCTATGACGAATGTGTTTCCATCCCTGCTGTCAGCCACGAGAGGGAGGGCAGGGGCGAAGCCCAGCATGCCTTCTTCCTTCAGCTCTGGTTTCCCGGAGATCCTTATCACCGGCCTCATCTCTTTGTCACCGCTCGCAGATATCTCTGTCATCATAAGCATCCTGTCGGTGCCTATGAAGGCTGTCCTGTACCTGCCCTTTATATCGCCCGATCTTACCTCCTCTTCCCAGCCGTAAAGCCTGAAATCGACAGACCTTTCGTCCACATCGGAAAAAACCATTCCTTCCTTCGTGTCTACCTCTATCCAGGACCTGTCCATCAGGCCTGAGGTGAGCGAAGAGAGAGCGGAATAGTATGTCGTAAGGCCGAATCTCTTCTCCGTGTTGGTCTTTATCCCGTAGTGAGATCCGAAATCACTTATAATCCCACCGGTCTTACCCTCGAGATAATGCGGATAACCTGTTATCACAGCCTCGCCGGACGAGGCGGCTTTTGCTTCGCCGAAAAGGATCGGAGAAACCAACAGAATGGCCATCAGCAATGCTCTGATCATGCATTTGTATGAAAACGCCCATATAAATAGTTAACCCAAGGGGAACGAGAGATCCTTACCTCTGAAGCTGGGATAAGTTCCAGAAGCGGCGGGGACATCTAGACCACAAAAACCAGAGTCAACCCTATGATGTTGTCTCTATTCTTCTGAGGAAACATGACACTTCGTGCTAGAAGTATGCCTGCGGCTATACAATCAGTGATCCATTTTGTTTTTCCCACTCTGTGCTCTCCATCTGTGTTGACCACTATTAGTTCTCTCACTTGTTGTTTTTTCTGCTTATGTGAATTCTGGTATCCTTTGCATCAATTTTGCCTGATGAACCGTGGAGGAATGTTAACACATGCTTTGTCA
>DAEG01000057.1:0-1309 GCA_002495235.1 Euryarchaeota archaeon UBA287 | reverse complement strand
ATGTATGTATGTGTTGTATGGTGCCTTTCTCTCGTATGGCGGCTCCTTTTCAGGATCTCGCGTTACATGGTATGTGATCTCCATCCCCTTTGGCATTGTTATTTTCTCCCCCATCGCATCTCTTATATCCACCACTTCAAGGGTGTAGTTCTCAAGGGACATCTCCTCCTCCTTTTTATGGGTCCACCATGTTATGTGAAACCATGTGCGCAAACCCTGCTTTATTATGAGAGTGGTGTCACTGATACCCGCACCATAGTGTGGGCGTATACCGGGTGTCGGCTTGATAGGTTTGGGCTGCTGTGCAAAGACATCAGCAGCAAAGACGAGGATCAGAAGAAGAGCTATCGCTTTCAATTTCCCGTCTCCTGTCTTATTGTCCTTTGAGGACGGTCATCATCGCCTCTTGAGCTCTCTCCGTCCGCAAAACGCCTGTGAGAGAGAGAAACCATCAGTGCAAGAATTGGCCGCTTCATAAACAATTTGTGCCATTTTTAGTATTTATAACCTACGATTTTTCATAGGTCATAAGAGTAAATAAAAGTTCTCAATACGGATATCGCATGGAGGACTGATGAAATTCTTTGAGAGCTATCTAAAACCATTGAGGGACAGTGTAGAGAGAATTACAAGAGAGGCTAATGTGAATGAACTAAGGCGATAGACCCCTGCATATTTTTTATACCCTGGATCTAGCAGATCCTAGGTAGCTGGTCCGCTACCGGCATGTCAACGATCCTTCTGCCGCCGGAAACGGATCTCAGAAAGACCCTACCCCTGTCTGGGGTGACCTTCCCGATTATCTCTGCCTTTTTACCGAGAGGGTGCTTTCTCATGGCTTTGACGACATCCTCGCCGTCGTCGGCTATGACGACGACCTTTCCCTCGTTCGCCAGATACAAGGGATCAAAGCCGAGAAGCTCGCAGACAGCCCTGACCTCCTCGCTCACGGGTATCGTATCCTCATAAAGTTCTATCCCAAAATCAGAGCCTGAAACAACCTCGTTGAGAGTTGCAGAGACGCCACCCCGGGTGGGATCCCTCATGAACTTTACGCTATCGAGGGGCAGGGAGGATATGAGACCATTCAGCGGAGCGCAGTCGCTATCGATCCTGTAATCGAGACCGAACCTTGATGACATTATGGCTATGGCGTGTTGCCCTATGGGGCCGTTTATTACGATCTCGTCGCCCGCCTCTATCCTCCCTTGTTCATGATCTCCGAGAGATCCTATGCCAGAGGTGTTTATGAATATCCCGTCGGCCTTGCCACTCTCAACCACTTTCGTATCTCCCGTGACTATGCTGA
>DAEG01000024.1 GCA_002495235.1 Euryarchaeota archaeon UBA287 | reverse complement strand
AGGTAGTTCATCGCGTCGGTGCAGTCCTGCCCTCCGATGAAGGTCACGGTTATCGGCTTGTCAGAGACCTTTGATGCCTCTATCACGCCTTTAGCTATCTCATCCGGATCCGCCACCGCCGTCCTGCAGACCACCACCACTATGCCGTCAGCGCTCTTCTCAGCCACAGCCGCCTTCACAGCACCGGCGTATTCCCTGGCCGTGGCCATCCCTGTTATGTCCACCGGGTTCTTCCCGCTCCCGAACTCGGGCATCCACTTCTTGAACTCGTTCTGAAGCTCCAGGCTTATGTCCTTTATTGGTATGCCGTAGCAGNNCCCGCACCGCCGCCGTTAGTCACTATCACCAGGTTGTCACCGCGCATCGGCGGCTGTTTCGACAGGGCGAGAGACAGAGAGAACATCTCTCTTATCGTGTCAGCCTCGATAACACCGGACTGCTTGAAAGCGGCCTCGTAGATCCTGCTGGCTCCGGCCAGGGATCCTGTGTGGCTCGCCGCCGCCTTCTCGCCCCTGGAGCTCTTCCCTGCCTTTAGGGCGACTATGGGCTTCCTCTTTGACGCCTCCCTGCATATGTTGAAGAACCTCCTGCCATTGTGCACGCCCTCTATGTACTGGCATATGGTCTTCGTGCTGTCGTCATCCGCCAGCACTTCGATCAGGTCACCCTGGCACACGTCGGCCATGTTACCTATGCTGAACATGTACGCGAGACCGACCCTCTCCGTGTGAGTCCACCCTATGAGCGCTAAGCCCAGAGCACCGCTCTGGGATATCAGTGCTATCTCGCCCTTGAACGGCAGCTGCGTGCCGAAGGTCCCGTTGCAGCTGTTTATGGTGTTAGAGAAGCCAAAGACGTTGGGACCTATGAGCCTCACGCCGTATCTCTTGCAGATCTCCACCAGCTCGTTCTCCATGTCCCTGTTACCCACCTCTCCAAAGCCGGAGGATATGACCACGGCCACCTTCACTCCCTTCTCACCGCACTCTCTCATGGCACCAGCCACGGCCTTTGCAGGTATGACGATCTCGGCGATCTCTATCTTGCCGGGAACGTCCCTCACGCTCTTGTAGCACTTGTATCCCAGGATGCTGTCGACCTTGGGGTTTATCGGATACACATCACCCTTGAAACCGCTGTTCTTTATGTTGTCCAGTATGACGTACCCGAGCTTCTCAGGGTTGTCTGACGCCCCGATCACCGCAATGCTCTTTGGATCGAGCAAACACTCAAGCCTCTCATCCTTCTGCATGGACGTAATGGCTCTGTCCGTTTATGAGCATTTTTTAGCGGATGCAGAACTGGAATATAGCAGGATGGGCCCATCCGGATTCGAACCGGAGACCTTCGCCGTGTGAGGGCGACGTCATAGCCAGCTAGACCATAGGCCCTGAGACTAAGTGACATCATCCAATTTTAATCTTTCTCATACAGAGGTCAGCAGGATTATGATCAGGATCACAGGATAGACGTACTTCACGTAGCCCTCCCACCACCTGCCGAACTTTATCCTGCCGCCGGCGTTGAGCTCTTCCCTGGCCTCCCTAGGATCGTGGAACCACATGAGAACCACGCATGCCAGGATGGCACCGGCCATCGCGATGTAGACCGTGGATATGTACTCGACCATGGCAAAGAGATCCTCACTCAGTGCTATGAAAGCGCTCAGGGCAAAGACGGAGGCACTGGCTATCAGCGTTGCCTTCCTGCGCCCGAGGTCGAGATGGTCGCACAGCGCGTTGACGAAGACCTCCAGCTCGGCTATCGTCGTCGTGAACGACGCGAGTATGAGCACCAGGAAGAACATGGCCGCAAACACTCCGCCCCAAGGGATCGCCTCAAAGACCTTTGGCAGGGTCAGGAATATCAGGGCAGGACCGGAGGCAGGCTCCTGCCCCGCAGCGAACACCGCGGGGAATATTATCAGACCGGCCATGAAGGCCACGGAGGTGTCAACGGCCGCGGTTATGAGAGCAGAGAGCGTGAGGTCCATGCCCCTTGGCTGATAGCTGCCGTAGACCACCATGGGCCCGCCGTCAAGCGTTAGCGAGAAGAATATCTGCGAGGTCGCCATAAGCACAGCGGTTGCGGAGATCCTGCTAAAGTCGGGCCTGAGGTAGAAGTCTAGACCCTCCGAGCTGCCGGGCAGTGTCAGGGAGCGTATCGTGAGGATGACCATGAATACCAGGAGCAGCGGCATCATGAACTTGTTCGCTGCCTCTATGCCGCCGGAGACCCCCCGGGCGACAATTGTCCCGGTCACTGCTATGGCGATGAAACAGAAGACTATAGACTGGGGCCTGTAGGAGACAGCCGAAAAGAGGCCCTCGACAAAGAACTCCCCGGTGAGGGTGGCGATGAAAAAACGGATGATCCATGAGAAAACGACGCAGTAAAAGGAGAGTATCAGGAACTCCGCTATGATAGGTATCGTACCAAGATACTTCCCGAAGGGCATGACCGAGAAGGCCTTTATCGGCCCTCCCTTTGCCATCCTGCCCAGGGTCCACTCTACGGTGAGCCCGACAACACCGACCGGTATGAGCAGCAGGAGATAGGTCATGAGAAAAGCACCACCGCCGTACATGCCGACCCTGTACGGGAACATCCATATGTTGCCAAGGCCTACGGCGCTCCCCACGGCACTCAAGATAAAGCCGAGGTTACTGCCCCATTCCCTATCGTCCCTCATACAGCTAATCGGCCTCATCTTATTTAAAGGTTAGACGCATGACGATATGACTGCATGATCCTGTGATATCTGTCTCTGCTGCGGCGGCCTCGGTGCCATCACTGGAGTGTGTCTCTCAAAACTTTTGCCTGTTCTCTGCTGGAAGGCAAGAACGCACAAAGCCGGGTTCTCGACCATAAATTCCCCGAGGCCCCCATCTCGCCGTAAAACAGTGCGGGGGGCCGGATTTGGACCGGCGAATGCCTTCGCAACAGGGTCCTAAGCCCTGCCCCTTAGACC
>DAEG01000025.1 GCA_002495235.1 Euryarchaeota archaeon UBA287 | reverse complement strand
GATGGTTCATAACAGCGAACTCAGACTTCCATGAGCACTACACCGGGGGCGGGGAAGACTTCTGGCCCGGCCAGTATTCAAAGACGTACGTCTGCGCTCGGGAAAAGAGCTACAATGGCGTGATGGACGCACTCCGTTCAGGCAACTACTTCACGGTAGCGGGGGACCTCGTAGATGGTCTTGACCTGCGCGCTAGCAGCGGCGAAGGGATCGCGACCATGGGCGGGGCGCTAAAGGCTGAAATGGGCTCTGATGTCACGGTCAGAATAGGCCTGAAGGACGGAGAGAAGAACGGCAACGGCGATGATCCAGCACTCAGGCAGGTCCAGATCATATCGAACGTGGGTGGTAAACCAGAGATAACGAAGGTCTTTGACGTCAAGAACAACAACATGGAGACGGAGATAGAATACACATTCAGAGACGTCCAGAAAGACTTCTTCGTNNAGAGGCTCCAGCACCACAGAGACTGAACCTTCGGAGGATCCTCAGGGGGAGGATGCATGGAGAGACCTGTGGTTCTATTCCAACCCGATCTTTGTCAGGGTGTCTTGATTCGGAGTTTACGCGGTTTAGAGCGGCCAGCCTGTGAGCAGCTGGTCTACGGTCATGAGCACGCCCAGCGCCACAAAGCACGCACCTGCGACCTTTGCCAGCTGATCCTCGCTCACTCTGTTGGCGTAGACGGCCGCCTGCTGGGCGCCCACGGCTCCGCCGATCCATGAGATCGCCAGTATGGCCCATGGGACTGGGGAGTAGAGTGCGTGCCCTATGAGCCCGGAGAGGGCAGTGAAAGTCATTATCATCACGGAGGTGCCCACCGCTATGTGAACCTCATACCCGAGGATGAAGACCAGTATGATGAACATCATCTCGCCGCCCCCCGCTCCGGTGAAACCGCTTATGAGCCCTATGACCAGCCCGAACATCATGCCCCAGAACCTTCTGTTCCGCTCAAAGTACTGCAGGTTTATTCTGCCCCTGAGCTCCACGACTCTTGTGGTTATGGGCTTTCTCATGAAGCTTATTCCCATAGCCAGTATTACGATGCCGGTTACACCGCCGAGTTCTACCGGGGGTACGAAGCTGGAGGCATAGCTCCCGACCTGCGAGGCCGTCATGGTCATCAGGGCCATGAGCAGTCCTTCGGTGTAATCAACGTTCCTGTGCCTTGCATAGCCGATGGTGCTTACGAAAGAGCACACGACATCAGTCCCGAGACTCACTCCTATGGCCGTGTAAGGATCCATGCCGAGAAAGAGGGTCAGCATGGGAACCACGGTCACGGCGGCGCTAGCACCCACAAAGCCGGTGACCACTCCGGCGCCCCAACCAGCAACTATGGCAACAAGAATCTCAATCCATGACACAGAGGTGGATTGCGCTGCCAATACTTAAAGATACTCGAAGCAGCACTCCCTGCATCAGGCGTTCGGTTCATCTGGCCTCAGTGCCTCATAGGGGTCTTCATTTTTCAGTGAGTCGTCTCATCATCGGTCAGAAGGCAGCACTGTCTTTGTATAACCCTCTTACTATTTACCTGTTCTCTTTGAATCTTCCCACGGACGCGGTAATCAAAAATTTTAAATATGGTGACATCTTTTCGCCATCCGTGAACTACAGCGAAGCCATGGAAGAAGGTACCCTCTGGGGTATGCTAACGTCGATAGACCTCTTTGGGTGTGATCCGGAGATCATAGACTCCGAGGAGGAAGTGAGAAGGTTCGCCATAGAGCTGTGCGATCTGATAGACATGAAGCGGTATGGCGATTGTCAGGTCTATCGCTTTGGTTCTGGCGATAAGGAGGGTCTGAGCTTCCTTCAGCTGATAGAGACCTCCCTCATATCGGGTCACCTCTCCAACGATCTGAAAAGTGCATACATTGACTGTTTCTCATGCAAGTACTATGATCCGGAGGTTGTTGCGGATTTTGCCAAGGCGTTCTTCCACGCAGGCAAGGCGCTGCTAACGGTAACACCAAGGCACTCAAGGCCGTAACGAAAGTTTTAATTTGCACGAACTCATTACTTTACTATGGTTGAGTTTCGTGTCAACGTGAGCACAAAGGATGGGAAGACCAGGCAGCTTGAGGTAAAGGACCAGCACGCGGGAGCCCTGCTGGGCAAGAGGATCGGGGACGAGGTTGATGGCATACTTGTCGGTCTCCCCGGATACAGACTTGTCATAACCGGTGGCAGCGACAGAGACGGTTTTCCGATGCGAAACGACATCTCCGCCATAGGAAGAAAGAACGTACTTCTATCAAAAAGCAAGGGATTCAAGGCCGAAACGGAGGGGCAGCGGAAGAAAAAGCACGTCCGCGGAAACATGGTCTCGCAGGAGATCACACAGATAAACATGAAGGTTGTCAGGGAGGGGCCCCGTCCGATAGAGGAGAAGGAAGATGAAGGTTCCAAGACAGCCTGAAGTCAACATAGGGATGGTCGGTCATGTAGACCACGGCAAGACCACTCTGACTAACGCTCTCACGGGTGAGTGGACTGACAGGCACAGTGAGGAGATAAAGAGAGGCATATCTATAAAACTGGGATACGCCGATGCCGCGTTTTATAAGTGCCGCGGTTGCGATGAACCGCAGTGCTACTGCAACATGCCCGTATGCCCTGAGTGTGGTGGCGATACGGAGCTTGAACGAGTCGTCTCATTTGTTGACAGTCCGGGGCATGAGACTCTCATGGCGGTAATGCTTTCCGGCGCGGCGGTCATGGACGGGGCCATGCTAGTCATAGCTGCGAATGAGAAATGCCCCCAGCCGCAGACAAGGGAGCATCTTGAGGCTCTAGACATCCTTGGCATAAGGGACATCGTGATAGCACAGACAAAGATCGATCTCGTGTCTGAAGAGGGGATAAGAAAGAATTACGCTCAGATCAAGGATTTTGTCAGAGGCACTGTCGCAGAGAACTCTCCTATAATACCCGTGTCTGCTCATCACGGAGCCAATGTTGATGTGCTGATGAAGGCTCTGATCGAGAGCATTCCGGTTCCTGATCGCGAGCTGGAGAGCCCGTTATTGATGAGCATACTGCGATCCTTTGACGTGAACAGGCCCGGCATGAAGCCTGCAGAACTCAGGGGCGGTGTTCTGGGAGGAACAGTGATCCAGGGGCAGCTCGAATTGGGTGACGAGATAGAGATAAGACCGGGCATAAAGAAGGAGGAGCATAACAAGATCGTTTGGACGCCCCTCTTCTCCGAGGTCTCGTCCCTTAGGGCAGGTGAGCTGGATCTTGATAGCGCCAGGGGTGGTGGTCTGATAGCGGTGGGCACACATCTGGACCCCTCTCTGACCAAGAGCGATTCTCTAGCTGGCCAGATGCTTGGAAAACCGGGAACTCTTCCAGAGGTTCTGTTGGATATCAACATAGAGGTCAGTCTTCTTGACAGAGTGGTCGGGCTGGAGGGGGATATACCGGTAGAGCCTATAAAAACCACCGAACCGCTCATGCTGAATGTAGGGTCAGCCACTACCGTGGGCACCGTGAAGAATACCAAGGGGGATACGGCCTACGTGACTCTGAAGGTTCCTGTGTGCCCCGTGAGGAGCCAGAGGGTTGCTATAAGCAGGCGCTTCGGCTCGAGATGGCGATTGATCGGCTATGGGATCCTCAGATAAACTCCTGCTGGACACCAACATGCTGATCTCCCTGTTCCGATTCGGTGTGGACCTCGGAGATCATGAGCTTTTTGTGACAGAGAGCGTTGTGGACGAGCTCAGGTCCATGCGCTCACAGCACGCCAGGGCGGCTCTCAACTTCGTCGAACTGAAGTGCGGGGTTTTGAAAAGCGTTTTGAGCTATGCTGACGCGGATCTCGTAGAGGTGGCGTCAGCGAGCGGCTGCATTCTTGCGACTAACGACAGAGAGCTGCGAAAGAGTGCAAAAGCCAGGGGCGTAAGAACAGCGTACCTCCGTGAAAAAAAGATGCTTGTGATTGATGGGGCTGCCCAGATTTGAACTGGGGTCTCGGGCTCCCGAAGCCCGTAGGATGCCAAGCTACCCCACAGCCCCTATTGCATTGAATTGATCTTTTCCCTTATTTCCCTTATTCTTTCTCTTATCTTCTCATTTTTTTCTTTTTCATTGTTTATTGCGTTTCTTATACCGATTATGGCATCTTCAATATTTACATCGACTTCTGCTTGCGCAGGAAGCTCGGGTTCTCCCTTGTCCATAACATTTTCTTCAGTTGCGGCCTTGCTTTCTTCTCTATAGGCAAGATATGCTGAAACTGAGAGGAATGAAGCTAGGGCAAGGGAAGACAACGATTTTATGCCATAGCCCGAGTTAAGAAAGTAAAGCAGGACCGCGAATAGCGGATATACAACCAGAGTGAAGTACGAAAGAAAAAGCATGCCTGCATTTCCGTTCTTGTTGAAGGCCATGAACAGGACCGGGACAATGGTGCTGTAGAGTAGCGCAAGCATCACTTTCAGTGTTATAGACCCTGGAGCGGACAGGAGCAGGAACAGACCTAGAGCATAGTGGATTGCGGCGTAGACCCTGCTGATGTTCATCTGACCAGCTCCAGAAAATTTCTCATGATAGCCTTCCCGTTCTCGGTTTCCCTGACTTCAGGATGGAACTGTACACCATAGATGTCCTTGAACTTCACTGCTTCAATATTGCATGTTTCAGAGCTTGCAAGCAGAGAGAAGCAATCTGGCAGGAAAGTGACTTCTTCACCATGTGACTCCCAGACGTTAAATTTTTTAGAAAGGTTTGCGAAGATCTCATCACTATCTGTCACACGTATCTCAATTTTTCCGTACTCACCTGCGCCCTTTTCAACTTGCCCACCGAAATGCTTTGCGATTATATGAAGTCCCATGCATATGCCAAGAACAGGAACTCCGAGCTTATCCAGATATTCATCGCAGAATCCCATGCCATCGTTTACGCTACCTTTACCGCCAGAAAGGACGAGAGCATCGCACTCAATATCTTCTACTCTCGTTGTGTTTGGCACTACCTTAACATCAGCTCCGAGCTCTCTTAACGCTCTGTACTCCAGATGTGTCCACTGCCCGCCATTATCTATGACAACAACATTCACAACGCTAATTGGGAGTTTATCTAATAAAATTTTGCAATTTGCGGTTTAAAATGCAGAGTAAAACGAGTTGGAATATGTGGATATGACAGCAGAGTAAGCTCTGTCATGATGCAGAGAAGTATGTGTTTCTATTCTTATAAGTGCGGGTCACATTGTAGCAAAGTGTAATAGTCGGTTATCTCATTTCTAGTATGGAGAGAAAGAGGATATTGTACCTGATCTCTTTAGCCGCAGTTTCAATTGTCCTGCTCTATTTTCTATATCCTCTGCTAGATGGTATAGTTCTGGGCATAGTCTTTGCGTACATAGCATATCCGGTCAAGATAAGGCTGTGCAGGAGAATGGGCGGAAGGTCGGCATCTCTCTTGGCAACACTTTTGATAATCCTTCCGATAACAGCGATAATCCTCCTTGGTATATTTGAGATGGCATCTCAGGCGGCATCGCTCTTTCAGGGCAGCACATACGTGACTGAGCGATTTAACGTTCTTCTCTCCGGCCTAAGCCCCCAACTGGGGGATCTGCTCTCCACAGTATTTGAATGGTTTGAGAGCTTTTTTTATGCTTCTCTTAGCAATCTTCCGGTCAGAGAATATGCCACAGAGATCGCAATGTTAGTTCTGAACGGATTCATAGCGGTGATATCCTGCTACTACTACATCGCGGACGGAAAAAGGCTCGCAGGAGCGATAAGAGGAAGGGTCAGTGATAGAACATACTCCTTGTTGGAGAAGAGCAGCAAAAAGATAAGCGATGTCTTTGTTGGTAATTTTTACTCTGCAATAGTGATATCCCTCATCTCACTGCCGTTCTTTCTCTATTTCAGCATTCCTTTCTGGGCAATAGCCACTGGTTTCATGTTCATCGCTGCGATGATACCAATATTCGCCGAGTGGATGGTGATCGCTCCCGTCTCCTTCTACGTTCTGCTTGTTCAGGGATGGACGCCGTTTATAGTATTCCTGCTTGTAGGGATAATCTTCATCTATCTCATACCGGAGTTCATTCTGCGGCCACAGCTTGTCGGCAGATATTCGAGCTCGCATCCACTGCTTCTCCTGCTGGCATTCATAGGAGGGGGTCTTACTTTCGGCATCTCCGGTTTCTTCCTTGCGCCAATGCTAATCTGTGTCGCTCTTGTCCTCTGGGAGAACCCAGAGGGGTGAACTTATGAGATGATCTGCGCTCTTCCTGTTGCTGGCGGTCGGTATGTTGTAAAGAACAGCAAGCCTTAAGAGGGCCTTCACATCAACGTCGTGTGGCTGAGGTGTCAGGGGATCCCAGA
>DAEG01000094.1 GCA_002495235.1 Euryarchaeota archaeon UBA287 | reverse complement strand
TGACAGAGGTTTCACTCCGGTCACCTATGGAGACATATGCTTTGATGATGAGCTCGGTTACTACATCTGTTCAGGCGACCGGAGCGTTCTTGAGCTCTCGAGGCTGTTCAAACCGGCAAGGGCTGTGTTCGTTGTGGATGTGGACGGCGTATACGACAGACCCGATGGGGGGAAGCTCCTGCCAGTGGTGAAGGGCAGCGAGATCACATTTGATACGGATGACAGGGATGTGACCGGGGGCATGAAGGGCAAGCTTGACGTAATGCTCGAGTTGTCCCGGCTGACAAGAGTCTTTGTGGTTAACGGGAACGTCAGAGGGCGGTTGCTGAGAGCTGCGAGAGGAGAAGGGTTCATAGGGACGGAGGTCAGATATGAAGCGTAAGGAGGAGCATGTTGAGATAGCGCTATCGCAGGACGTGCAGAACGAGCACAATTTCTGGGGGGACATGGATTTTCTGCACAATGCCCTGCCGGACATAGACATGGAGAGCATAGACACGAAGGTGGATTTCTTTGGCAGAGAGCTGAGCTTTCCTTTCATAATCGCCGCGATGACCGGCGGTTACGACGATGCGAGGGCCATAAACGAGAACATCGCCCGGGCATGCGCGAAGCTGAAGATAGGTTTCGGTATCGGGAGCGAGAGAGCGGTGTTCAGGGAGGACAACGTCAGGAGCTACTCGGTTGTTAAGAAGTACAACGTGCCTGTGAAGATAGCCAACATAGGCGCGCCACAGCTCATAGACCAGAAAAATGAGAAGGCTCTCGGGCTGGAGGACATTCAGCGGGCCATAGACACGATTGGCGCCAATTTTCTGGCAATACACCTGAATTTTCTCCAGGAGATCGTTCAGCCGGGAGGAGAGACAAGAGCAAAGGGCATACTGAGAGCGATAGGCAAGGTCGTCTCCGGTGCTGATGTGCCGGTCATAGTGAAAGAGACCGGTGGCGGGATATCCCGACCCGTGGCTGAAAGACTGAAAGCGGCGGGTGTGAAGTGCATAGATGTCGGCGGTGCCGGCGGCACGAGCTTCTCCGCCATAGAATACTACAGGGCAAAGGCTGTGGGCTCGGAGATCCTGCAGCATCTCGGCAAGAGCTTCTGGAACTGGGGGATCCCCACCCCGATATCCCTGATGATGGTGAGAGGCATGGGATTGAGTGTCATAGCCACTGGAGGCGTAAGGAGCGGCGTGGACATAGCAAGGGCCATAGCGCTCGGCGCGGATGTCGCGTCTGTTGCTCATCCTTTCCTCGGGCCTGCGACAAAGGGTTACCGGGATGTGGTCTCCATGCTCGAGACGTACAGGGAGGAGTTGAAGGGGGCGATGTTCCTTCAGGGTTTGAACAGCGTGTACGAGCTCAGAAGCGCAAAGGTTCTGTTTTCTGGAAGGCTGAAAGAATGGAGGGATGAGCTTGGTCTTCGTAACGTTTGAGGGCATAGACGGGTGCGGAAAAACAACGCTGGCCGAGGCTGTGGTGGGTGTCATGGGTGATAGAGCATATCTCACGCACGAGCCTAGATATCTCAAGCCTTCTCTCAAGGACCCCCTCGCTCTGGCCTTCCTCTTCATAGCAGACAGGGCCGAACACGCCATCGAGATCAGGGATGCACAGAAGAGATACGATTATGTCCTCTGTGACAGGTACTCGGACTCAACTTATGCGTATCAGGGTGTGCTGATCGCGGAGAGCCACGGGATGAGCCTGAACGAAGCCGTGGGGCTTCTGAAGCGCGCTCACACCCTGATAGATCTCCCCGTGCCGGACATGACATTCCTGATAGACCTGGATCCTGAAGAAGCAAGGAGCAGGAAGGATGAGGGCTTTGATCCGGAGCTTGTTCGTGAGGTCAGAGAAGCCTATCTGTCGCTCGCACAGAGCGAGAAGAGGATCATGGTGCTCGACGGCAGGAAAAGCACAGAGGATCTCTGCTGCGAAGCGCTATCTGCCATGGAGCTCTTCTCTTCTGGCCTCTAGCATGATGTTCTCTTCGCCCGCAAACTCTGCCGCGGTCATTATCTGTCTTCCCGATTCGAACAGTTCTCTGATGCGATCCTTCCATTCCAGATCCCTGAGCAGATGGTGGTCTATGACCGTTTTCTTCGCATCGCACTTATCCAGGACCTCCCCGATCCCCTCTATGGATCTCTCAAGGTCGCTCTCTGAGAAGGCGTAGCCGAGCATGTAGGTCAGAGGGCCGTCGATGAACAGCATGTCCGGGTCATTCTCTATGATGAAGGATCGCTGCTCTTTCAGACACAGCCCTTCGGCGTCGCTTGTGTGCAGGAATCTCGTCTCTCCATCGTCTATGCAGACCTCTATCACGTAACCAAGGCGTTCGTCTATGCCGTGTGGCACGGGATGAGAGAATTTTATGCTCGTCCCACCAAAGCGTCGCTCTCTCCCATCCGCGACCGCAATCTCGGCTGTTCCTTTTATCCTGCCAAGGAAATAGGATGCCCTCTCTCTCTGGCTGTGATTATACTATTTTGAGGATCTTTAACAAGGGCTGTCTTTCCTTCATATATCTGCGGGCATTCCGGATTGTGGTGATCATAATGGTAGTGCGTGACGATGAGGATGTCAGCCTCTCTGCTTTTCTCTGCTTTTCTCTGCTATTCTCTCCCAGTCCTTTTGCATCTCAGCCCTCTCCACATCATGCGGGGGCAGACCGTAGCGTTTTGGAGCCAAGGGACACTCCAGGATCTATCACAATCCTCACATCACCCGTTTCAACGTATGTGCACATGCTTCTTGTGCCCATGGAGTCGAAGCTCAGCGGCTCTACTGCCATCAGGCCCTTGCGCCGTAGATTGCGAAGATCAGGAGTTCCATAGTTCTGTACCCCTCCATGATGTTCCTGCTCTCAAACTCTATCGTCTTGCCGTCCGTGCGCTTTGCTCCCGGCAAGAGCTCCGCGCAGTCGGCGCTCTCCGTGTGCGCGAATCTTATAGCGATCTTTACCGGCTCTTCCGTTCTCATGGGCTTTATGTTTCCTGCCCTGAAGCGCTCCAGTGCTCTCGTGCAGACTTCGGCCAGCTCTCTCTTCACTACGCTCATGCTGCTGCTTATCGCAGCGTATCTCGATACGGCTCTTTTCAGGGGCACTCTCTCTATTCCCGGGGCCACTTCCTCCATGAGCGCTTCGTCACCGGCCACGAGGATCACGGGCACGTTGTAGTGCCCCAGGGCGACGCCGTTCAGGAAGCACTCGCTCGTCTCTACTCCGTTGACCCTTATCCAGTCGACCATGGAGCCGCTGAACGCATGATCCAGAGTTGCCCTGGCCGTCCCACCCTTGGCGTGGTAGCCTAGGAATATAGCGAAATCGCAGCCTTCAGCCCCGGAGATCATGCTGGTCGTTCTAGGGTATCCTCTGAGGAGCTCGACGTATGCGGGCATTTCCTTGGGCATTATGTTTGCCATGCTCCCGTGGCTGTCAGCCACCAGAATGCTGTCAACTCCGTTGCGCTTCAGTGCTTCACAGAGGCAGAGTGTGAGCTCTGTCACTATCTCCCTTGCCTCCTCGAACAATCTTCCTTCAGGCCCAAGCTGCTCTTTGTTTACTATAAAAGGCAGCCCCTCAAGATCCACAGATACAAAGCCTCTCATGATAGAGCATTGGGCTTCATGTATATTGTTCTGTCGTTTGTGGGTTGCGGTGCGCAGACGGGATCAAGGAAATGCAGATATAATAGCTTATCCATATACTAAAGTATGAAAAGGATTATCCTGCTGGGACTTTTGTTGGTGTCGTGCGTTGCGGCTCAGAGCTACAGTCACATGATAGTGTTAAAGCCAGACGCGCTCTCTGAAGTGGCGATCACGTGCGGTAAAGGCGATGTGATAAGCATAGATTCGAGAAGTGTTGGCGGGAACTACTACCAGGTGGTTGTGCTCAATCCTCGCGGACTCAGCGTTTTCAGCAGAGGAAGCAACGACAGGATAACCGGAAGATATGAAGTTCCAGTGTCTGGGGTGTACAAGGTGCGGATATCTAATGGGGCTGGCGGCGCAGAGGCTGTTGTCGAGTATACGATAATCCGCACGTACAGGGTTGAGAGGACGGACAATCTGAAACTGCCCGGTTCAAAGTCTTAATCCAGTATCTGGCGCGCCGCTGTTCCCCCGGGTTACTCCAGCCCCCACCTCTTTGCTGCCTTCACCATCAGGAATACCACAAGACAGACTATGAGGAAGGTTATCAGCGCTGACAGGAACATGCCTGGTTTGAATATCCACATGGTCGCGCTCTCCCAGTTCCCCGAGGGAAGTATGAGCCCTATGATAGGCATCACAAACCCGTCAACAAAGGACTTCACCAGACCTCCGAGATAGAGGCTCAGTATGAACCCTGCCGCGAGCCCGATCACCCTGAACTTTGACAGAAAATCTATGAATTCCGCCATGATGCCCTCTGGCGCCGGTTGTGCCGGAGGTCTCTCCAGCAGTTTCCTGATTTCCCTGAGCTCTTTCAGTGCCTCCTCATCTTCATTCATCTGTGATCACCATATTTGTAGACTCGACTTGGCATATTAATTAATCTGTCCCTGTTCATCCCTGATCTTTCATTTATGTCTGCAGAGATCTACTATGAAGAAAGTGAATATTCTCTCAGAGCTCTTATCCTCGAGCCTCTCAGGATGCCACTGCACTCCCAGAGCAGGATACGCATGGCTCTCTATTCCCTCGATGATGCCGTCTGGAGCTCTGGCCGATATTCTCAGCCCCTCCCCTGGCCGTTTTACGGCCTGGTGGTGAGCGCTGTTCACCCAGACTGTTTTTTCGTTTACTATCCTTAAGAGTTCCGTTCCTTCAAGGATCTCCACCTCATGGTGCGAGTCCTCCCCTGCTGTCTTGTCATGTCCTTCTATTTGCTGTGATAGGGATCCCTTGAAAAAGACATTTATGAGCTGGCAGCCTCTGCATATGCCAAGCATGGGAAGTGAGCGCTCAGAGGCAAGTTCTGCCAGCCCGAACTCCACCCTATCGCGCTCTTCATTGATCCTGGTTCTTTCAAGAGTATCCTCTCCATATCGGGAGGGCTCTACATCCTCTCCCCCTGTGAAAAGCACTCCCGATACGTCGTCCCAGTCTACAGCCCTGTTTTTATCGTATACTACGGGAATAGTCCCAGTCCGTTCTATCGCCCGGGCGTATCTGTCGCTCTTCTCCGGCCAGCTAATCAGGATCCTCATGACGATATCTCCCAGATCCTGCCCTCCTCTTGGGCTTTCCTTATCTCGATCGCTATCCTCCTCCCCATCGTGAGCTGATCGCCGTACTTCAGGTAGGCGTAGGGTGCGTACGGTATCCACACGTTGGTTCCTGCGACTATCCTAGCGGATATCTCAAATAGGTACATCTCAAGTTCGTCGGTGCAGCACAGCTCAAGGCAGTACGGGCCGTACAGTCCGGGAGGAAAGAGCTCTTTTGATCTCTCAACGAGAGAATCCGCATACTCGAAGACCTTCGGCAGCAGGGACTCTCTCATGACCACGGGTATGTTCCCGGTGACCACGTAGGTGGGGTCCGCTCTGGTGGGCAGCCTAGAGAGGGCGTCGGCGTTCGATTCGTATCTTATATCGATGCTGAACAGGTCATTCTCCCCCACAAGCGGAGAGTAGAAAAAGCTGGGATAGAACCGCGTTCCGACTATGTACTGCTGCAGCAGCATCCCTCTCCTGAGCTCTCCGAACTCTCTGTAGAACTCGTCCGCGCTCCTGACAAGCCTGTACCCCCTTCCCCCCTTCGCTCCCGCCAGTTTGACTATACACAGTTCGTCGATGTCCTCCGGCTTTTTGTACTCTCTCGGTGTTTTTATTCCGGCCTTGCGGAACCACTCGAGGCTCTTTTTTCTGTCGGACTCCCACTCCAGCACCTTCTTGTTCCCGAAGACGGGCACCTCCAGATCGAGCATGGCCTTTGCTCCTACATATTCAACGAAAGACCCGTGCGGCACCAGCAGGACGTCCCTCTCTATGAGTCTGTCCTGCATCTCCCTGTTCAGGATCTCTCTGAAGTCCTTGACCTCGATGATCTCGTCGGCTATGCCGAAGCGCTCATAAAAGCTCCTTCTCTTCTCATCGCACACCAGCAGTGTGTCGAAGCCCTCGTCCTTTGCGCCCCTGAGGATCTGCAGGGCCGAGTGACTCGCCAGAGTCCCTATTATCACGTCACCACCTCATCAAGCCTGTCCTGCTCCAGAGCCGCTCTCAGCTCCATAGCCATCCTCTCGCCCATGCTTACAGGCCTCCCATACAGGTATTCCGAGTACGGTGTTGCCCTTATGCCCGGGCTGCCGGGGATCCTCATGCTGACGTCAAAGACGACAAACCCGTTGTCAGGCGTGACAGCCCCCTGAAGCGCGAACGGCCCTATCATGCCCGGAGGCACCTCCTTCTTCAGCGTTCTCACCAGCCTCTCGGCAGCATCGAACCCCCCCTCCAGCAGGGATTCTTTGACCGTGCAGGCCATGTGCCCCGTTTCGATGTAGCTCGCTCTCTCATGCTTCAGAAGCTCGAGCTGCTCATCAGCCGGCAGCCTTATGAGCCCATCAAGGTTCGTCTGCCTCCGTGCGTCCGTGCCCAGCAGCTCCACCTCGTCGTTAAGAACGGAATGGAAGAAATTGAAGTTTATCTGTGTGCCCAGCACATACTCCTCTATCACCGCTCCTTTCAGAGCCTCCTCTCTTATTCTGCCCTCTTTCAGCAATTTGCCTGCCTTCTCCTTGTAGTCCCCCGGGCTTCTGGCGAAAAAGAACGCCCTCTCGTAGCTCCTCTCTGCTTCCGGTGCCTTGACTATGCACAGCCTGTCTATGGTCTCCGGACTGAAGTGCAGCGGTGTCCTTATGCCCGCTCTCTCGAGAAAGTCATACTGGTTCGGTCTCTCGTTCCTCTCCTCGGTCTTAAGAAGCCACCTGTTGCCGAATACCGGCAGCTTCAGCGCTTCCATGGCGTTGTGCTCAAAGTACACCCAGGCATACCTGCTCTCTATGAAGATGGTGTTTCTCTCCTGCAGAGCGTCGGTGTTGTCCTTTTTCAACAGATCCGAGAACTTATCAAGAACGAGGGTTTCGTCAACACACCCTTTTCCTCCTCTGGTTCTGTAATAATTTTCATAAGTCCTCTCCCTCCCCCTCTGGCATACGACAATGGTCCTGAAACCGAGCTTTTTTGCGCCAGCACACACATCAAGGGCGCTGTGCCCTCCGAGCGTGCCTACTGTTATGCCGTCTTTATCATAGTCCTTCAGCAGCTCGGTCACACATGCCCTGTCCATAGGGAGTAATCGATTATGCCTATATCTTTTTTAACATATGAGCTCTATGAAGTCACCGAGTGGCTTTCCCTTCTCCCACTTCATTATATAGTTGTTGCTTTTTGTCCTGTCTATGACCGGGAGCTCTCTGTGTATCCATTCAACCTCCTTGCTGACAGAGATGTTCAGAGTGAAAACCCTCCAGGGATCGCCCCTAGCGTTCTTCAGCCTCAGTGCGTAGAGCGGAAAGAGGCCAACCCTCTCGCACCTTATCCTGAAGAGTTCCGCCTGTTTTGTCTCACGCGCGCTGTTGCTTGTGAATGGCACTATGCCCGAAGAAGAAGACTTGACCTCGATAGGCATCGACATGTCGCACCTTACCGCTATGAGGTCAAAACCCATGGAGCCTGCGCCTCTGACGACAAGGAAGGGTTTTCGTTCTATCAGCAGGTATTTCCTGGAACCGTCAGCGTCGCA
>DAEG01000013.1:7268-27808 GCA_002495235.1 Euryarchaeota archaeon UBA287 | reverse complement strand
CAAATTATTTATAGAGAGAGTCTGATGTGAAGCGGGACAATGGATGAGGTAGACTTCAGCGTGTTGAAGATCCTGTCGGAGAATTGCAGGACGCCCTACGAGGCGATGGCCAGGAGCGTCGGGCTCACCGGAAACGCGGTGAGAGAGAGGGTGAGACGCCTGATCGAGGACGGGGTCATAGAGAGGTTCTGGCTCTGCGTGAATCCCGCCATCTTCGGGTACAACGTGGTGGTCTCTGTGCTCGAGTCCTGCCCGGTCGCAGGAGAATACATGTTCACGGTGGAGTCACTGAACGGGTACTGCACCGCGGTCACTCTATCGGGAGGGCGCGAGGGGATGCGCGGGGCCGCCCTGAGTTTTGTGTATCCCAAGGCCCCTCCGACCTGTGTTGTGAGCGAGACAGACAAGAGGATAATCCGGTCTCTGAGAGAGGATCCCAGAAGAAGCATACATTCGATCAGCGAGTCGCTGGGCGTATCTGCGAAGAGCGTCAAACGGGCCGTGGACAAGCTGGTGAGGAACGACGTGGTATCCCCGACCATCATCGTTCAGCCCGCCGCCATCGAGGGGTTCATCCCGTACTACCTCATGGTCTGGAATGAGCCCGGCAGGAGAGCTGAAGACGGGGCCCGGAACTGGTGGTTCAGGCAGAGGATAGGGGATCTGACCATCATGGAATGCTACGCAAAGAGCTTCAGGGACATGGAGGGCAGGCTGTCGGTCCTTGACCACGCGGGCGGTGTGAGCAGCTACATCTACATGGTCCCGTCGCGCCTCTCTTTCTCGGACAGAGGGATTCCTGAAATCTAAGTGCGGTTCAGGAAAGCTATATGAATGAGTATAAAAATAGAATTTATGGGAGATGAGTTTGGTCCGTATAACCTCAAGGGGGAGAATGAGGAGAGCTTGTGGGCTGGGCACAGGATAACAGGCAGGCACTGGGGGACGCCCATCGGTGAGATCGCGACCGATCTGACCTACTCTGACGACTGGTCGACGGAAGAAGGCACATTAAAACCAAAGCTTCCGGGGATCAAGGGCAAGTATCACATGGAGAGGAAGAGCGTCAGCGACGATGAGGTCGTCTACGAAGGCTACTCCCGGATGATGGGCTTCACAACACCGATGAGGATGGTCGTCCGGAGAGACAAGCTGATAAACACCGGCGTGGGAGAGGCCGAGGAGATGGAGGAGACGAACAGTGCGCTGAGCATAGAGCCCCGCATATCGGACAAGGACTGGGCCGATTTCACCGGTAAGAGGGAGGTGAAGATATGAACAGGGTCCTCCTTGGATTGGTCCTGATCTCCGTGCTTTTCTCTCTATCCGACTTTACCAGCATCATCGGCGCTGAGGAACCCGCCACCCTGCCCTCGGTGGGGGCAAAATTCGTTTACCATGTCAAGGTGACCGGCAGCCGGGAGGCCACGAAGGAGGAGGCGAACGAGCACGAAGAGACCTACACCTTCATGGGGACGAAGGGTGTCGGGGGGCAGACGAAGGCTGGCCCTGTCGGGGGCTCAGAGCCCTACAGCTCTGCCTGGTGGAGGATCGAGAGGTCTGACAAGAACGCGACCACAGACCACTACCTCGCTCTCGTGGACGGCTCGCAGTGTCTCTATCTTGACGTGGAATCAGGCGGTGATGTGACGTGGTATCTTCAGCCAATGAAGCTCTTTGAGTTCCCAATGCAGAAGGGCAGGAGCTACTCCGGCAGCTCCAAGACGTACCTGTGGGTCCATGACACGGGCTCGAGGATAGTCAGCACCTATGAGACGGGAGGCAAGTACCCGGAGTACGGCGACAGCGCGACCACAAATGTCACGGTGGTGAGCGAGAAGGTCACTGTCCCCGCGGGGACCTTCGACTGCTACAAGGTCAGGGCTGTCATAACGGTGAAATCGGGCTCAGGGGTCACAGCATCGACGACAACGGACACTGAGACCTTCTGGTACAGCCCAGAGCTGAACACGTTCGTGAAGTTCGAGTCCAAGCTCGACGTCTCTGCGGCGTTCTGGCAGCACTTCTCGGGCACAAGGAGCAGGGATCTCCTGAGCTACGAGGTGAAAGCATGAAAATGGCAATTCCGAGCGGGAAGCAGATAGGCTTCATGGCACTGCAGGGCTTCGGGATGTTCTTCACCATAACAGGCATGGCAGGGATGTCCCTGATACTCGGGCCGCTGAACATGATCGTGAAGTTCGAATTCACCACGATGTTCGGCAATCCCGCTCTCGACTTTCTCTTCTGCATACTGCTGTGCGTCATAGGCGGGGCGATATCCTTCATAAGCGATGCTTTCATCAAGGAGCTGTCAAAATAGGGATTTGTAAAGGAGAAAAATTAGCGGGACATAGGTGGCATCTCCCGACCATGATCTGAGGCTCTGCTTGTGAGCTGTCAGGAGTGAGATAGGGAAAACGGATCTGCCGAAAGGCAGATCATGATTTTGCGGGGCAAGATCGGTTTTGGAAAAACGGATCTGCCGAAGCCCGCTCCTGAAGCCGTGGCAGATCTTAATGGAGGGCCGGGATGGCGATCCTGATGCCATAGGGATCATGTGAGGTACAGGAGGGAAGTCATCGGATGACATTGCCTTGGTCTTTCTGAGAAAGCCTTGCACTTCAACGTGAGGGGCATCATCAGTAGATAAAATATTTATATAAAAAGTATGATGTAACGTTTAAAATGGATGAGATAGACTTCCGCATACTGAAGATTCTCTCAGATAACTGCAGGACGCCGTATGAGATGATAGCCAAGGGCGTTGGGCTCACCGGAAACGCGGTGAGGAAAAGGGTGGAGGATATGATGGACCGAGGCATCATAGACAGATTCTTTTTATGCGTCAGTCCAGCGGCTCTGGGCTATAACACGATAATAGCGGTCTTTGAACACGGAGAAGAGGCTTTCGATGAGCTGAGCAAGGGCGAAAATGTGATGTTTGTGATAGGCTCTGTCAACGGAGTAGGCGCCGCTGTTTTTCTTTTCAGGCCTGAAGAGAGCTGGAGAGAAGGACTTGGGGCGATCTTTAAAAAAATAGGCTCTGCAAGGCTTGTCTCTGCGTTCGTGTACGAAGAGGCAATCCAGGGGACAAAGGCGAGGGAGATCGACAGAAAGATAATGAGGTCAATGAAAGATGACGTCAGAAAACCGGTGAGTGATATCGCTGATGAACTGAAGATCTCCACAAAAACCGTCAGAAGGCATCTGGACTACTTGGCCAGCAGAGAGATCATGTGCCCCATGGTTCTGATCCAGCCGTGGAATATGGATGGCATAGTCCCATACTATCTGTTCGTCGAGTTTGAGGAGGAGCTGGGGACGGAGCGCGTGATATCATGCTTCGATAAGAAGTTTGATAAATGCTGGTTCAGGCAAAAGGTCGGCGGCAAACCCATATTCCTGTTGCAGCTCTATGCGCGCTCTTTCAGGGAGATAGAAGAGCAAAGGGAATCTTTGCATGGGATTGAAGGTGTGAAGAATGCGATATTCTTCTATCCTTCCAGAGTTTACTTCTCCGACAGGTATGCAAAAGAAGGCTGGGGCAGGATAATGGGGGAATGCTAGACTCTTGGTCAAAGTGTGGTCTTGAATGTGTCTCAAACCCGAAGTACCAGTTGGGAAAGAGTTATAGTTAATTAAAAAGTATCTGATCATTGTGGTTTCAGTCTACTCCATGCTGATGAAAGCGGCCAGCGGGGTGAGGTGAGGCTATGCCTCCGGGCTACTGTGGCGAGCTTCTCAGGGTGGACTTAACCGGCAGAGATATATCGCCTTTTGCACTTGATGTGAGTTTAGCAAAATTGTACATTGGTGGAAGCGCTGTTGCCGCCAGGATAGCGTATGATCTCATGGACTCTGCCACGGATCCTCTCGGGCCCGAAAATCCACTGATATTTATGACAGGCCCTCTAACCGGGACCATAGCTCCATGCTCCGGTAGGCACGCCGTGTGCGCAAGGTCTCCTCTAACCGGCATATGGGGCGAGGCCACGGCCGGCGGGTTCTGGGGGGCTACCCTGAAGTACTCGGGCTTCGATGGGATCATCATCACAGGGAGATCAGAAAAGCCTGTTTACATCGAAATCGAAGATGGGAACGCCACGATAGAGGACGCAGGTCACCTCTGGGGTAAGGGTGTTTACGAGACACAGGAGATCATCCGGAAGGGCAGGCCCAAGTGTAGGGTTGCCTGCATAGGGCCGGCGGGAGAGAACATGGTCCGATTCGCGGCCATCATGAACGACGGAGGCAGGACCGCAGGCAGAACAGGGCTCGGAGCGGTGATGGGATCAAAGAGGCTCAAGGCGATAAGCGTTGAGGGCGGCCTTAGACCAGTACCGGCCAGAGAGGAGGAATTCAGAGAGTATGCTAACTCTCTGAGGGATGAACTCAGCGAATCCGCTGTTACCAGCGCCATGGGGGGGTACGGGACAGCGATCTACACCGAGATGGGCATGGATCTCGGTGATGTCCCGGCAAAATATTTTACTGAAAACGAATTCCCGGCGGGCCAGATGACAGGTATGGCCCTCAATGAGAGGTTCCAGGTCAAGCGCAAAGCCTGTTTTTCCTGCCCTATCGCCTGCGGCAGACGTGTTACTATGAACGGGCGCGAGATAGAGGGCCCGGAGTATGAGACGATAGCAGCTCTAGGGGCTATGAACGGAATATACGACCTTCAGAATATCGTTGAAGCAAATCACCTCTGCAACGATCTGGGCATGGATTCTATGTCCGCTGGGGTAACGATATCCTTTGTGACGTATCTGTCCGAAAAGGGATTGCTGAAATCGGACATGGCCGAGAACGGACTGAGATGGGGGGACGGCGGGCGGTTGCTGGAGCTCTTAGAGATCACATCGAAAAGAGAGGGCCTGGGCAGCCTGCTGGCGGAGGGCGTGTCCAGAGTGGCAGAGAAGCTCGGCGTGGATAAGGATCTAGCAGCGACCGTAAAAGGGCTTGAGATACCGATGCACGATCCCAGGGCCTTCTACAGCATGTCAATCGTGTACGCAACGGGCCCAAGGGGCGCCTGCCACAACAGGAGCAACTTTCTTGAGGTGGACAGGGGTATGTTCGAGGATGAGGACCTCGGCATAGTCTCGGGCGACAGGTTCACTCTTTTAGGGAAAGGCGAACAGATCGCCAGGCATCAGAACTTCCTGGAGGTAATGAACGCAGCGATCCTCTGCATATTCCCGTACTACAAGGCAAAACAGGTCTCACTCCTTCTGAGCTCTGTTACGGGGTGGGGCATCACGCCAGCGATGATAAACGAGATAGGGGAGCGCAGCTTCAACCTAAAGAGGGTTATGAACAACAGGTTTGGTATTGGCAGGAAGGATGATTGCCTACCCGGAATAGTGCTCACGCCTCTCGGATCAGGGAGCACCGCCGGGAAAACGCCGAAGGGCGAATTTGAACAGGCTTTAAGAGAGTATTACGATGCTAGAGGGTGGGGCTGGGAAACAGGCATGCCAGGATCCCTCTCAGGGCTGGGTATCGAAGGGGTGACATAAAATGGAGCGAAATAGTGCGGTGATCTTTGGGTGCAGCGGGGATGTTGGTAAAACGATCTGTAAGAGGTTTTCAGAGGAGGGCTACAGCGTTGTTGTGGCCGATCTGAAAAGAGAGGCGGCGGAAGCGCTCGCCTCGGATATGAATAACGCCGTAGGAATGGGCGCAGACGTCCGTTCCAGAGAGCAGGTCGACAGAGTGATCGGTAAGGCATTGAAAGAATGCGGCAAGATAGATGTGCTGGTCAACTGCTCGCGCGCCGCGCTGTTCAAGGAGACCGTGGATCTGACAGAAGAAGAGTGGGATACGCTGATGGATTACAACGCCAAGGGCACATACCACATTGTCCAGTCAGCTCTAAAAAGCATGATCGACAACAGTTATGGCACGATAATAGGCGTGGCATCAAGGGCCGCAAGATCGAGTCCCGCCAAACTCTCCGCCTACTCAGCATCCATGAACGCCGTGATAGGATTCTTTAGGGGCCTATCGTGTGAGGTGCGTGACAGGAACATAAGGGTCAACGCCCTTTGCCCGGGTTACGTGGAACACGAGGAACTTTTGCTCGGAGCTGAGCTGACCGGAAACGAGCCTCCTGAGGAGGGGACATACATACAGTTCTCACCATTTCTGGACATCGATAATGAGGCAAGGGGCATCGCGGACATGGCCGTATACCTCGCAGGTGAGCACGGCAGGTCCATCAATGGTCAGGCTTATGGTCTGTGGGATGACGAGGTCACGTATCTCAGAAATCTTGGTCTCGAAGCCGAGGTGTGGTAACATGCTGCTAAAAGACAGAGTTGCGATAGTCACTGGTGCTGGCAGGGGCATAGGGAAAGCGATCGCGCTCGCTTTTGCCAGGGAGGGGGCAGACGTTGTCGTCGCTGACATCAATCTGGACGAGGCAGAGCAGACGGCCAGGGAGGTAAGAGAGCTCGGAAGAGGATCGCTGGCGGTAAAGGTTGACGTCAGGTCTAGAGAGGACGTCGATGATCTCGTCGCAAAGACTGTAGAGAGGTTCGGCGTCATAGACATACTGATGAGTAACGCAGGGGTCTCCTCCATGGAATGCGTAATAGACATGCCTGAAGAGAGGTGGGACTTCAACATGGACGTCAACCTGAAGGGCACGTTTCTGGTGACTCGGGCTGTTGCGAAGCAGATGATCAGGCAGTGCAGCGGCAGAATAATATGCACGGCGTCAGCGGCCGGAAAGAGTGGCACTCCTACACAGGCGCACTACAACGCCTCCAAGCACGGGGTCATCGCTTACGCCAAGAGCCTGGCGCTTGAGCTCGCTCCCTTAGGGATCAACGTTAACTCCGTGTGCCCCGGGACTGTCAGAACCTCCATGCAGGAGCGGGAGGCTGCGTGGAGCGCTGAACTTCGTGGTGGAGACGCCAAGCCGGAGGACATAAAGGAGGAATACGTCTCTTTCACTCCTCTGGGCAGGCTGGAGGAACCTGAGGATGTCGCAAAGGTCGCGGTGTTTCTGGCATCGGATTATGCCGCGTTCATGACGGGGCAGGCTGTGAACGTGACCGGAGGACTGGTGAATACGGAATAGGTGAGACAACAGCGCAGGGTAAGCAGGTCTCAAACCCGAAGCAAGATTTAGGAATGTTATATAAATGATGCAATCCTATTTTATCCGAGGTGAGGAAATGGCTGTAAAATCGCTAAGGCAGTTCTTTGAAAAAGAGCCGCAAATAAGGGAGGAAAATGAGTTTGCCGTAATTGAAAAGAATTTTAGAAAAGATTGGGGGATGGAATGATAATAGACATCCATTCACATTTGTTTGTAGATGATTGGTTACCTCACGAATACTGGTGGGGATGGGTAAAAACTTCAGCAGATAAAGCAGCCTCCGTCATGGGAAAAGAGGTGTCGTATGACGAGATGGAGGAGGGTATTCTCTCATCCCTGTGGGATCCTACCGGTGAGTTACTTATAGATGAGATGGGCGAGGAAATCGATAAAACGGTTATACTGCCACAGGATTTTGGTTTCGGGCATGAAGCAAAAGTTTCGATCGAGGATCAAAACTATAAACATGCAGAAATCGTTAAAAAGTATCCCAATAAGCTGATAGCCTTTGCTGGTGTAGATCCAAGAAGGAAGAGCTGTCCAGAGTTCCTTGAGAGATGCGTTAAAGAGTGGGGTATGAAGGGACTTAAAATACATCCTGCCGCTGGTTTCTTTCCAAATGATGAAAGGTTCTACCCGCTCTATGAAAAAGCAATGGAATTAAGGATTCCTGTGCTGTTTCACTCTGGCCCTACCATACTCCCCTACAAAAGCAAGTTCTCGCATCCAAATCACCTGGACGATATAGCCACAGATTTTCCAGACTTAAGGATGATAGCAGCTCATACAGCTCTCGGTTGGTGGCGAGATCTGCTGGCGATCTGCTCAGTTAAAGCCAATATAATGGTTGATATCTCAGGATGGGAGGTGGAAGCGGGAACGAATTACGGTTCGTTCTGCCATATGTTGCGATCTACGATAGATGAATTGGGATGCAATAGGATATTGTTTGGGACCGATGGCCCCTGTTTCAGACTGGTTTGTCCTCCATTGCAGTATATGCATCTAATAAAAAATCTCCCACAAAATGCTCCTAAAGGCATAGAGTTCACGGAGAAAGAGGTCTCGGCTATACTGGGTGGCAACGCGCAAAAAATTTTAAATCTATAGTAGCTGCAGCAAAAGCGGAATAGCTTGCACGCATTCCTTCAGGATTGATAAAGATATTCGGCCAAGAACTCATTCTGGTAGGTACAGGACTTGTAGGGCATCTCTCCAACTTGTTATTGTAAACCAAATAGCACAGATCTGCCGAAGGCCTTTCGGGAGTCTTGGCAAGTTCTACTGGACGCTGACCTATAGACCACTAGGAACTAGATAAGAAGCCAGAGAGCTGTCAAATAACATTATCCCAGTCTTCTGAGGAAGTCCACAACTTCAGTCGTTGAATGGCGTTATGATATCACAAAACTGAAGTAGGAGTCAGGAAAGGGTTATAACTGATAAAAATCATTTTATTTGAGGTGAGGAAAATGGTCGTGAACACACCAAAGGAGTTTTTTGAGAAAGAGCTGCCAGCGAAGTTTGACCCGAGCAAGTCTGCCGGTATAGTGTGCATAGCGCAGATGAGCATCACGGGGGACAATGGCGGAGACTGGTACATAGTCGTAAAGGATCAGAAGCTTGAGGTGAAACAGGGGATCCATGAGTCTCCCACCATAACAGTGAAGATGAATGACACAGACTACGTTGACATGGTGAATGGAAAGATAACCGGTGAAAAGGCGTACATGACCGGAAAGCTGAAGTTCAAGGGAGATATAAGCGCCGGATTGAAGCTCAAGGGGCTGGGGATAATATAAGAGAGCAGTAAAATGAGACTATCATGCGTTGACGCAATAACCCCCGGCAACAGCTTGAGGGAGAAGTTCGAGAACCTGGAGAGATACGGCTTTGAGGGGATTGAGCTGTGGCTGGTGGACGATGAAGACCTGGATCTCAAAGCAAAGGCCAGAGAGATAAACGAGATCGCGGCCTCTTACCGCGTCAAGCCGTCCTCGGTGATAATAGCAGGACCCGCCTCCATGGCACCATTGGACAGCGAGAACGTTGTGGCAAGAGGCGCCCTCTGGAAAAAAAGCGTGAGCCTGGCGGCGGATGTAAACGCTGTGACTTTTGGGGCGGTGCAGGAAGAGCCTCTGAGTGCTGAGGCGATCATGCTGGCGCCGGTCCCGACAGAGGCTGAGAGAAAATTGCTGCTCGATCTTGTGAGGGATGTGGGAAAGCATGCAGAGGATGTCGGTGGGATCATGGCTCTCGAACCCGTAAACAGGTACGAAAACCACTTCATCAACAGGCTGGATCAGGCGGTGGGTATCTGTGAAGAGGTGGGCATAGATAACATCAGGATAATGGCAGACACGTGCGAGATGAACTTTGAAGAGAGAGACATCCATGAAGCCATAGAGCGGGCTGGCGACTACATCTGCCACGTTCATCTCGCCGAAAACAACAGGCTGCTCCCCGGTTATGGGCACATAGACTTCAGGTCCATCTTCAACTCTCTGAAAAAGATAGGATACGGGGGGTACATGGCGCTGGAGTGCGCGATCCCGGGTGAGGGAGACCCTGGAGATGAATTGACCAGGTGTGTGGCGTACCTGAAAAGGTGCATGTCCTAGAGGCAGGATGAAAAGACTGCAGGGCAGGGTTGCGGTGATAACCGGGGCAGGATCCGGGATGGGTAGGGCTGCTGCTGTGCTGTTCACAAGGGAGGGAGCGAATGTTGTTGTTGCCGACATCGACGAGAAGAACGGCAACGAAACCGTTGATATAGTAAGAGAGGAGGGTGGGGAATCGACGTTCGCCAGGGTGGACGTGTCTGACGCGAAAAGCGTGGAGGGGATGGTTAGCTCTGCGGTTGAGAGGTATGGCAGGATAGACGTGCTCTACAACAATGTAGGGATAGCCCCGGTGGAGGACACAGTTCTGCCCCACGAGATAGAGGAAGAGACGTGGGACAGGGTCATTGGCATCAATCTGAAGAGCGTTTTTCTCTGCTCGAAGTACGTCATCCCGGAGATGATGAAGACAGGGGGCGGGAAGATAATAAACACCTCATCCTCGGCTGCGCGCATCTGGGACGGGTCAGGCTTTTCCTACACCGCATCCAAGGGAGGAGTGGAGAGCCTGACAAGGCTGATGGCTAGCAGGCTTGCGCAGTTCAGCATAAGGGTGAATGCCATCAGCCCCGGATGGGCAAAGACACCGATGAACGCGGGCATAACGATGGATGAGGAGCTGAAGGGGCAGTTCGACAGGATGCTGCTTTTCGGGATGCAGGAACCCGAGGATGTCGCAAAGGTGGCGCTTTTCCTCGCCTCTGATGACTCAAATGCGCTTACAGGCGCGGTTCTCGCCGTTGATAACGGTTTCACGGCCTTCAAGCTGCCGCAGATATTCCTCTAAGATGGATTTAGAGAGATGCGCATGCTTCTACAACGCTGCCCCAAGCACTCAACTGTGTGCATGGGAAGGAAAGCTGGCCAAAGCCACACAGCTGAAACAAGAGGATCTCCTGTGGCGTCTCTCCAGCGACTCGCGACCGCATCTTCCGCAGTCCTGCAGAGCTACTGTGCTCTAGAGGTGATCCTTTGTATCCTGAAGGGCTTGTACGCCTCAGGGTGAAAAAAGCCATGGTCGGATTAGACTATCATATCGAGCGTCTAACAGGGATCTACGCCCGATCCACTTTGTTTTCTGCATAAAAGCCATTTATGAAACGAGCTTCTGACACGCCTCTAAACAGACCAGCTCAGACAACAAGTTTATCCTAGACGCTGATACTATAGTTCTTGGGTCTATCAGCTCATTTTTGTGGCTTCTCGGGATCTGTTTTTGTCTGCACCGCTCAAACGCGTATGACGCAGTCCCTCGGAAACTTGGTCAGAGTTCTGGCTCCGCTCTCCGTCACGACGATCACGTCTTCTGTTGCCCATGTTGCTTTGATGTCCTTGTTGTAGGCGCCAACGGAGCCTGTAAACACCATTCCCTCCTCAAACGTCCAGTTGTTTATCAGCCCTTCCTCACCCTCAAGCCCGATGCTGTGCCCGCTTGCGCCGGAGGACTCCTCTCCTGAACACACGAAATCGTGGGTGTTTACGGCAGCTATGATCGCCTCTATCGCTTCAACACCGGGTTTAACGGCATTGAGATAGTTCTTAAAAGCCTCTTTGACTATCTCTGCCAGCTCCTCCTCCTCTTTACTGATGTTACCGAATCCGAATATCCTGTCGTTATCGGAGTTGTATCCCTCATACTGCAGTATCACGTGCAGCGAGAGCAGGCTCCCATCGTCTATAGTCGCGTCTGTGGCGTAGGCCCAGCCGACGTTCCTAGATTGCATGAAATTGGCGTCTACGTACTCAGCGCCCATCGAGTGGCCTAAAACCTCTATCTCCCGCTGTACCTCTTTCTCGGTTACGCCGTACCTTATTATCCCTCCAACGAGCTCCTCGCATATCCTGTCGTTTATGTTTGACGCCACCTCGAGCAGTTTTATCTCTTTCTCGCTCTTGATCCTTCTCTGGAGCTCCAGGATGTCTGTATCCTTCAATTCTGAGCCGGTGGCCGTTCTCAGGTCTTCATAGATTGCCCATGGGACTATGTTTTTCCCCTCAAAACCCACACTCTTCACTTTTGGGCCAAGCTCCCTCAGAGCGCTGTCCACCTGGGTCCACGGTTTGACATCGATCCACGGCTTCTCCTTCAGTGTGCCAGCGACTCCGCGTTTAACCCAATCCTGCATAAAATCACACACAAAGAGAGCAGGATCTCCTTCACGCGGGATTGTAACTATGTTTTGAGTGTAACCCGGCACTTCGGAAAAGAAGCCGGTATAGGGTCTTATCCCTGTCAGGTATCTGCTGTTACCGCTTCTCCACGCATCTGAGAACACGACCAGCAGATCGAGATCCCTCTCCTCCATCAGCCTCTTTGTTCTGTCGATCCTCTTCAGATGGTCCTCCGGGGTTATGGGTGAAAATAGCGCCATTTTAGATCACATCCTTCACAGATATTCTCATCTTAAAAGAGTTTCGGTTCTGGCTTTTCGGATTCGTCCCAATTTTCTTTATATGCTGTTGTCCATGACCATCATCGTACGATAGCATAAAGAAGTGTCTTGTTGCACCAGCAAAAGCCGGTTGCTCAGGACAAAATGTCCTAAACCCTGAGTTAAGTTTGGGAAAGGCTTTTATATTGTAAATCTTTAAAAAACATATGGCATTAAAAGGGAGGGTTGGAAAGATAGTTTATGGTCTTGGTTCAATAGGCGACACAGGTTCATATCAATTGCTGAGCGCCTTTCTGCTCTTTTTCCTCATCGACATCGTCCATTTCGATTCTTGGCTTGCGGGCATTGTCTTTCTGCTTGGTTACGGGGTCTGGAACGCCATAAACGATCCTATCGTCGGCACCCTATCGGACAGGACTCGGACAAGGTTCGGGCGCAGGAAACCGTTTATGATGATCGGGGCTCCGCTCATGCTCATATTTTATTTCCTCATCTTCTCCCCTCCCCTCGGGGGAGCGCCATTGGCCGACCCGCGTTCTCTCTGGTTCTTTGTGTACATCCTCCTCGCCATAGTCGCATATGAGTTCACCTACAGCATGACGGCTCTTTGCTGGTTTGCTGTGTTTCCGGAGGTGTGGGAGAGCACCAAAGACAGGACAGAGGTCGTCGTCTGGAGACAGATCTTTGCCGTGGTGGGCGGAGCGATCGCAATGGTCGTGTTCCCCGTGCTTTTGGACGTTTTTGAAGGGAGGTTTGGAGAACTTGGCGCTTGGGGGGTAAGCGGAGTTATTGTGGGTGCGCTGTGGTCAGCTTCCTATCTGATATCGATGCTGGGGTTCGAGGAGAGGAAGGAGTTCGCATCGGAGAAGCCCATGTCGATACGGGAAGGCCTCAGGTTGACCCTCAAAAACAAGTCGCTCTACACCTACATGGTCATTGATCTTATGACGTGGTGCATGTTTGGCTGGCTCTCTGCAATGATGCCCTTTTTCATCACTCACTCCTTAGGTTTTGGGGATACAGAACTAAGTTACATCCTGGGTCTTCAGATGCTTGGGACGTTTGCATTTTTCCTTGTATGGAGAAAGGTATACATCAGTCGCGGCCCGATATTCACCCTGGGGCTGTCCTCCATAGCGTTCTGTGCATCTCTCTCCCTTGCTCTGGTAGTTCATACCCTGCCGGGAGCGATGGTGTTCGGCTTCGTTGCTGGAGCCTCGGTCGCGGGGGTTCTGATAGCGAGAGAGGTGATGATGGGAGACGTGGTGGATGAGGATGAGGTCAAGACAGGGATCAGGAGAGAGGGCTCCTACTTCGGCTGGATGGTTGCTGTGGAGAAGATCTCCCTGGCCGTAGTTGGTCTGTGCACTCCTCTGCTTCTGTCCACAATAATTGGCTATGTTCCGGATCAACCCGAGCCAGAGTTCATGGACATGGGCCTCAGGCTTGGTATGTTTGGATTCACCGTTGTGTTCGTGGTCATCCTGCTGGTGGACCTTTTGAAGTTCTATCCTCTCAAGGGCGAGGTGGTCAACGAGCTGCGTAAAGAGATCGAGGCGCTCCACGCAGAGAAGGCACAGAGAGTAAAATGAAGGCTGTAGGGTATGGATTGAGAAGAGGTGACACCAATCCGCAGTTCAGGAGAGGCAAACTATTTAAGACTGGAACTCCAGATTACAGAGAGGTTGTCAGATGACCGAGTTCATATTTATGGAGACCTACAATGATTTGACAAGATCGGATGCCATTGAGGTCTACAGGGAGATACGTGGTACTGGGATAAGGTTCATAGGCTTCAAGGACATAGGTCTGCCTATTGAGAAGCTGAGAGAGCTGCACTCGATGATGAAAAGAGATGGGAGGACGACCTTTCTGGAGGTCGTTAGCGCGTCGGAGGAGGAAAGCATCAGATCGGCAAAGGCTGCGATAGAACTCGGGGTGGATTTTTTGATAGGAGGCACTTACATCAAATCCACTCTGCCCCTGCTGGAGGGGACTGATATAAGATATTTCCCTTATGTGGGGCATATAGTTGACCACCCATGCAAGCTCAGGGGGAAAATTGAAGAGATAGTGGAAGACACCAGGAGAGTTAAAGAGATGGGGATTCCGGGCATCAATCTGTTGGCATACCGCTACAATGGCAACGCAGATGAACTGATAAAAAAAGTGAGCGGAGTTGGTCTCCCGATGATTGTTGCAGGAAGCATAGACAGCTATGAGCGCGTCAGGAAAATGAAAGAATCTGGCGTATGGGCGTTCACGATTGGTGGAGCCATATTTGACAAAAAGTTCGTTCCGGACGGCTCCTTGAGCGATAACATCAGCGCAGTGCTAAAAGAAATTCAGAGCCCATGAAATTCCGGACCCCGCATTTGAAAAAGGAAAACTACTAAATGATGAACCTATTCGATTATGAAATTAAGCCAGGGGTGAAGGCATGAAAGAGCCAGGGATCATTTATGAACATACTTCGGTTAAAACGATGCTTCATCGGGTGAATGTCTGGTTTCTACCTTTCCGATGGGGGGTCAACACATATCGTGGATGTGAACACAACTGTGTCTATTGTAATGCAAGGTATACTCATGAATATCTTGGACTGCCGACCGGCGAATTTGCTTATAAAATAATAGTCAAAGATAATGCAGCAGAGATGCTTGACAAAGAACTTTCTAGAGAAAGGTGGGACAAAAAATGGACAGTCAATCTATCAACTGTTACTGACCCGTATCAACCAGCAGAGCGTCAGTTCAAGATAACAAGAGACGTCTTGAAGGTGTTTCTCAAACACCATAATGCACTCATGGTTACAACCAAATCAGATCTGATTGTGAGAGATCTGGACATTCTTTCAGAGATAGCACAGACAGGTTTTCTTAATGTCGTCCTTACGATACCTATGATAAATGAGGATCTAAGGAAAAAGATAGAGCCAAAGGCACCAAGTATATACAAACGAGTTGAAATTTTGAATGAAATTCATAGTGCAGGTATTACAGTAGGTATTACTGCTATTCCACTTTTTCCCTATATCTCAGATAGTGAAGAGGATCTGGAAAAACTCATTAAAACCTTTGCAGAGAATGGTGCTGATTATGTAATCACTGATATGCTTAATTTTCGTGAAGAGGCAAGAGGCAGAGTTATGGAGTTTATCAAGGATTATTATCCCGATTTAGTTCCTGAGTATGAGAAACTCTATAAAACAGACTACTGTGATAAGGAATACGCAAAGCAGATAAGAAAACATGCAAACAAACTCATCAAAAAATATAAAGTAGACAATTACGATAAGATGTTCTCTTACAGAAAGGGGGAAATGATCTAATGAGAGAAGATAATAACCTAATTGCATATTGCGGCCTTTATTGCGGAGATTGCCCTAATCATAGAGGGAAGATTGCTGATTTGGCAAGAGATCTTAGAAAAGAATTAAGAGAAGCCAGCTTTGGCAAGACAGCAGAAGCCTTGTCTGGAATCTCCTTCTTTGAGGCATTTAATAACTATCAGCAATGTTATGAAGTCTTAGGAGCAATGGTGAAACTCCGCTGCGGAAAGGTCTGCAAAGACGGCGGAGGCCCACCTTTTTGTAAGATCAGAAAATGCTGCCAAAAAAGGGGTATTGGTGGCTGCTGGGAATGTGAGGAATCTGAAATGTGTGAAAAGCTGGATTTTTTAAAGCCGTGCCATGGTGATGCTCATATAAAAAATATAAGAAAGATCAACAAACAAGGAACTGAAGAATTTCTTAAAGGGGAAAAATATTGGTACGCAGAACCGAAGTGAAAACTTAGGCAGGGTTCGGAACTATGCGGTTGCTTCGCAACCCTGCCTTCCGGTCATATAGCACAGGCTATACGGCTAAGGTCCTCGCCGAAATCCGCTCCTACGGTCGCAAACTTCGCATAGTCCGATTCCGTTAAAGGAGATAGAGCAACAGGCATAGATCTAAAGACAGTCACTCACGCTCCATTGAGAACATGTCACACAGATCCTCGTACAATCGCACATACTTCCGGTAAGCTGCGTCATAGACCATTTTGTTATCCGGATTGGGCTCGAACCGTTTCTTGATGCTGACCATCCTGCTGGTAGCGTCATTTAGGCTCTTGTAGATCCCAACGGCTTTGCCTGCCAGGATCGCGGCACCGAGGCATGCGGCCTCCTCATTCTTCGTGCTCAGCACCTCCTTTCCCGTCACGTCAGCCTTGATCTGGCTCCATACGTCGCTCCTCGCGCCGCCACCGAGCACGCGTATCTCATTGACCGGGATTTTTAATCCCTCCAGCACCTCGATGTTTCTCCTCACTATGTACGCTATCGATTCCATTATGGCTCTGGCGAAGTGCGCTTTGCCGTGCTTCAGAGTGAAGCCATAAAATACACCTTTCGCCTTTGGATTAGCCTCCGGTGCCATCGCGCCCTGGAGGTGGGGCAGCATAACCAGCCCCTCGGAACCCGGCAGTATCTCTTCTGCTGCCCTGTCTATGATGCTGTACGGATCGACACCCTCTCTTTTTGCTCTGGCCATCTCTTCCTGACAGAATGCGTCCCTGTACCAGCGCAGCACCATGCCGCCTGTGGTGAAGGTATGGGCCATGTACGTGTCCGGGATGCCGTGATAATGAATGGGCATCCTTCTCTCTTTATCAAATGTTGGCTTCTCCAGCGTCGCGCATATGGCTAAAGCAGCGCCCGTGTTCTCCGAGAACATGCCCGGCTTTATGTTGCCCACCCCTATCGCTCCGCATGCCTGGTCGAGGGCTCCTGTAGTCACCACGGTCCTTGGCGATAGGCCGAGCTCCCTCGCGACATCGTTCTTTAGCTCACCCACCACCTCACCGGATTCTCTGATCTCCGGCAGCCTGTCCTGCGTTATCCCGAGATAATCGAGCATCTCATCCCAGTACCTTTTGGTTGTGATGTTCCAGTAGACCGTTGAGCAGAGCAGGGATCCCTCTGCGACCATCTCTCCGGTCATCCTGTGGATAAGGTAGTCCTCAAGCAGAGCGAACTTGTCAGTGTTATCAAAGATTTTTTTCTCATTTCTTTTTACCCAGTATATCTTTGATGCCGGCCAGGTCGGGACTATCTTCACCTGCCCGGTTATCCTGTAAGAGTACCCATCACGGTCAAATTCTCCTGACAGGATCTCTGCTTCTTTCTGGGCCCTGTTGTCAAGCCAGATGATCGCATTTCTCAGGGGATCTCCTTTTCTGTCGAGGCACAGCATGGTCTCACCCTGGGCCGAAATGCCCAAGGCTCTGATGCTCTCTGGATCCGCCCTTGTTCGTCTTAGCACCTCTCTCACTCCGTTCTTAAACGCGCTCCAGAATGTCTCAGCTGGCAGCTCAACGCACAGCGGGGTTGGGGTCAGCAGTTCATACTCCTGTGTAGATGTCCCCAGCAGTTTTCCCTCTTCATCGAAGAGAGAGATCTTGAACGCGGTTGTTCCGGCATCGAGGCTCAGGATGTACTCCATACGTATCACCTCAGTCCGGGGGGGCGAGCGCCCAGCATACAAGTGCTGGTTTGTCGCTATTGTTTATGAGCTTGTGCGGTTCTCCTATAGGGATGATGGCCGCATCACCCTCCTTAAGATCCTTGGTTGTTTCGGAAAATCTGCAGGTCACTCTGCCCCTTGCCACGAAGAACACCTCTTCTCCATGCTTGTGGCCAGGATCCACCTCCCCCTCTTTTCCCGGCTCCAGGTAGGATGTGCCAAAGATCATCCTGTCGCTCTTAAGATAGAGATGGCATCTCTCATCCCCCTCCATAAACTCCTCTGCTTCCTTCAAGCCCACCACTTTGACATCCGCCATGGTTCTAACAATTTTTCGTGGGTATATATGTTTTTCTAGATTGCAGGTAAGTGATCCGGACATTTAGTGCAACTTCGCTGAATCTATCCGCTTTATGTACTCGTTGCAGACCTCAAGGCAATCCTCCATAAGGTCGTAGTCAAGCTTGTCCGGTGTGTCCTCAAGGGTGTGCTGGTAACGCGTCAGCCCGCCGTGATAGGTTGATGAGACTGCGACCGATTTTATCCCCCTTTCGACAAAGGCCATGGAGTTGGTGAAGAACGCAACCGGTCCTTTGCCAGATTTTATTGATAGATCACTAAATATCTTTTCTAACACCTCCACCATCTCCTCTGATGATTCCGAGACCACGATCTCTTCCTTCGTGACTATGTGGAGCTGGTCATCCTTTCCGCCAACGATGTCAAGGTTGACCACCGATGCGCCCTTTATCTCATCGTAGTGTGTAGCCACAAAACGCCTGGCGCCCCTGATGCCGATCTCCTCGCAGCCGAATGAGCACAGCCACACCTCCGTATTCTCAGGAAGATTTTCCGGATCTGATAGATGGTCCGCAACCCCCAGGCATACGGCCAATGCGCTCAGATTATCATTTGCACCCATGACTGGTCTGTCCGAGATCACGTTTATGTACGTGTAGATCTCAAGGGGAATGAATGCAGCGAAGACCACGAGCAGCGTCAGATCAAGGGTATAACTGAAGCTAATCGAAAACGCGGCAAGAAGAAATTTTATTATCAAAACCAGCATAAGGAGAGCTACTAGAACGAAGTGCACGCCCATAAAAAAGCTTATGCCCGGGTGCTTTCTGAACAGGGGAGCCTCCCAGTTGGAGTCGTGGTGCCCACTCATTATCACAAGGTTCTCTGTCTTTCCTCTGGGCTTGATCTTGCATATCACGTTAGTTGACTGCTTCTCCGGAAAGAGTACGTCTATGATCTCCTTCGTGTACATCGTGTTTCCGACGAATACCACCACCGCAGAGATGAGAAGCAGGAGAGAAGCCACCGGTAAAAACCAGTAGAGGACCACGGCCAGAATGTACAGGAGCAGAGGCAAGCGGAATGCGGCATTATACGCCCCGGGATGGCATGCAAAGTGCTCTATCCCTGTTTCACCGTACTGCTCAAACCTTTTCTGCAAAAATGTTGCCGCCTCAGACTCTGCTGAACTAGTTGGGAGCCGCGGTCCAATGGTGCTGCAGATATCCTCTATAAAGCTCTTCATCTTTGCCTTTACGTCGTTAGAATCTGTCTGCATGTTCTGTGTTAGTTGTTACTCTTTAAATTCTTTTTGTTCCTTACTCTTCTGTTTTGAGACATCCACGCTCTGTAAAAACAAGAGGCTCATAAGGATTTCACCAAAAGTGTCTTTTGTGCCGGTAAACAAGGGTAGCGAAGCTTCTGGAAAGAAGAACGACGAAAACGCAGGGCAATGAACAAGAGGATTGATCATTCGCTGGTTGCGTGAGGAAACATGTTGTGTTCAGGTATAGAGTTAAATGTCTTAAAACCGCAATGCAAATTGAGAAAGTTTTATAATAGGTTAACGGAACTACTAAAAGGGAATTGACAAATGCATCCTGCGGGAAGAACGTGGATTCATACGAAAAGGAGACTGCAGGCATAAGGAAAATTGGGAGGTGAAGCAGATGGCGAAAAAAAATTTTGGTCCGTACGAGCTTAAGGGGAAAGATGAAGAGAGCACGTGGGATGGGCACAGGATCTCAGGGAGACACTGGGGTACGCCGATCGGTGAACTTAAAGTTGATTATACCTTCTCCGAAGATTGGTCAACCGAAGAGGGCACGTTGAAACCTAAAATGCCCGGGATCAAGGGCAAGTATCACATGGAGAGGAAGAGCGTCAGCGACGATGAGGTCGTCTACGAAGGATATTCCAAGATGATGGGCTTCACAACTCCGATGAGGATGACCGTTAGGAGAGACAAAATAATAGACACAGGAATCGGAGAAGCGGAAGAGATGGATGAAGCGAAGAGCGAGGAAAGTATAACGCCGCCCATCTCGGATGAGGACTGGGCTGATTTCACAGGAAAGACGGAGGCGAAGAAATGAAAGGAATTATTTTAGGATTGGTCCTCATCTCCACGATTCTCTCTTTCTCAGGCTTTGCTGACGTCGTAAGCGCTCAGGAATCGATGCCTCTGCCCTCTGTTGGAGACAAGTTCGTTTATCATGTGAAGGTGACGGGAAACAGAGAAGCGACAAAGGAAGAAGCAAACGAGCACAACGAGACCTACTCATTCATGGGAACAAAAGATGTCAGGGGACAGACAAAAAATGGCTTAGTTGAGAATTCAAAGGAATATAACTCCGCCTGGTGGAGGATAGAGCGATCAGACAAAGAGGCGTACACAGATCAGTACCTTGCGCTGGTGGGAAACTCGCAGTGTCTCTATCTTGACGTGGAGTCCGGCGGCGATGTGACGTGGTATCTTCAGCCAATGGAGCTCTTTGAGTTCCCCATGCAGAAGGGCAGGAGCTACTCCGGCAGCTCCAAGACGTACCTGTGGGTCCACGACACGGGCTCGAGGATAGTGAGCACCTATGAGACGGGAGGCAAGT
>DAEG01000013.1:0-7203 GCA_002495235.1 Euryarchaeota archaeon UBA287 | reverse complement strand
CGGTGAAATCGGGCTCAGGGGTCACGGCTTCAACCACAACGGACACTGAGACCTTCTGGTACAGCCCACAGCTGAACACGTTCGTGAAGTTCGAGTCCAAGCTCGACGTCTCTGCGGCGTTCTGGCAGCACTTCTCGGGCACAAGGAGCAGGGATCTCCTGAGCTACGAGGTGAAAGCATGAAGCTTGCAATACCCAGCGGAAAGCAGATAGGCTTCATGGCCCTGCAGGGCTTCGGCGCGTTCTTCACGGCCACAGGAATGGTCGGTATATCCTTCATTCTCGGGCCGCTGAACATGATCGTGANNCGGGGCGATATCCTTCGTGAGCGATGCCTTCATCAAGGAGCTGTCAAAATAGGTAGAACGAAGGCCTGAGACCTCCGGCGCTGTGCGCATACAAGGCCGGTGCGCGCCATGCACGATCAGGGCGCACAGTGCCCCATAGGCAGATCGCTGGGCTCGTGGGTGATGCAGCACTCACACCTGCCTCTGCCGCGTTATCCTTTTGGTGATCCTGTTTTTTCCGTTCCAGCCGGGCATGTTCGGTACGCGTTTCCGACATCGCCGGCCGCGGGTCTGGCGTTGTCCGTGCTTTTCCTGTGCGGTAAAGTGGCGCCATGGTAGTGGTTCCCTGCGCCTTTACCAGAAAGACGCGCCCAGCGCGGGCATCATGCTCCCTCTATCTCCTTCATTGCCTCTTCTACTGTTGCGTTATCATGGATTATTCCGGATATCGCGCGGGTCATCGCCGCCGGGTCCTTATACGCCCAGACATTCCTGCCAAAAACAACGCCCCTTCCACCAGCGTCTACCGCGCCCTTTGCCATCTCGAGAACATCCCTTGCGGGTCCTCCCTCGGACCCTCCAGCTATCAGAACGGGTATGGAGCAGTTCTCTATGACGTCTTTGAAACTCTCAGGGCTTCCCGTGTAATAGGTCTTGACAAAATCTGCCCCGTACTCCTGCGCGATCCTTACGGCAGCGGACACGTAGCACGACTCATGCGGGTCATCGATCCCTTCGCCGCCCGGCAGGGCCTCAACGAGCAGCGGCATTCCAAAGCTCTCGCACTCTTCGGCGACTTTCCCCATGGTCTTGATCGTATCAAATTCGCATGGCGCCCCCATCATAAAGAACACAATGACGCCATCCGCACCCAGCGCAGCGGCCTCCCTCACGCTGTACAGCAGATCGCATCTGCTCAGGAAGTCCTCAGAAGCGTAAACGCTCGGTCCGCTGTCCAGCCTCAGTATTGTTGCCACCCGTCCTCCGATGACATCATGGAACTGTTTTATCACGCCAAAGTTTGTCATTATGGCGTCTGCGCCCCCGTCCATGACGCTCTCGATGGTCCTGCCCGGATCTTTCAGTCCCGGCATCGAACCCGTGAGACGGGCATGATCCATGGCAACCACCATAGTTCGTCCGTCCCTCCTGAAGATGTGACCAGACCTCAGAACCCTGCCCACAGAAGTCATGTTATGTAGATTGAAGCCTTGGTTATAACCATTTCCTGACCACAACTCCGATTTTGAGACGGTGTCAGTGTCCCGGAACCAAAGCAGGGGTCAGGCAGACCCGCATGACTCAGTCTGGCTGTCTGAGCGGAAACAGTCGGGCGCTTTTGCTATCGGTTGCCGGTGGGCCGGATCACGCGCGCGCCTGTCTGGCCTCGAAGATCCTGTGGCGCTCATGACACGGATGGTGAGGCTTGGACGCGGCAGGATCCCCGGAGGTGATCCCTCGCCCGACTGGTATAGACGCCGAGCCTATCCTCTCCGTCTGTAAGGAACAGGAGAGAAGAGGTCAGACGTTCATCATATCGAATATGTCCTTCTCGTTCTCTATTGACTCCTCAGGCACGGTCTCCGGCTTTCCTATGGTGGATGCTATGATGAATATCTCCGCCACCCTCTCGAGGCGCTGTGCGTTCTCAAAGGCAGCTTTCAGATCCTTCCCGCAGGCGAGTGCGCCGTGGTGGCTCAGCAGGACACCGTTCCTCTCTCCGAGGGCCTCAACGGCGTTCTGGGCCAGCTCAGTGCTTCCCGGCATGCCATACTTCGAGCACTCTATGCCGCCTCCGAAGAAGTTCACGACCTCATCGAGCACCGGCGGTATCGATATGCCTAGGATGGCCAGAGCGGAAGCGTACTTCGCGTGCGTGTGGACGACGGCCCCCACATTAGCCCTGCTCTTGTAGACCGCGAGATGCATCTTGAGCTCGCTCGATGGATTCCTCTTTCCCTCTATGACCTTTCCCTCAAGATCGACTAGGACTATGTCATCAATGCTCATCGTGTCGTAGTCAACGCTGCTCGGCTTTATGGCAACCACGTCCCCCTTTCTGACGCTTATGTTCCCGGAGGTCCCCACTACGAGTCCCTCCAGCTTCATCATCTTTGCGTACCCCAGCAACTCCTTTTTCAATTCCTCTTCCATCTTTTCACCTCCATCAGATCAGATCCGGTAGTTTTTCATAGAGCGACATCCATTTCTGATAGTGATCCTGGTACTCTCTCGTGTTCTCTTTCAGAGGCGTGACCTCTTCGATGGAGACCATGGACTCGGACGCATCCACGAGATCGTCGTAGAAGCCCGTACCGACTGCTGCACAGATGGCGCAGCCCATGGCGCTCGCTTCCCTGATCCTCGGAACGGATATCTTTTTGCCTGACACGTCCGCTAGCATCTGGGTGAATAGCCCACTGCTGGTCAGCCCCCCGCTGAATTTGAGCTCATTGATGCCTCTGCCCGATATCCCGGCCAGCTGCTCGCAGTTCCCTCTGATGGCGTAGCATATGTTCTCCAGTGTGGCTCTTATGAGGTTCCCTGTGTCTATCGGTATCGTCACAGGGTTAGCCGGAGGCTGGAAGAAGAACAGTCCCGGCCTGACCACCTGCATCTTTGGTATGTTCATGATCTCCGGCCCCAGAAAGGCGTACGTGCTTCCCGAGCCCACGGGCTTGCCTCCTGCCATCTCGTCCATCTCCCTGTATGAGAGAGCTCTGCCTTCGTAGTTAACTATCCTGTCCCTGAGCCAGCGGTAAACAAGGCCCGTCATCTGCGCGTTGCTCTCGACGGTCCACTTTCCCGGCAGGATGTAACAGCCGGTCCACGTCCTCTTTCCGGGATCTATCACGGGCTTGGAGGTGATGGTCAGGATGGGGGCGGTGCTGCCGAGCGTGCCGCCGATCTCGCCGTCCTCGAACACCTTGCTGCCGAGAAGACCGCACTCCACGTCCGGCCCTCCGATCACGACCGGCGTGCCCTTTTCCAGACCGGTCTCCACCGACGCACGTGGTGTTATCTCTCCCGCCGGTTCTCCGGCTACATCGAGTTCCGGCAGAAGATCCTCACGAAATCCAAGCGTGTCAAGGATCTTTTTTGACCATGTCACCCTGTTGATATCGAACAGCAGGGATCCTGAGGCGGTCGCGGGTTCTGTGGCGTAAGCGCCGCTCAGCTTGAACAGGACCCACTCATTTACTGCCAATACGTGGGATATCCTCTCATAGACGTCCGGTTTGTTCTCTCTGAACCACAGCAGCCTCGAGGGCATGAACACGAGGTAGGGAGCGTGCCCGGTGATGTCGTAGACTTCGTCACCCAGCGATTCCTCTATCAGGTCCTGGGTAAAGATACCCCTCAAATCGAGGTTTGGTCCGGCATAGAGCTCTTTTCCGCTCTCGTCCAGGAACACCGCGCCCTCGCGCTGGGACGTGGAGCTTATCCCCTTTATGTCCTCCTTGGAGACGCTGCCCTCTGCCATGGCCTCTTTTATCAGATCGCATATGATCGCCCAGAAGTTGTCCGGGTCGAACTCCTTACCGAGCGGATCGAGCTCCTTGGGTGTGATGTACTGCCACTCCCTGTATGAGGAGGAGATCTCCTTTCCCTCCTCATCAAAGATCACGCACCTCCCTGCGCCGGTCCCCGCGTCTATCGCCATCAGGTATCTGCTCATCGCTTCGCCCCTCTCAGGAGGTAGTCCTCTATCTCATTTGCCATCATGATGGACTGCTTTCTGACGGAGTCCACGGTCTGGCCGGCGATGTGAGGCGTCACCACGACGTTGTCGAACTTCAGGAATCTGTTGTCAGAGTCCACGGGCTCCACGCTGTGGACGTCAAGCCCAGCACCGGCTATCCTCTTCTCCTCTATCGCCCTGTACAGGGCGTCCTCGTCTATGCAGTAGGTCCTCGCCAGATTGAAGAAATAGGCCGTCGGCTTCATGACCGCGAACTCCCTCTCCCCCACGAGCTTCTCCGTCTCCGGCGTCACCGCGGTGTGTATCGTTATGAAATCAGACTCCTTCATGAGCGTTTCCAGGTCAACTCTCGCTCCGCCCATCGCCTTTATCTTCTCCTCATCAGCGTAAGGATCGTATACGAGAAGCCTGACGTCGAATCCCGTGAGCTTTCTCGCTACGTCGCGCCCTATCGCGCCGAAGCCTATTATCCCCACGGTCTTGCCCGTTATCTCCACGCCGATGAACCGGTTGTAGAGGTCCACGAGGTCCTTCTCCTCCTCAACAAAGAAGTTGCCCGATCTCAGGGTCCTGTCTATGCCCACGAGATGCCTGGCGGCTGCCAGCATCATCGCTATGGTGAGCTCTGAGACCGCCTCGGCGTTCCTGGCTGGCGTGAGGAAGAACGGTATGCCTCTCGCCTTTGCGGCCTCCACGTCTATGTTTATGGGATTGCCCCTGCAGCACCCTATGATCTTCGGGTGAACGGCGTCCATGACCTTTGCGTCCACGGTGTCGGCCTCCACTATCAGGACGTCTGCGCCCTCCGCCCTTATCTTCTCTATGAACGCGTCCGTGTCCATGTAGAGCCTGCCCGTGTCCTTCCAGCTCTCATACTTCACATCCATATGCTTCCTCAATATCTTCAGCCCATCTTCATGGAATGGTGCGGTAACAAGTGCCCTCATAGTCTTTACATGGCATGCCCGTTTATAAAACTTGTTGAAAACTGACTTATCTTTCAGGACAACAGGCCGGAAAACAGAGCAGCTCTTGAGAAAATTATATAATCCATGATATTGCTGTTTTCCTTGGTGAGACGATGGCCACAAAAGAAGAGATAGAATCGGCGCTGAAGACCGTAGCCGGCAAACTGGACGATCCGAAGATGAAGGAGAGGTTCAGCAAGTTCAACAAGACCATGCAGTTCAGCTTCAGGGACGCCGGTCTCGATTACGTCCTCAGGTTCGAGGGCGGAGAGGTCAAGGAGATGAGAGAGGGCAAGGCCGAGAAGCCCGAAGTGTCCGTGGACATAGACAGCGACACCTTTCTCGGGATCCTGAACAAGGAGATAAACGCCATAAGCGCGTANNATGTCAGACCTTCTGAAGCTCCAGAAGCTGTTGATGTGAAAGTCAGAGCGCGGTGAAGAGGCGCGCCGGCTCACTCCGTGGGCTGGTTCCGCGGCCTCTCGCCGCGGTCTCAAGGCCTGTCTTTTGTCCTATTTTATATCTGCGCCAGCGGGATATGGCGGTCACAGGGTTGGCGGTTTTTAGAATCGTTCAGGATCCCCTGTTGCAAGTGCGCGAGGCATGTCCGTGAAGAATATTCTCAGCGCTCAGCGCTGTGTCGGTAGTGCGGGGGGAGGGCTTCGAACCNNGGAACAGGTCTTAAGCCTGTCGCCTTTGGCCTGGCTTGGCTACCCCCGCCTATCTCTGATGCTCCTTGTGCCTTTATCTGCATTTTGCTCAGAGGATCCTGCGCGCTATGAGGAGGGCTATCACGGACACGGCGATGAGGGCTATCGCGAGGATCATAAGCGCACTAGCGCTCTGCCTGTCGGTCCCGAACACTATGGGTATGGGCCCTATCATTATTATCCCTCCACCCCGTACGGTGCTGCCCTCCCGCGTTCCGCCGTCCCCCCGCCCTTCCACCGAGAGGAAGAGGCCGACGGTGACAAGGGCGAAGCCCACGAACATGAGAGCGATCCCGATGGGTATGAGGAAGTTCATATCCTTTATATTCCCCACGGTTTAAAGCTTTTCAGCTATCAGCGCGGCATGGTTGCGGAACTCCTCTCTGAGGTCAACAAGCTCGGCGCTGTATCCAGCGCCCGCGAGGCGGCCGCGGCACTCAGCGAACACCTCCTCCGCCGGTCTCCGGGCGTCTATGCTGCTCGCCTTGACCATGAGCACGCCCCTCTTCACGGAGAAGAAGGACATGTTGTTCAGGAACATCTCCACCTGCGTCCGCTGCGTCACGTCCTGATAGAGCATGTCCGCACCCCTGACCATGGAGGCGTATCTCTCCGGGCAGCCGGCGTCCTCGAGCATGGGGCATATGTTGTTCCTGCGCTCCCTCTTTGCGACCTCCATCAGGGACGAGAATGGAAGGGGGGCGACCTCGACGCAGTACAGCATCTCAGAGATCCTGGCGAGCCTCCTGGCCGTGCTGCCGCTGCCAGCCCCGAGGTACAGGACACGGCCCCTGAACCACTCGGCCAGCTCGGGGTGCAGCTCAAAGAGGTAGAACAGCTTGCTCCTCTCGTTCGCCCTCGCCCTCCCCGGCTTGAGCCTCTCGTCCGTGTGCATGCTCTCCTGCCAGGCGGAGAAGAAGTCCTTCCGCAGGGCCAGCGCCAGGGCGCAGGCGAGCCTCCGGGCGCTCCTGCCCCTGTCCTCCCTCGCAGCCCCCTTCACCTCGGGGTGCTGGAATATGTACCCGTGCTTCGGGCTCTTTGACGTGAACAGCCCCTTCTCCGCACCGAGCACCTGAAGCCTGCTCGCGGGCATGAACGCCAGTGCCCTGAAGGATCCCGCGTGGGCCAGCATCCTGGCCAGTATCCTGTGCCCCATGAGCGTCGTTGCTGACGGCGCTATCGAGTACAGGTGATCCTCGATCCTCCTCTCCACGCGCTCCTTCTCGTCCGAGAAGGATCTCAGCAGGGAGTCACAGGCATCGCTCACGCTCACGTAAGGGGTGGTCTCCCTCTTGTCCTTGATGTCCGCGATGCTCTTCTCCACTGCTTCCAGCAGTCTCTCGAGGTTTATCACGATCAGGTCCCTCCTATGCAGCTCTCTGGCGAGCTTGTCCTCATAGGCGGCAAAACATTCGGGGCTCATAGCATTTAAATATGTGCTGGACTATATAAGGTTGATGGCCTTCATAGCAGATGAACTGGCAAAGAAGCAGAGAGCCATATCCGTGGCTGAGTTCTTCGAGAAGAACAGGCACA
>DAEG01000098.1 GCA_002495235.1 Euryarchaeota archaeon UBA287 | reverse complement strand
CTGTTCGCGCTCCAGAGACCTTCGTACATCGCTGATCTCGCCCGGATAAGCTCTACGATGCTTCTCTGTCAGCTCCCCGTGTTTCTGGGGGTCTTTCACTGGAGGATGGGCGGCAAAAGGTCCGCGGCCGTATCCCTGCTCTCCGGCTTCGCTGTTGCCCTGATCGCGATACGCCTGGATCTGGCGGCTACGCCTCTATGGGTCCTCTCATTTTCTTTCCTTGGTTACTTCATAACGGCGATTTTTGAGGACAAATTCAATATATAAAAAGGCATTTTAGATTATGACCGGATTGATCATAGGGCGTTTCCAGCCATTTCACAACGGCCATCTCCAGGTAGTCAGGTGGATCGCGGAGAGAGAGCAGAGAATAATCATAGGCATAGGCAGTGCTCAGGAGAGCCATACCATGAGTGATCCCTTCACCGCCGGTGAGAGGTACGCTATGATACATGAAACGCTCAAGACGGAGGTGGCGAGAGAGCTTTTTATAGTACCAATGGAGGATCTCAACAGAAACTCGCTCTGGGTGGCTCACGTCCTCTCCCTGTCTCCCTCTTTTGACAGGGTGTACACCAATAACCCGCTAGTAAAAGAGCTCTTTGAGGAGTATGCCTCAGGGAAGGAGGTTGTCTGCCCGCCGATCTTCAAGAGAAAGGTGCTAACCGGAAGAAAGATAAGAGAGCTCATGCTGGAGGGGAAGGACTGGAAGTCCTACGTCCCTGCAGCCGTGGCTGACGTTATAGAGCGAGTTGATGGCGTGCAGCGCATCCGCAGCATAGCCGGGAGTGATGAAGTTGAGAGCTGAGGATCTCGGAGAGTTCGGTCTCATTGACAGGATAATATCCGTTTTAGGTGGGCCGAAGCCGCCTTACGGGATGGGTGATGACTGCGCCCTTGTGGAGCTGGGCAATGAAGGCATCGCGGTGACCACGGACATGATCGCGGAGAGCACCGACGTGCCACCGGGCATGAAACCGTGGGAGATAGGATGGTATGCGGTCGCCATAAACATAAGCGATCTCGCGTCTAAAGGCGCGAAGCCCTTGGCCTTCTTTTCCTCCATCGCCATACCGCCGGAGACGCCGGTAAGTCTCATAGAGGGGATCTACCACGGCATGAAAGACTGCTGCTCCACCTATGATTGCTATGTGGCCGGAGGAGACACCAGCCGAGGCGGAGAGCTCATGATATCTGGCACCGCCATAGGAAGAGTGAACGCGAGCGACTTCATACAGAGAAGTGGCGCCATGGTAGGTGACGTTATTGCTCTGACCGGCGAGCTCGGTCTCCCTGCGCTCGGCCTGGAGATCCTCTTCGGAAAAAGTGAGTACAAATGCGACAGGGCCGTGAGAGCTCTGCTCATCCCGAGGCCGAGGGTCAGGGAAGGCGTGTACCTGGCTGAAAAACACCTGTGCACCGCATCGATGGACACGAGCGACGGTCTTGCTTCATCACTGCACCAGCTCGCCAGAGCCAGCGGTACAGGGATGGAGATAGATCTAGACCTCCTTCCCATAGCCCCCGAAGTGATGGAGCATGGCGGGGAAGACCTGGAGCGCCTTGCTCTGTACACCGGCGGTGAATTTGAACTGCTGCTGACCATGAAGGAAGAGAACTTTGAAGAGGCAAGAAAGACCATCGATATGAAGAGTATAGGGACTGTGACTGATTCCGGTGTGAGAATGAGAAAAAGCGGGAGAATTACAGAGCTGAGGGACACAGGCTACTCACACTTTTGAGACTGACAAGTTATATAAAACAGGAGCAACATCACCATCGTGCTTGTTTCCTGCTTTTCAGACGATAGCGATCCTGTGAGGGCTGGTGAGTCTGTAGGCAGAAAGCTCGACGGGTGCGAATACTCCCTCGTGTTTGTGAACCACACATACGATGCGCATAAGGTGGTTAAGGCGATGAGGGAGACTTGTAACACAATGGTCTTTGGCTGCTCCTCTTCCTATGGGATATCCGATGAGAACCTCGTCGAGAGAGGCGTCTGTGCCCTGGGGTTCTCCTCAAGAGAGCTGGTTGGAGGATTCGCCGCCGAACCCATGAATGGCGGTTATGAGTGCGGCAGATCCGTTGCTGAGAGGGCTTTCAGCGAGCTCTCGACAGAGAGGGACAGGCTCACGCCCATATTCGCCAGATACAACGCCATAGTCAGCAACATGCCGGAGAAGATCGCCCTCTCAAAACCGTACTTCTACATGATGGACTTCATAAACCCGATGAGATTTGCGGACGAGGATTTTCTTCACGGCGTCAGGGATTTCATCAACCCCACGGTACCGCTGGTGGGCGCTGGCTCCTTCACTGATGTCCACACCGGAAGGAACTACCAGATACTCAATGAGGCCTATTCTGACAGCGCTGTGCTGGGGATATTTGCAACCAACAAGAGCATTGGTCTCTCTTCAGAGGTCGCTTTTGTCTTGAGAGATCCTTCACCGTACATAGTCACAAAGGCCCTGAACAACAGGGTGTACGAGCTCAATTACAGACCCGCGCTGGAGGTCTATTCCGGGATAACCGGCAGAAGCTCTGCGGAGCTCAGGGAAGAGAGGACGATAGCGTACTCGACCGGGGCAGAATACCCCTTTGTTGTGTTCGGCCCCGGGGACAAGGTCCTCATGAAGTACCCCGCCATGGTAAATGACGATGATTCGATAACCTTCGGCACAAAGACCGCTGACGGCTCCGTTCTCTTCTCTGCGAAGAACGACAGGAAAAAGATGATAGAGAGCGCCACCAAGGCCGTGAAACAGGCGCTGAAAGACGTGAGAGTGCCCCAGGTTCTGGTCATATTCGACTGCTGGCAGAGGCTCGCGGCCATGGGAGAGGAGTATGAAAAGGAAGCAGAAGCCATAATAAATGCCGCCCATGGAGTGAACACGATAGCGACCTACACCATGGGGGAGCACTTTTCGATGGGGACCATGAGGGGGCACCGTAACGGCTCCATAGTCGCCGTGGCCATGGGCGACTGAACGAGCTATGCGCTTAGAACCACGGCGTTCTTCACAGCCTCTCTCTCTTTGACCTTCATGAGCCTGACGCCTCTGGCGTATCTACCCTGTGTGCTTATCCCCGCAACGCCGATCCTTATGACATGCCCCCTCTCGGTCGCCAGCATGAGCTCATCATCCTGCGCTGCTTTGACCATGGCCACAAGCTTCCCGGTCTTTTCACCTAGGTTTATGGCCTTTATGCCTTTACAACCACGGTTTGTCTCCCTGTAATTGCTCCGGTACGCCGTCTTTTTCCCGTAGCCCTTTTCGGTCACTGTAACGATATAGCTCTCATCGTTCTCTCTTATGCTGAGCACTGAAACGACCCTGCTGTTCTCGAGTCTTATACCTCTGACACCGGAAGCGCCCCTTCCCATCTCCCTGACCTTTTTGTTGTCAAAGTTGACGACCATGCCCGCATCCGTGGCGATCATGACCTTATCCACACACCTTATCACTCCAATCAGCTCGTCACCTTCGCGCAGCACTATGGCCCTTTTGCCGGTTATCTTGCAGTTGGAGAACTCTCCCAGTGCGACCTTCTTTACCACTCCCTTCGCTGTTGCGAACAGGAGATCCCCCTCAAACGTTCTTACGTTCAGAACCGAACAGATCCTCTCATTCTCATCAAGCGGCAGTAGATTCACTATGGGCAAACCCTTGGCCTGCTTTCTCATCTCCGGCATTCTGTACGCCTTTATCATGTACACCTTGCCCTTCGTTGTGAATACGAGCAACCAGTCCTTCGTCCTGCAAGGAACCATGAGCTTGAGACTGTCCTCATCCTTGAACCCCATGCCAGACAGACCCACACCACCCTTCTTCTGCGCCCTGTAGCCCTCGAGGGGCAACCTCTTCACGTAGTCCTTCTCTGATATGAGGATGACTTCATCTCTGTCCTCATAGAGATCCTCCTCGTTCACGTCCTCTTCGGCCTCTGTGATCTCCGTCCTTCTCTCGTCCCCGTACTTCTCCCTTATCTCCAGCAGCTCATTCCTTATAACTCCGAGTAGCTCGCTCCTGTCACTCAGGATCCTGTCAAACTCTGCTATAGACCCCAGCAACCCTGAACGCTCTTCGGTGAGGGTCTCTCTCTCCAGCGAGGTTAGGCTCTGTAACCTCATCTCCAGGATGGCTTTGCCCTGCCGTTCCGACAGCCCGAACATCTCCTGCAGCTTTGCCAGGGCCTCTTTAGTCTCTCTGCTGCCTCTTATGAGCACTATGACCCGATCTATGTTCTCCAGGGCCGTCATGAGCCCTTCAACGATCTCGAGCCTCTCGTGAGCCTTTCTGAGGTCGAACCTCGTCCTCTTTGTCACTATCTCTTCCCTGAAAGAGATGAAGGTGTCCAGCAGCTCTTTCAGCGAGAAAAGCCGCGGCTCGTTATTGTAGATCGCCAAGTTTATCACCGGAAGCTTGACCTGAAGCTGCGTGTGAGCGAAGAGACGATTCAGGAGTATGTCTGGGTTTGCTCCTCTCTTGAGCTCTATGACTATCCTCACGCCCTCCTTTCTGTTCGACTCGTCCCTTATCTCGCTTATGCCCTCAAGTGTCTTTCCCTTGGCGAGATCGGCCACGCTCATCACGAGGTTTGCCTTGTTCACGTTGTAGGGCAGCTCTTTCACGATGAATCTGTTCCTCTTTTGATCCAGATCGATCCTTGCCCTCAGCACCACGTAGCCTCTCCCTGTAGCGTAGGAATCCATTATCCCCTTCCTGCCGACTATTATACCCCCTGTCGGGAAGTCGGGCCCTTTTATGATGCTGCAGAGCTCGTAGAACTTTGGATCGGGATTGTCTATAAGGTAGACCAGAGCGTCTATGACCTCTGTGAGGTTGTGCGGCATCATGCTGGTCGCCATGCCGACCGCTATGCCCGAAGCGCCGTTGACCAGCAGATTTGGTATCCTTGATGGCAGGACAACGGGTTCCTTGAGTGAGCCGTCAAAGTTGTCCATGAATTCAACGGTCTCCTTGCCTATATCGCTCAAAAGCTCTTCCGATATCCGGGAGAGCCTGCACTCGGTATAACGCATGGCCGCCGGGCTATCGCCGTCCATGGATCCGAAGTTCCCCTGACCCTCCACCAGAGTGTACCTCATCGAGAAGGGCTGCGCGAGTCTCACAAGGCTGTCGTAGACCGAGACATCGCCGTGCGGGTGGTACTTACCCAGAACCTCTCCAACAACACTGGCGCTCTTCTTCGTGGGTTTGCTGCGCGTCCAGCCGTTCTCGTGCATCGCGTACAGCACTCTCCTCTGGACCGGCTTGAGCCCGTCCCGAGCGTCTGGCAGGGCCCTCCCAATTATCACGGACATCGCGTAGTCTATGTAAGAACTCCTCATCTCCTTTTCAACAGGTCTTTCAGCTATCATCTTTTACCTCATATGTCTATATTAATGGCCTCTCTGCTGTGCTCCTTTATGAATCTCCTTCTCTCCTCTACGTCCTCACCCATGAGGATAGTGAAGAGCCTGTCCGCCTCTATAGCGTCCTGTATCGTCACTCTCAACAGCTTTCTGGTTTCGGGGTTCATGGTGGTCTCCCACAGCTGCTCGGGGTTCATCTCACCAAGGCCCTTGTAGCGCTGGATGCCGTACTTGGCGCCCTCGGGAAGCTTGGCCATCGCGAGTTGCAGCTCTTTGTCGCTGTAGAGGTACTCATGCTTCTTGCCCACTGAAAGCCGGTAGAGCGGCGGCTGTGCGATGTAGATGTAGCCCGCTTCGATCATCTCCCGCATGAAGCGGTAGAAGAACGTCAGGATGAGGCAGCGGATGTGGCTGC
>DAEG01000099.1 GCA_002495235.1 Euryarchaeota archaeon UBA287 | reverse complement strand
TCAGCCCGAACATAAAATCACTGAACTATCTGAACAACATCCTCGGCAAGCTGGAGGCGAACAGGCACGGAGCAAATGACTGCCTGTTCCTAGATAAAGAGGGATACATAGCTGAGGGCAGCGGAGAGAACTTCTTCATGGTTAAAAACAACACCCTGATAACACCGCCGACGCTAACTAATCTGAAGGGCATAACAAGAGCGGAGATCATCGAGATAGCAAAGCGCATGGGCTACGGCATAAGGGAGGACAGGATCTCACTCTTCGATGCGTACAACGATGATGAAGTGTTCCTCTGCGGAACCGCCGCAGAAGTAGCGCCCGTGGCGAGCATCGATGGAAGAAGGATCGGCGCCGGAAAGATGGGCAGGATAACTTCTGAGCTGAGAGAGGCGTACATGGGGACCGCAAAAAAGGAAGGCACGCCTTTTTAGGACCAAAAAAATGATTTAAACAAGCAAGGGGATTACTCCCATGAACTGGAAGCATGCCCTGGTGGATCTGGGTATCACTCTTCTGGCCGTTGGCATAATCTTCGGGGGTGTCTACGCCTATACCGGCGGTGTATATCCGCCGATAGTGGTCGTTGTCTCTAACTCGATGCTTCACAACGATACGAACGTGGGAGAGCTGGGGATAATAAGCCCTGGAGATATTGTGCTAGTAAAAAGGACTGACAACATAGTTACAAAGATGAACGCAACTAATACCGGCTATAAGACTTACGGAGATTACGGGGATGTCATAATATACAGACCTGATGGAGAGGATGTGACGCCCGTCATCCACAGAGCGCTGATGTGGGTAGAGGAGGGGCAGTGGGTTGAGAGGAATGAAACTCTCGGGATCTACCGCAGTTTTAGGGCAGGCGCCAGCGGATTCGTAACGAAGGGGGATAACAACAACGTCATAGACCAGCAGGGGGGAATAAGCAGCCTTGTGAGAGAGGACTGGGTGCTCGGCGTTGCGAGGGGAGAGCTGCCGTGGCTGGGACTGATATCCATGCTGGTCAGAGACAGAACAAACCTGTCAAACGTTCAGCCGATCATGTGGGTCTTCATGATCCTGGAGCTGGCAGCTATATTCATAATACTCGACCTGATGGACAAGGCGATAGACAGACTGGCCAAAAGATTAAGGGCATGAGAATGTGCGGCCGCGCTTGACCACCACGCTGGTTTCTTGGAGGTGTTCAAGCGCTACCGCCACCCTGCGCTTTGGGGCTTTTATATCGAACTGCTCGTACAGGGCCACCGCAATCCCATTCACGTCTCTGGGCTGATAGAGAGTCTTTGGTATCAGGGTGCAGAGATCCTCGTTGACGTTCCAGGGGAAGATGAACCACGTCCAGTGCTCCTTCGGAACAAAGACGCTGTAGTAGTCCGGCTCAACTCTCGCTCCCTCTATGTGAAGCAGCGTAGCGCTCTTCATCTCTTCTGGGCCCTTGCTGGCTACGTGCCTGAGAGCTATCTCCATGCTCATTCCGGTGTCTGTGATATCATCGACAACAAGAACCCTTTTGCCTTTTATGTCCACATTCAGCTCCTGAGCGAGCCTTGCTTTCATGTCCTTCCTCGCGGTGATACCCCAGTGCTCCGTCTTTATGGAGCAGAGATCCTTTTGAACAAGAAAATCGCAGAGAAGCCTCGCAGGCACCCAGCCGCCTCTTGTAAGGCTTATGATGACCTCGGGCCTGTAGTTCTCGACTCTCCTCGCAACATCGAGGGACCAACGCTCTATGTCCCTCCAGCTCACCAGCTGACAGTGAAAGCGCTCTATCTCGCTTCTTCTAGTGCTCTGCTGCATTCACAACCCCTCCTGTCAGGTAGATCTCTCAACAATCGCTCGATTACCTTCTGTATCCTCTCAGAGTTCTCTGCCATCACCTTTCTCACATCTAGATTGCTCACGGGCTTTTCGCCGTAAACATCATAGTCGGTCACCATGGCAAGGCATAGATAGCACATACCGAGCTCTCTCGCTAACTGACACTCCGGCACGAGAGTCATGCCTATTATGTCCCCGAATGCCTTGAACATCCTGCTCTCCGCCCTTGTGGAGAACCTAGGCCCTTCGATGCACACATACGTTCCCTTATCCTTGTGCTCAAAACCGAGAGACCTCAGAACACCAAGGCCTGTTGCCCTCATCTCATCGCAGAAAGGATCCGCCACGGACAGATGCACGGCCTCATCATCATAGAATGTGTAATCCCTTCTCTTAGTGAAGTCTATGAACTGGTCGGGGACAACGATATCGCCGGGCGCGTAGTCATCACGCAGGGATCCCACTGCGCACGTGGCTATGACCCTGTCAACTCCCAGGATCTCAAACGCCTTTATGTGCGCCCTATAGTTGACCATGTGCGGTGGCGTGGTATGCTTCTCCCCATGCCGTGCTATGAATGCGATTTTTTCCCCCTCAAAATCACCTACGACCAGGCTGACCCTGCCATAGGGAGTTGCCACCTCTCTTCTTATGCTCGCCTCCATCATGTCGGCCCTGTAGACCCCCGAACCACCAATCATACCTATCATGATCCACCACTCAAAAGGTCCTCTCTGTAAGCTCTATACCGTTGGACGTCAGTATTACCTCATGCTCACTACGACTGTGCGCCATTCCCCTCATCTTAACGACCTGAAGAGTCCTGAGAAGTGTATTCCCCACCTCCCTCTCCTTCAGAAAAATTATGCCGTCGCATATGAACTCTATGCCCTGCTCTGTGTAAAATCTCGTGCCGCTCTGCTCTTCAGCCGTGAGCAACGCAACAACGTTGTGATCGAAGATTATGTTGCCCAGCCTGTAGAGAAAATCCCTTATCTTCTCCTTGTCTGGCATACGGAAGATCATCGCAGTTATGGAATCAACAACAAGGCGCTTGATGTTGTAGTTAGTTATCACCTCGTCAATTATCCTCAGCAGGGAGTTCATGTCGCTGACTGTGTACTGATCCCTTTCCATCCCCATCTGCTTGTATATCGTCCGCATATCCAGAAACTGGACCTTTTTTTCTTCCACCGCTCTGCTGCTGTAAAATGCGAACTGGCTCATAAATCGTTTCATCTGCGTAACCGACTCGGTCAGAGTGAATATGAGGCCATTCTCGTTGAATTTTGTGGCCCCGTTGAAAAGAAACTGACACGCCAGCGTGGTTTTTCCAACGCCGCTGCTACCAGTGAGCAGGATCATCGTCCCCCTGGGCAGCCCTCCACTAAGTATATTATCGTCAAGTGTCGGAATGCCCGACCTGCAAAGCTCTATGACTGGATCGTCCATCTTATCCACCTATGCTCACCCTCACTATTGCGTAGCGTATGTTTGAATTCACAAGATCGACATTTTTTAGGGTCATGTAAAATCTGTCCGGACTGTTAAGCTCTCTGTCAAAATTGTAGAACTCCGCGCCCACCGGCTCCATGAGCTCCTCAAAATACTTTCTCCACGCCCCGGCGTTTGGAGTGTGGAAATCAAAGACAAGGTCACCCACTCTGTTTCCTGGTCCATAAAATGACACCGGCATCGTATAATCAACAAAGAAATTTATGGTCACATATCCTGTGCCTACACGAGAGGTTATGTCCATCGTAGTGAGAGAGATCATTGTCATATTCAGGGTGATGGTGGACAGATCCCTGTCTATGGTGATGGGTGGATCTATCTTCATGAGCGCCCTGTCCCCCTGTCTCAGAACCACCGCACCCATCTCGTAGCTGTACGTCTGCGGTACGGTCTGCGTTATTGAGGGCTCATACAGAAGAGAGGAGTTCATGGACAGAGAGCTGGTCGAATTTACATAGAAGTTCTCATCGCTCATGGCCAGAGATCCCGTTATTCCTCCGATCCCAAAAAACGCGCTTGGACGACCGATGGGAAATGACACAGGGTATATAACCCCGGTGCGCCCGCTCTCAATGTACGATGCAAGTCCCTGCTGCATATCTGCGAACGCCTTGAAAACCTCTGTAAGGTGAGAGATCTCCTCATTTCTTGTCATCTCGGGTAGCTGGTAGGTGAGGAACCATGAAACAACTATGAGCGCTACTCCGATGAGAAGCAGAGCACCTATGATCCCAACCTGACCTCCCTCGTCTTTCACTATATATGGTAAGAATTATTCTGTATATATTATTTTTCCAACGGAGATCCGGCCGGACAAGCGGTCATATGAAGACTATGGCGCTTAACGACCTGAGATAGAGCACACGTTTGCGACGCAATCTGTCGTCAACCTGCGAGCCCAACAGCTCATCATCCTTCCAGGAGATCTCAATTTGCACTCTTTAAAGTGGGCTGCGCAAACGGTTAGGCATCATAAAAAGTATTAAATAAATAAAAGTACACAGATATACACTATGAAACGCAAGACTGCTGTAGCGCTGATATGCTGTCTGCTGCTCTTTACTACGGCTGCAGTGGCGCAGGGACCTGTGAGGGATCTCCTGAACCGCCTCTTCGGTAGCGGAGGAGTTCGGGTGACTAGTGTAGAGAACGTACTAGCTAACCCCGACAAGTATGCGAATGACACGGCAAATGCCGAAATAACCGTTGAGGGTACCCTTGGGCCCAGAGCGGGCTATGGGTGGATGAGGGGTGACATCTATGGCGTATATGATGAGAAGGGCAACGTCATAGACATGCAGATCTGGGTTGATTCTGATAAAATCGATGAACAGACCAGCACATACGAGGAATACAGGGAACTGAACAACAAATGGCGCGAGCGCATCGAGTCCCTGATGGGCAAGAAAGTCCGTGTGACGGGGGTTGTAGACACCTCATTCATGAAAGAGCCCCACAACGAAGCGCCACTGATAGTTGTCACTTACACGGGCAACATGGACGAATTCGGCAGCAAAGTGAGGGTGGTATGATGAGAACGCAAGAAGTGTTGGTTTTTGCCTTACTACTGTCTCTCTCCGTAGCGGTCGCCCAGACTACGGGGACGGAGGAGACGGCTGCGCAGGCACAACAGAAGGACTGGCTCATAATGGTGTACATGACAGCCGACAACGATCTGGAGAAATACGCCATAGACGACATGAACGAGATGGAGGTTGGACTAAAAAGCGCCATAGATGGCGAAGCAAACAGCAGGATAGAGAGCGCCAGAGCAAGCGGCACCAGTGTAACCCCCGAGATGGAAGAACAGATAAAACAACAAGCTGCGCAGGATGTGACATCTAGAGCTACTGTGGTCGTCCAGGTGGACAGATGGGCGGGCGGCACAAGCCGGTATGATGACAAGTCCAACGGAAACTGGACAGGCACGAAAAGATACGTCATAACTCCCGACATGACGAATACGACCGGTGACGCAAGAAAGATCGACTCAACGATGGTTATGGATCTCGGAGAGGTCAACATGGGAGATCCCAATAATGCCAAGGACTTTGAGACATGGGCCATGGAGAACTACGCCGCAAACAACACCGCTGTGATCTACTGGAACCACGGTAGCGGATGGAAATGGGGAGAGAATGAGGTGACCGATAGCAAGAGCGGCACAAAGAGCGTCGGCTATGATTACGGAGGCGACGGCAAAGATCCCAGCACGCGCAATGATGCTCTCACGCCTATGGAGATGGATCAGATCCACGCTTCAGTGGGGAAGGTGGACATAATCGGTTTTGATGCCTGCCTGATGCAGATGGCCGAGCACGCCTACCAGTATCAGGACGATGCCTCGATACTGATAGGATCTGAGGAGGTGGAGCCGGGGAATGGCTGGACATATGATCCTATAGTGGCCGCAGCCTTCAGCGGTGCTTCACCCAAGGATCTCGCGAAGGTCACGGTAGATTCCTATGAGGGACCAACGCTCTCCGCGATAGACACAGCAAAAGCAGCCGGCATAACCAACAGCCTAGATGCTCTGATCAAGGAGTTAGGCACCTCAAAGAACAGCGACAAAGTCCTGAAAGCATACAAAGACGCCATGCGCTTCGAGGATTCGGAATACGGAGACCTGTACTCCTTTGCAGACAACATAGAAAAGGCTGGGCTGGGCAAGAATGTGACATCAGCGGCAAAGAACCTCAAGGGTTCCATAAATGGAGCTGTGATCGCCAAGCACACGGAAGGGGAGTACAGCGGCACAGGCGGGATCAGCATCTGGATGCCTCTCGAGAACAACAAGACAGACTTCAACAACTATTCGGAGCTCGGCATATCGGGCGGCACCAGCTGGGACGAGACGGTGACCAACGAGGTTGAGGTGAACCAGGCCCAGAAGACATCAGGCCAGGTGGTCGGGTACGATGAGTGGTGGAGAAACTAGCGAACACCTCCCCTCTCTTTTTTTTAAACACGCGTTTATTTACGATAGCACCCACGGGAATGCCCGTGGTTTCAACCATGGGATGAGAGTGGGCTTGTTTTAAACCGATTTTGAGCTTTGCTCAAAATCATGATTCACCTCCGGTGAATCGGTGTCTAAGTGTGATAGAAAAACAGATATGGCATGGCATACACAGCATAATTGTGGTGCTGCGGCATCTACAATATTCTGTTAAGCAGGGCGCGGGAGGCATACAAGAAGGACGGGACGAACCTGTGCGGCAAGGCGGAGATGTGCAGGATAATCAAGGAGGTAAAGGAAGAGAATCCTGAGTTCTCTGGAGTATACTCGCAGGTACTTCAGAACTGCGCAGACCGATTGGCAAAGGCCTTCGACAACTTCTTCGGCAGAGCGAAGAGGAAGAAGAGAGGAGAGCACATAAAGGCGGGGTATCCCCGGTTCAAGAAGCGTGTGAGATCCATCACATACCCGCAGAGCGGTTTTGGCATAGACGGGAACAGGCTCAAGGTCTCAAGGATAGGCAGGATCCCGGTAGTCCTGCACAGAGAGATAGAAGGAAAGATAAAGACCCTGACCCTAAAACGAATGCCCTCCGGGGAGTGGTTCGCTGTCCTCTCCTGCGAGGTCCCCGCAGAAAACACCGATTTGCCAAAGGCAAATCTTGATTCACCCGAAGGTGAATCGGTAAACAGAGAGCATCCGAACAGGGAGAAAGAGATGGGCATAGATGTGGGCATCTCCTCCTTTGCTACTTTATCGGACGGAACGAAGGCCGGGAACCCGCGCTTTCTGATAAAGGCGGAGAAGAGGCTGAAGCGGGCGCAGAGGAGACTGTCGAGAAAGAAGAAAGGATCGAAGAACAGGAGGAAAGCGAGGCATAAGGTCGCGATCCTGCACGGGAAGGTGGGAGACCAGAGGAGCGATTTCCTGCACAAGACCGCAAGGATCTGTGCTGATAGCTACGGCTTCATAGCAGTAGAGGATCTGAATGTCAGTGGAATGGTACAGAACAGGCACCTGTCAAAGGCGATATCCGATGCCGGTTGGTCGGAGTTCCTTCACCTGTTGTCCTGCAAGGCTGAAAGGGCTGGCGGGACTATCGTGAAGGTTCGACCTAACAACACGTCACAGACCTGTTCTGAGTGCGGACACGAGCTGGAAGAGCACATCCCGCTGTCGGAGAGGGTCTTCAGGTGTCCGTACTGCGGGCACGAAGAGGACAGGGACGTGAACGCGGCGAAGAACATACTTGAGAGGGCAAGAGAAGCCAGACCGATTTGCCAAAGGCAAATCATGATTCGCCCAAAGGGCGAATCGGTATCATATACCGTGGGGCACACGGGAATCAACGCCTTCGGAGATACGGCCTCCACCTCTGGAGCAAGTCCAGAGGCGAGCTGTGTCGGTGAACAAGGAACTATAAGCGGAAGAGCTGTAGCGCCACAACTTTAGTTTTTTCCGCTGGAAGCCCACGATTTCAACCGAATCAGGAGATTCGGTTTTGCCGTGCCCAAGAGGCACGGCTTCAATCGTGGGAGGATGTCACTCAAAGGAGCCTGATTTTGTCGTTCAATGACGTCTTTCTTATCTTCTTGGTTGACCCTTCATCCTATCCGGGGCTGGCAGGGTCCGGACCACGTCACCGAGTCTTCTCTGCAGACTTTGTTTCACATCCCCGGAGCACACGCGTGTGTCTATATCAGGATATAAGCGCGCACCTATCTCATAGACCCCTCCTAGGAGAAGCTTTATTGTACCTTGTTTTGGATATAGCACACCAATCATTTGCATGGCGGACAGTGCCTAGAGGATCATGGCCGTCCTCTCCACCGATGATCGCGTGGAAACATCACGAACCCCGCTCGCAGAACCAGCAAGGCCGACCTGAAATCGGATGGATTCATCCTCTGCGGGTCTTCTTTCCCAGTATTGACACGTCATCGATGTACCATCCAGCGGCAGTTCCGTACTCGTCCGTCACGACGTGAAACCTAACCTGGATCTTGTTGCCAAGATAATCCGAGAGATCTATCTCCTCGTGCCTCCACTCCGGCTGCGATCCTGTGTACTGGTGCAGCGCCTTCCAGGTCTTTCCACCATCTGTAGTTATCTCCAGAGTTCCCACATCCCAATTTGTCTCGAAATAATACCAGTGGTAGAAATCAATCTTTGCCTCTGTAGCATTGGTGAGATCTACGGCTGGGCTCAAAAGCCAGAAGTCGGCATTGTTGTTATACGTGTTGTCAAGGTCCGTTCCCCAGCAGCCGTTCCCCCAGTGAGCTGCGTCAGGGTGTATGAACCATGCAGGCCCGTTCCATGCAACCGGCCCTCCGAGCTCCCATTCATCCTGCTTTCCACCGGATTCCCATCCATTAGGACCGTATTCAAAGTTCTCTATCAGAGAGATCCCTGCACCCCCGGCGGCGCTTATCTCTACTGAAGCCTCGTTGTTCCTCTCGTTGCTCTCTGGTATCGCGTTCATGTAGTCAAGAAGTATGGTGACTGTCATTCTCCCTGTTGTCGGATCGAAGGGTATGTGCGGGTAGACCATCTGGGCCCTTGCAGAGCCCTGGCCCCTTACGCCCGATACGTTCACCGTGCTTATAACCTTCCCATCTTCGACCTTACCCTCATACAGCGCGATGGTGAACGGCCCGGCATCACCTCTGCCTATATTTCTCACGACCATATTTATCGTGACATTCTGCCCCATGACCACAGGCGGAACGTAGGATATCTCATCCGGGTACAGTGTGAGATCCGCTCTGGCCGGGGACCTCATCCTTGGTATGAGTCTCTGCTCCGGCAGTATTGCTGAAGTCATAGAATTGCCCACGTAATAGACGCTCACATACACTGTCGTGTTGGAGCTTATCCTCTCTCCCCTGCTCCGCCAGGTATCTCCCATGTACATGTAACCCTCTCGAAAACCGAGATCCGCATCCCGCGATACAAACTCTTTTTCATTGATCCTTATCTGCACCATGGTGCGATTCGCAAATATCGGCTCTCCACCCATGTGCTCAATGACAACCCGCTCATTACCATTGCCCCAGCCATCTCCTCCATCATCAAGATACGGACGGAGATCGACGTACGGAACACTTTCAGGCGTAGGCAGCTGGGTGGCCCAGACGAGAACTATACTGAAAAGCGATACGGTGATCGCCAATAACAGAAGAGTTCCTATGATCTCGGATACTCCATCATCGTCCACGAAAGAATATAAGTTTATCCACATATTTAACTTTTTGCCAAAAGCGGCTCTGGACCTAACAGGAGGATAGCCAACCACAAAAGTGGCGATGGAAAATGCCAGGAAGTTGGCTATCCTTATTCTTTATTGCACCTATTGAGATAAATATTTTTCTTTGTGAAATCCGTCCACTTCCTTTCACCCATCCTTTTGACTATGAGGTCGCTCAGCAAGCCGCAGCCAATGGCGACCGGGGGAAGAAGAAACACCGCTCCGCCTAAAACCCCTGCAAACTTCTTTTTTGTGGCCGTTTTTTCCACATCGAAATCGCCGTTTTCTCCGAGCAATGACCTCAGACCATAACCTGCGGTGGACACGCTCCACCTGATACCCTGAATCAGAGGTGTCAGAGAACCCGCAGCCTCTGTTCGCCTGTTCTTGAGAGCCCTGTACAGATCCTCTCCGCTGCTGCCATCAAAGAGGGTGTACCCGTTTCCGATCATATCTATATAGTGGGCATCGCTCCCGCCAACATGAGCTTTGTCAGAACCTGAGCTCTCTATCTGCGCTATTCTGTTGGAATAACCATCCCGATGATACGCATTGAAAATCTCTATGCCATCCACGTCCAGGAAGAAGGCCATATCTCCAAGGCTGTGACATATAACGCTGTACGGGTGTGGGACTACAGCTATCCCTCCCTGTTCGTGTATCGCGTCTATGGTCTCGGCAGCGCTCATGCGCGCCCTGATCTCGTCGCTCAGGAAGAGACCTATCACCTCACCATCGAGGGTTGTGATCTCCTCCCCGACAACAACAATATCCCTGTTCTTTACCCTGAGAGCCCCTTTTGTGGTGTTGTGATCCGTTATGCACACCAGGTCGAGACCTTTTCTCTCTGCCTCGCCCACCAGAGCATCTGGTTCTGTCGGAGACTCCGGATAATAAAAGCCCAGCATGGGAAAAACTCCGAGACCAGAGTACTTTGTGTGCGTGTGCAGATCTGCACGTCCCATAAAGAGAATGCATACCAAAGATTAAATCATTTTGTCATATCTGATTATCAGCGCGCGTATCGCACCAAATATCGCCATGGAAAAGAGGATGGATGCGGTTATCCCGAGAATGCCGAAAGAAACGAGAAAATTGCTCAAAGAGTGCATCATCATCGCCAGTATCAGGTATGGTCCAGGACTTCCTCTGGCTATGCCTGCACCTGTGAATCCGGAGGTAGCCGAGTGCATCATGAATCCATCGAGCGTTCGTATGAACACGATCAGGGGCAGCAGAGAAGCCTCGGCGCCTGAGAAGTAGAGAAAATTCTCCAGACACGCGAATCCTATGCCTGAAGACGCACACTTTATGATGCTGTCCTCTGCCTCCCTTTCTTTTGTTCCGAAAAATATCAGCGGCTTTGTCACCTCCTCTACTACCGGCGCAACCACCAGGGCTGTCATACCTAGGCTCAGGGGCACAAGAAAATCAGCAAACAGCTCAAGGAAAACGGACATCAACGCAGCAAGGATCCCCCAGAAGAATGCTCCTAGCACCGTTCTCCACTTCTCTCTCCCGTAACGCTCGCTGTTTCTGATTATGACCAGGTATATCATCGCGGGCACAAACGACACGAGAGCTATGGCTACGAGCACACGAGGCATACAAATAACCGGATATAAATGTACCTATGGTCAGTCACAGGACATCATGTGCATGAGCCCCTTATACACCTCTGAGAATGACCTCTCTGGCGTAGCTCTGTGCTATGTCTCTCATGCGCATCAGTCTTTCTTTCTCGTAAGGCTTTACCCTGAAGCCTTCATCCAGGACGTGCTCTCCCTGGAACTGCTGAAGAGCCCAGAGCCTTGCCCCTTCGATCTCTCTGCCTATGCCCTCGATCGAGCTCTCCTCTATTATGCCTGGTACGACCGTAGTGCGGAACTCATACGCCTTCAGCGCCTTGATCCTGCCTATGTTGTTTTTCAGGGTATCCGTGTTGACCATCAGACCCGCAGCCAGCTCATAGTGGTCCATGGGTGCCTTAACATCCATGGCTACGTAGTCCACGACAGAGTAATCAAAGTCTGTAGAGCCGTTTGTGTCCAGCTTTAGCTCAAAACCTCTCTCATTGAGGAAGTAACAGAGTTCGCCTATGTGCCTGTACGTAGTAGGCTCACCACCCGTTATCACGACCCCGTCTATGAAGTCCCCGTTCTCCTCCAGAAAGGATTCTATGGAGGAGAAAGGGTAGTCTGGCACCTCGCCCAGCACGAGAGGGTAGTTCTGGCAGAAGGGGCATCTGAAGTTGCATCCACCCAGGAATATGACAGAGGACACTCTTCCGTCCCAGTCCAGGAACGACGCCTCCCTGAAGCCCTTTATGCCCTCAAACATGATTTTATTTCCTCGTATGCAGGAACCACTCCTCTGTAGCTGAAGAGCTCTTCATCGTCGTCGTCGACCACTACAATGCTGGGAGTGCCCATCACTTCGTGAAAGCTCGCCTCAGCCAGGCCATCAACGCTCTCTACGTTGTAGTATCCGACCCTGTGCCCCTCGGCTTCGAGCCTCGCACACAGTTCCTTTGCCTGTGGGCATCTTGCGCAGCCGTTCTTCCAGAATAGCTTTATCTCCATCGTGTCACCTCAGAAATGACCGTAGTTCCTGTACCTGTCCTTCAGCTCCCCTACCTTCCCCTTGTTCCACGAATTAACCTTTGAGAAGAACCCGGTGACCCTGGTTATTCCCTCGATGTTCTCTGATCCGCAGTAAGGACACTTGTCGCTCAGCCCTCTGGACACCTTTCCGCAGTCGAGACACGAAGTGAACTCTGGGCTGAAAGCTATCTGGGCATTCTGCGTGCTGCTGAACGCCTTCTTCACGAAGCTGGCGAGGCTCTCCGCACTGGGCTTTGACTCCCCGAGCCACACGTGGGTCAGGGCTCCCGCCTCTATGAGCGGGTGGAAGAGTCCTTCGCCCTTGACCCTGGTTATGGGATCCATCGGAGCGCCGACGTTGAAATAGGTTGAGTTTGTGTAGTAGACCTCACCACCGTCCTTGGAACCTCTGACCACGCTGCTTGCCTGCAGCGGGTAGTACTTCAGATCGAGCTTTGCCAGCCTGTAGGCCGTTGACTCTGCCGGCGTCTGCTCAAGGACCATGCGCAGCCCGTTCTCCCTACCTATGCGCTCTACCTCCTTCTTCATGTGCGCTATGACCTTTAGCCCAAACTTCAGAGCGTCCTTGCTCTCGTGCATCTGATTGCCCGTGTGGTACTGCACCATCTCGTTCAGACCGAGCATGCCCACCAGGAAGGTCGCCCTGCGCATCCTGTAGTACTGCTCCCCGTCGAGATCCATGGTCAGCAGGGCCAGCGGTCCTCTCATGCCCGCCGAGAGCAGCTCAGATATCAGTGCCCTCTTCTGCAGGTGCGCCTTTGCCACCAGAGCTATGGTAGAGGAGAGCTCCTCAAACAGCTTTGCGTCATCCCCGCTGGCCTTGTAGGCCACCCTCGGCAGATTTATTGTGACATTCTGCATGGCGGAATACCTCATCCTCCACGGCTCTTTTGCATCGGCCAGGTCCTTCTCATCAAGGTTGAACGCCAGCCTGCAGCACTCGCTTATCTTTGCCGTGGAGCCCCTGTCAAATATGAAGTATGTGTTCCCCTTGTCAGCGGCCACATCACATATCTGGTTCAGAAATTCTTCGTGCCCTTCGGTGGCGAAGAACTTGTCCGTGATGTGCGTGTCCGGCTTAGGAAAGAAGAAGGGCCTGCCCATGGCATCTCCTTCCTTGTACACCTCGAACAGGGCCTTAACAAACCTCTGGGACTCGTTCAGGTAATCTGAGTATGTGTTGCCAGTGAATCTGCCCTCCGGTCCTATAGCCGGAACGTCCTCGAAGTGCTTTGGTATCTCCCAGTAGAGATTCAGATCACTGAATATTGACTGCCCGCCTCTGGCAACGGCCTGCTGGGCGAACTCGAATATCAGGATCTGCGCCAGCTGCTTCATACGCGCGTCATCGATCCCCACCAGATACGGCGCCAGAAAGACGTTGAATGCATCCCAGCCTATGGCCCCGGCAAAGCTCCCCTGGAGTGCAGCCGAGAACTTTATTATCTGCTCTATCAGGACCTCTGGGTGCTTTGCAGGCTTTGCTATGGACATCGCTCCGGGGAGATTGAGGCCAAAGCGCTTTATATACTCTATGTTCTGACCGCTGCAGTAGGGCCTGTCAACCATGCCCAGGTCGTGCAGGTGTATGTCCCCTCTCATGTGCGCATCGGCCACGTCCTGCGAGAAGACCTCTGTTAACGCGTACTGCTTCTTTATGGACTCCGCCAGAGTCAGGTTAGTCGCCTCAGGGCCGTGCGGCACATTCGCGTTCTCCTTGTTCTGGCTCATTATTATATTCTTCACATCGTACAGCGGGACACCGAGCCTAGAGTGCTGCTTCCTTATGTCCTCAAGACCATACTCCAGCAGCTTTGCATTGGTCAACTCTCGTATCAATGGAGAGGTCAGTACCTTTATGTTCAGCTCGCCTATGAGCTTCTCAACCTCCTGTGAGATTATCTTTGCTGCGTCCTTGCTGATCGTGGTCTCTCGCACAAGAGCGTCATATATCTTGTTCTTGTTCCACTCCCTTATCTCTTCATCGCTGGTTCTGACGAAGAGTATAAGATCCGTGGTATCCGCATCCTTTTTTTTGCTGTCATACTCCAACATCTTTATCACCGTGTGTAAAAGGTGCATCCATCTCCCCCTTATATCTCGATTTCTTAACCTGTTTTGACCCAAAATAGGTAACAAAAACATTTAATAATTACCATATTAATTACCAAATATGTTAAACAGCAGCCTTTTTCACATAATACACAAAAAACTGGAGGAAAATGAGCTCTCAATAAATGCGCTCTACAAGGCACTGAAAGAGGAGGGTTTCAAGCTTCACAAACTGGACATACGAGGGTATCTCAGGGCTCTCGAGGATCTGGGCTATGTCGAAGAGAGATCCGTGCCTCCCGCAAAGGTGTTTAAGCTCAAACACGTCAAAGCGGTGGAGAGCATATATGAGATCGTCGGGAAGCACGTAAAGAGGATCTCCAACGAGAGGGACGAAGGAGAACTGACCATTGACGCTCTAGGGATGGTGCTCAAGAGGCCTGTGTTCAAGGAAGAGCTGCGCAGATGCAATGTAAGCACCGTCCACGTAAAGAGAGAGGCCAAAAAGGACGAGGAGCTCAGGACAGTGCTTAACAGAAATGGATACGGCATACCTGAGGGGGATGTCTGCTACGAATACGAGGATCAATGCAGGAGCGCGGAACTTCTCGGATCCATGATAGGAGAGATCATGAACGTAAAGGTCGTGAGCGCAAAGATGAAACAGAAAAGGCTCGAGGAGGTGTGATGTGCGCTGCTTCATCGCGATAGATTTTCCTTTGGATGAGCAAGCAAAAGAGCTCCTTGAGGAGCTGGGCAGGATAAAGGGAACGAAATGCGTGAACGCGCTGCACATGACGCTAAACTTTCTTGGTGAAGTGGACGACACAGAGAGAGTGAAGGACGCCATGGAAGGACTCAGGGAGCACAGCAGATTCAGAGCCGAGTTGAGGGGTGTGGGAGCCTTCCCAAACGAGAGAAACGCGAGAGTTGTGTGGCTCGGCGTTGAAGACGATGGCACCTCCGCTGCCATGGCAGAGGAGCTGTGCGCGGTCCTGAAAAATTGCGACAGGCCATTTATGCCGCACGTGACACTTGCCAGAGTGAGGCCTGATAACGACAGCGCAGGGATGCGAGAGTTCATAAATGATCACAGATCAGAGAGCATAGGGAGCTATGAGGTCGACAGGGTCTGCCTGAAGAGGTCTGATCTCACTCCCGGTGGAGCGGTCTACGAGGATCTCTATGATATCAAACTCCATTGAGAGGATAAAGGACGAAGTGCTGCGGCGCATAAAACCTCAGGAATCGGAGAGGATCATCATAAGAGAGATCTGCGATGACATCATAGCCTCACTGAAGAAGATCACCGACGGAGAGCCGGTGATAGCCGGATCGATAGCAAAGGACACCTTTCTCTCAGGAGACCGGGACATAGACATCTTTGTGCTGTATGACCGCGATATGAGCGAGACGGAGATGAGGAGGGAGATCCGTGGACTGGGCATGAGGGTGTTCGGGACCATAGAGGAGAGATACGCACAGCACCCCTATGCGCACGCCACGTACAGGGGCTTTGAGGTTGACCTGGTGCCTGCCTTCAGGTTCAGTGGCAGGATAAAAAGCAGCGTTGACCGGACACCGGAGCACACGAAATTCGTCCTGCAGCACACCGACGAGAGGATGAGAGACGAGATAAGGATCCTCAAGCAATTTGCCAAGGGGATAGGGGTGTATGGCGCAGAGGCGAGGGTCCAGGGCCTGTCCGGTTACCTCTGCGAGCTCCTTATAATACGGTTCGGCGGCTTTGAGACTTTTCTGGAAAACGTGAGGGACCTGGGAGAGGACGATGTCATAGGCCCTGATGACCTGTGGGAGGGAGAGAGAAGTGCCCTCGTGTTCATAGACCCGGTGGATCCAAGGAGAAATGTCGCTGCGGCACTGTCGCAGACAAGCCTCGGACTTCTGAAGCTCGCGGCATCAGAGTTCTTGAACAATCCCCGCATGGGATTTTTCTTCCCTAACCCGCCGAATGGCGGATACCCCGAGGACCGGATCCTCGCGGTAGACGTGTCAGAGACCATCGACATGCGAGTAGAGGACATCTATTTCCCTCAGCTGAGAAAGACCGCTGAGAGCATTGCGAGGGCCCTGGAGGAGTACGGCGTTGAGAAGAGCGCGATATACTGCGATGGCAAAAGGGCTATCCTGTTCTTCCTCCTCAAAAGGAGAGCGCTGGAGAGCACAAAAGAGCATGCCGGACCACCCGCGGACATGGAGAAGAACGCGGAAGAATTCCTGAATAAGTGGGGCAAGGAGAGGTGCTACGTCAGGGATGGGAGGCTGTACGCCAGGATAGAGAGAGATGCCGTAACCCCTGAGCAGACGATAGAGAAGGCCATGATAGGTCTCGGAAGACAGATGGATAGGAAGAAGATGAGGATACTTGAGGAGATACCGGAAGAGACCAGGTCTTTCCTGATCAGGGAGTTCTCCGGCAAAAAACCCTGGGAGTTCTAGAACAAAGTGCATGCATATGAAAACATTTTAATAGGAAATTCAGGATTCAACTGCCATGAAGAGGTCTGTCTGGATCGCTCTGGTACTGCTGTCCGTTCTTCTGGTTGCGGCTCTTTTCCACGAGGCTGTTGTCCCCGGCACGATTGAGCATAGGAAGGGCGGTGATAGGAAGAGGGTAATATTCGATTACGACCCTGGACACTTCAACGAGGACGACTTTGCTCTTGCCTTGGCACTAGCGTCACCGGAGCTTGAGGTGGTAGGCGTCACCGTGGAGAGATCGTTCGCCGGAGCGGAAAGGATTCCCCTGAAGATGCTTCACGGGATAGGCAGGGACGACGTACCTGTGGCCCTGGGCAGGACCTTCACCCCCGGGATAAGGCAGGGATTGGCAGTGACTGGACCTGGAATACCGGAAGGACCGAAAAGTGAGCCTCCTGTTGGAAGCCTTTGCCAGTGGGCCGCTGACTACGCAGAGACCCGTGTGACTGAGCAAAGTGCTCCGGATCTCATAGCAGAAAAGGCAAGGGACGGAAGGATAACCATAATCACCACAGGACCGCTGACCAATCCGGCGGAGGCGATAAGCGAGCACCCGGAGATAGCCCGGAACATAGAAGAGATGATCATCATGGGCGGCTCGATATACCGCGGATACGATGGAAACAACGAACCTGAACCAGAATGGAACATATACTCGGACGTGAAGAGCGCACGCACAATCTTCAATTCCCACATACCTATATACCTGATACCCCTGGACGTGACGTGGGACCTCAAGCTGTGGAAAAACGCCAGAGACTCGATAGAAAATGCAAGCAATCCGCTGACAGACATGCTGTGGGAGCTCTACCAGACCTTCATAGGATCCGGGTGGGATGAGATAGCTCTGATACTCTTCGACCCGCCTGTCGTTGCCTGTGCCATAGACAGAACGGTCATGGACTACAGATACCTGCACATAAACGTAGCTGACGATGGCATGACTGTGATAGATCAGAGCGGAGAACCAAACGCGATGGTGGCTCTGTGGATAGACGGGGACAGGTTCATGGACCTCTTTCTAGACAGGCTGGTGAGGTTCGGGGACAGATGAACCTGCAGTGATGAACAAAAAAGATTTATTCTAACCCATCAATGAGCATGCAGATGGATCTCGCAGAGAAACACAGACCGAGGAGCCTCAGCGACATCATAGGCAACAAAAAGGCCATAGATGAGCTTGTCAGGTGGCTCAAGAACTGGCCGAACGAAAAAAAGGGAGCCATAATATCCGGACCTCCCGGCATAGGAAAGACCAGCGCAGCCCTGGCCCTCGCCAGTGCATTTGGCTATGATGTGATAGAGATGAATGCATCAGACGCAAGAAACTATGACAGCGTCAGGAGCATAGCGATGCGGGGTGCTGTGAACGGCTCATTGTTCGGCGAGGGAGGAAAACTGATAATACTCGATGAAGCGGACAACCTGTCGGGAGTAGAGGACAGAGGAGGGATCAAAGCTATAGCGGAGACGCTGCAGGTGACTAAGCAGCCGATAATACTCATAGCGAACGACCTGTATGCTCTGACCTCGAGATCACAGAGCTTCAACGATCACTGCATAACGATAAAGTTCAGCAGACCTAGGAAGGACGAGATATTCCGGCTGCTGAAAAGGATCGTTGCGGTAGAGGGCATGGATGTGAACGATGAGACCCTGCAGGAGATATCAGAGACGTGCAATGGGGATGTGAGGAGCGCCATACGTGATCTGGAGGGGGGCGGAGTGAGCTACAGGGACAGGGAGAGGAACATATTCGACGTGCTCCCTCTGGTCTTCAGGGCTCCTGACCTGCGCATGGTCAGGGGAGAGATCATGTCTCTCGACATGGAGCCGAGGGACGTCCTTCTCTGGGCGGATGAGAATGCCCCCGCCGTGTTCAACGGGGAGGCCATGGTCAGGGCGTATGACCAGATGGCGAGGATAGATCTCTATCTGGGCAGGGCTCAGAGGCGACAGAACTACAGTATGTGGCGCTATGCCACCGCACTGATGTCTTTCGGCCATCTTCCCGGACATGGAGCCCAGTTCTCTTTCCCGAACTGGCTGAGGAAGATGTCAAGATACAAGAGCAGGAGAGCGCTCAGAGAGGATATGCTGAAAAAGCTATCGCTGCACGCTTCAGGCAGGAAGGCGAAAACAGAGATCATGCCTTATCTTGTTTACATGATGAGGAAGGACGAAATGCTCGCAGCCAGCATCGCAGAGACTTACCAGCTGAGCGACGAAGAGCTTGGTCTCCTCACGGGTGAGGTCAAGAAGCCTTCAAAATCAAAACTGAAGAACGCACCTGTCGACAAATTCTGAACCCTGAGAAATCTATATAGAGAAAGCAACAGAGAGAGACCTATGAAAAAGATCGCGCTGATTATGGTGATCTTCACCCTGGTGTCATTCTCCGGCAATGCCTCGAGCGCTCTGGACGGCATGGTGGTGTGCGTGGATGCGGGGCATGGAGGGAGCGACTCTGGAGCCACAGGGGAATGCGGCATTCTTGAGAAGGACGTCAACCTGGATGTCGCACTGATGCTCAGGGACAGGCTTGAAAGTGAGGGAGCGCATGTTATTATGACCAGAGATGGTGATTATTACATCCCGCTGGAGGACAGATGCCAGATAGCGAACGACCAGGGCGCAGACATCTTCATAAGCATACACTGCAACTCTTACAGCTCGCCCGATGCAAACGGCATAGAGACGTACTGGTACACCTATGGCAGCTCGGACTCTAAAGCGCTGGCGGTGGAGATACAGGAGAATCTGGTCCGAACCTTTGATCTGAGAGACAGGGGAGTGAAGCAGGCCAATTACTACGTTCTGAAGAACACTGTCATGCCAGCGGCACTCGCAGAACTCATGTTCATCTCAAATCCGGATGAGTGCGAGATGCTCTCTCGTGCGGATGTCAGGAGTTATTGCGCCGAAGCGCTATTCGATGCCGTCCTCAACTACGCGGGCTGATTCCTCAAGGCCCCGAGGCGCCTCACGTCTTCATGGGATATTCCTGTGGGGTACTCACCGTTGAGGCACGCAGTGCAGAGCCTGTCTGAACCTATGGCCCTTGAGAGGCCGTCGAGCGTCTGATAGGTGAGACTGTCGCACCCGATGTCCTCCCTTATCTCATCAACGCCCTTCTCGCCAGCTATCAGCTCGCCCCTGGTTGAGAAATCTATCCCGTAGACACAGGGATACTTTATGGGCGGACACGTTGAGAGCAGATGCACCTCCTTAGCGCCCTCCTTTTTCAGCATCTCAACGATCTCCCTGGAGGTAGTCCCCCTGACTATGCTGTCATCTATCATGGCTATCCTTTTGCCTGCGACCTCGGATCGCATCGGGTTGAGCTTGTCCCTCACGGCGCTCTCACGCTTCTTCTGCGACTCCATTATGAACGTCCTGCCTATGTACCTGTTCTTTATGACTCCCTCCCTGTACTTGAGCCGCCTTTCCTCGGAAAAGGCTAGCGCCGCAGGCACGGAGGTGTCAGGCACCGGCATGACTATGTCCACGTCTCTGTCAAAAAGCTCTGCGAGCTCTCTTCCGAGGTTCAGCCTCGCCTCGTAAACGGAGATCCCGTCTATGACGGAGTCCGCCCTCCCGAAGTAGACCCACTCGAACATGCAGTGTCTCACCTCATCCTTCTTCAGGATCCTGGAGGTGACCCTGAGATCTCTGTCGATAAAAACGGCTTCGCCTGCCTCAAGATCTCGGATCAGTTCATACCCCAGAACATCGAGTGCAGCGGTCTCCGATGCAAACATGTAGCTTCTCTCCGCCTCGCTGTAACCCAGGACGAGCGGTCTTATCGCGCAGGGATCGCGGAAGGCCAACAGCCCTCCGGTCGTGAGAAGCACAACAGAGTACCCTCCTTCGGCGAGATCCATTACGGATCCTGCGGCCTCGAACGGATCTCCGTTGTAGCTGCTTGCGAATAGCTTCAGAAGAGACTCTCCGTCGCTAGTTGAACGCATCGCCCTGCCTCTCCTTTTGAGCAGGGCCCGCACATTCGCATCATTGGTCACATTCCCGTTCTCGACCAGCGCCATGGCCTGAGGGATGCTGGTCACGGCTGGCTGGGAGTCCCTGACACCGTCAGTGCCGGCGGTAGGATACCTGACGTGCCCAACGCCGATACTCCCCTCCAGTTCGTCCAGAGCAGCCCTGTCAAAGACCTCGTTCACAAGACCCAGGCCCTTCCTGATGTTGATCTCTTCCCCATCGAATGCAGCAATGCCTGAAGCGTTCTGCCCTCTGTGCTGGAGAGCTACTAGCGCCCTGTATACCTTATAAGAGACCTTCTCACTCTCAGATATTATGCCGACTATGCCGCACATCAGAGTTCCCTCTCGACGTAGCTGACAACCGAATGGAATATCTGCATGCCCTCTCCCTCCCCATCAGGCGCCCTGCGTGTCCAGTCGTGCTGATTCACATGCTCAAGGACGCGCTCCGGATGAGGCATCAGGCCAAAGACGTTTCCATCCCTGTTGCATATCGCCGCGATGTCACCCTGCGAACCGTTCGGATTGCAGGGATATTCACCCGCCGCTGGAGATCCGTCAGGCCTGACGTACCTGAACACGACCTGTTCCTCCGGTATCTGGCCTATCAGCCGGCCCTCTCCGTGGGCTACCGGAAGGCACATCGTGCCGCGAACTGAGCCTGTGAACGCGCATTCCCTCTCCTTCCTCAGGAACACGGGTCTGCACTCATAACGGGCGCTCATGTTGGTTGTCAGAGCTCCCTCCACATCTAGAAGATTGAGGTGCATCAGCACCTGAAAGCCGTTGCATATCCCTCCGACCACTCTGCCCTCCCTTACGAACTCTCTCAGCTGCCCATAGAACTTTGCCTTTACGCGGGCGGCCATTATCGCACCTGACGCGACGTAATCTCCCGCAGAAAAACCTCCGGGAAACACGAGTATGTGATAGTCGAGGATGTCATCGAGCTCCTTGAGGTGTTTTATCTCTGCACTTACCCCGGCCCTTTCAAAGCCCCGCTTCGTCTCATCCTCACAGTTGGTGCCCTCTATGCGAAGGACACAAACCCTGACATCAGACCTCTTCACAGATGTGAATGCTCTTGCAGATATTTAATCTATTCCCGGAGATCCCTCCAGAGCCTGTGAGAGCGCTGGATGACCGTTATAGTCCCCGCCAGTATGAAATAGATCATGAGCAGGTCCAGGGGCGTGAGAGGTCCTATGACGAACAGAGGCTGTATCGCCGAGAATATCGTGAGGAGCACCACCCTGTCAGCCCTGCCGAGCAGACCGCCGTAGTCTCTTTTGCCTGATAGGGCATGAGCCTCAACCCCCAGATAACTGACTATCAGAACGGTCACCACCGCAAAAAATGCCAGATAGAAGTTGCAGTTGAAAGCCACTCCCAGAAGGATCACGCTGTCCGCATATCTGTCGAGCACGTGATCCAGCATGTCACCCCTCTTCGAGGCCTTGCCCTGCGCCCGCGCGACTGACCCGTCAAGGCCGTCAAAGACACCGTTAAGTAGCACCGCAGCGGCTGCGGGGAGCAGCATAGCCCTCGCATAGAAGAAAAGCGCAACAAAGGCGAGAGCGAAGGCGGTGAAAGACATCGCGTCAGGAGAGAGCCTTACATGCCTTGCAACCGCGTCCAGGATCGGATCTATCCTGTGTCTCACCTTATCGAGGACCATCTCAGTAACCCCCCAGTATGTATGAGGAGAAATCTATCCTGCCGGCAGTGAAACGCTCTCCACGGCCTACGATGATCTCCTCCACAAGGTCGGCGGCCTCGCTCACGCTCAGTTCACTGGCATCTATCTCGTACACCCTGCTGACGCTATCGACAGACTCAATGGTTATGACGTCTATCGCCTCAGCCTCGGCGTTCTCCACCGCCTTTCCTTCAGAATAGCCTCGCGCCCTCAGCCTCTGCTCGATGATCTCCGGCCTCGCCCTCAGCACTATCGCCACATCGACGTCAAGCTCGTGCGCCAGGTGGCCAACAATTATGGTGCCGTCCTCTAACACGCTGCCCTTCCTTATCCTGTCCATGTCGACGACGCTGCTATCATCCTCACGACCGATGACCGCATCGCCTATCAGGGACTCGAACCTCACGACCCTGTGACCCCTTCGCTCGAGCTCATCCGCCACGGAACTCTTCCCAGCCCCCGGCACCCCTGTCAGAGCGTATATCACAACAAGGTAATGAAAAGACGCTATAAAAACTTTGACCTCGCCACGTCCTCGGGCGGACAGGACCGCGGCCCTCCCGCTGGGGCATTCCGCGCACATCTGCGTGAAAAAAGCTAATAATCAGGATACCTATGGGAACCGTGAACAACGCAGATATCGCGGACAGGATCATGATGGAGCTCACAGAGGACGAGACCAGCGTGGACGACTCCCGCTTTTTTGCTCTCACGCCAAAGAGATGCGGCGCATCATTCATAGACGGCAGCAACTATGAGATCCTCAGCACCCCCTCGAAGGACTTTTACCTGATAAGGATAGCGGTCGAGAGGTTTGAAGGAGAGAGAAGACGGTCCGAGACCGTTGAGGATTTTGTGGCCATAACGTCCGGCAGTGAGACCAGGATGATAAGCACTGAGCGAGAGGAGTCCATCACCTCTTCCTCCATGGACATGACTAGGAGTCTGCTGGAGTGGAGAGCGGCTGAGGGCGAAGACGATGGCGTGGTGTTCATGGACGGCGGACTGGAGAACCCCTTCTTTGAGACTCCCAGACTGGACACCATGTGCGGCGTGATGAAGGTCAGCAGGGTCAGCACAGGATCCATAGCAAAGAGGGCCGTTGAAAAGGGTCTAGACATCTGGGCCTATGCGCTGGGAGAGGACAGATACGTGTGCAGGTTCAACAGGTTCTCGAGGCTCGTGCTGGAGGCGGAGACAGGAGATCCGGAGAACCTGAACTGCGCGCCATACTTCTCCAATGACCCTCTACTGCCGGGCTACCCCTTCGGACTGGCGGAGGCGCACAGGAGGGCGAAGATCGGGGCCGGTGATGTGAGGGAGCTCAGAGCCCTGCTGTACGCAAAGGGAAGCAGCTACGTGGAGCTTCACGACTTTCTGGAGGTGTGACATGATAGTGGGGCAGGTTGTTGACGGGAACAGCGAGAGGATCGTCGTCAGAAAGAGCAGCAAGGCCGCGCTCGAGCTCGGCTCGCTGATAGCGTGCGATGATGAGGACGGCACTACCGTCTATCAGGTGTATAACCTCATGCACGGCACACAGCTCTCAAGACAGGGCATGGAGTTCATGGCCGGAATGATGAGCGAGGGAGAGGGCTTTAAGATATTTGAAAGGAACGTGCGCAACTACATACTCGCAGAGGCAAAGCCGCTGATAAGGAGCGACAACAGGATCCCGAAGAGACTGCCGGAGCTGCTCTCCAGCGTCAGGGAGGTAGAGAACGGGGACTTCTCCTTCATGCAGGACAACAGCCTCTTCCTGGGTTACCTCAGAGACGGAAGCAGGACCATAAAGAGAAGAGTCTGTCTGGACGGAGGTGAGGCCCTGACGCACCACATGCTCATATCGGCCACCACCGGGAGGGGCAAGAGCAACCTTGTGAAGGTCATGCTCTGGGAACTGCTAGAGAAGGAATACTGCGGCATCCTTGTGCTCGACGCGCACGACGAATACTACGGCAGAAACGGGCCCGGACTGAAGGACAAAGCCGCGGGCAGACTGTCCTACTATTCGATAGCACCCGTCCGGGGCAGCCTCTCTCTGGTCTTTAACCTGTCTCTGATAAAGCCCAGCCACCTCGAGAGCATCACCGAGTTCTCACAGGCGCAGCAGGAGGCCATGTACACCGTCCACTCACTGTACAAGGAGAGATGGCTGGAGTGGCTTCTGGACTTCGATGAGAGCAGGCTGGATCGCGAGGAGAGGCAGAGAGGCATGACCCATGGGATGAGGATAGAGACCCTGCTCGTACTTCAGAGGAGGCTCAACCTGATCCTGGATCCGAGGATCTTCTCCAGGGAGATCGGGAGCTCAACTCTCAAAGACATATGCGGCTCACTCGAGGATGGCAGGAAGGTGATAGTAGACACGTCCGAGATATCGTCACAGCAGGAACTGCTCATAGGGAACATGATAGCGGAAGAGATGCTCTATAAGTACCGGCATTACAAGATGGAGGGCACGCTGGAGCGGAGGCCGGTTGTGGCATTCATAATCGAGGAGGCGCCCAGAGTCCTGAGCCAGGCCACTGGCATATTCCCGACGATAGCCAGAGAGGGGAGAAAGTTCAGGATAGGACTCATAGCCATAACACAGATGTGCAGCCTGATACCCAAGGAGATCCTCGCCAACATGAACACCAAGGTGATAATGGGCACGGAAATGAACTCGGAGCGCGAGGCCGTCATATCCAGCGCGCCCCAGGATCTCTCCAAGGACGGCAGGACGATAGCCAGCCTTGACAGGGGCGAAGCCATAGTCAGCAGCATCTTCTCAAAGTTCGCCGTGCCGGTCAACGTGCCGCTCTTCGAGGATCTGGCCAGGAACGACGAGAGCAAGAAAGGCGGGCAAAGGATAAAGCTCATCGGATAGCTTTTCGTTACGGATGGACCGGGCTTTAGCCTGTATCCCGAAGGCACCAGAGGCCCTGCACGGGCTTGATCGAGAACTGCTCATGCACGAATGACGGCGGGATGTACTGCGCCGAGAACCATCATAAAGCCATTGTCATCTCATGCCTGCTATCTCTGCCCTCCGCCCTTCTTTTTTCTCTTGAGCGGTTTCTTCTCTATCATCCTCTCTATCTCAAAGTCCTTCTCCACGTCCCTCGCGATCCACTGTGCCTCCGGACCGATGCGCTCGCTGTAGCGCTCCACCAGCTTGCGCAGCTTTCTTACCTCCCGCATCTCTTCCGTGACGATGCCTCCCAGGAAGAGGGAGAATACCATGATCGCAAACACGTCAGAGATCATCTCAGGTATGAACAGCCTCTGATTCGATATGTAGAATGCCTCTGCAAAGCCCATCCCGGGTAACAAAGCCGCTGTGAGCGGGCAGATAATCTCATACGTTATGGTGCACCACAGGATTGTCACCAGCAGGATCTTTTTTGTGTTTTTTCTCACATTGTGCGCCGTTACGCCTCTGCGGTGGAGTATTCCGCCAAGAATGCCGGCGCCGAATGTGGATATGAAGCCGCCGATCGCAAATCTGTATCCCAGCCCCCCGCGAAAACCTTCCCAGAACAGGCCGCTCAGCCTGTACAACCCGCTGGCCAGCCCGACCGGAATGCCGACCCACGGGCCGCCTATCACCCCGAAGATGAGGCTGATGGTAAGCCTGATGTCCGCCATGGTTCCCTCCGGGAAGGGGATACCGAACTCGGAGGCCAGTATCCCAAGGGCGCTGCCAAGCAGTATGAGCTTCAGAGTGCCTTTTTTGCTCCTCTTCTCGAACAGGACGAAGTCTGTGAACAGCGGCGTCCGGGTAAATAGGTACAGGATTATGGCAACAAAGGAGACAAAGAAGAGGAGATCTCTTGTAGTTTCAAGGATCGAGATGGCATCGATAGCAAGGAGGTGCATAAAACAATAGTGTTTTATCCTATAAATAGTTGACCTATGCAGGCCCATTCACGGCAGATACCACACACCGCTCTGCGGGATGGGCTGCCCAAAAAAAGATAAAAGGAGAGATGCCAATGACCCGCATGGAGTATGCAGTCGCAGAGATAGAGAAAAGTGAGGTGGATAAGATACTGAAGGACGACTTTCTATCAAGGCAGTCTGTGACCGTGAAGGACGCAAAACTTTTCGGAGAGGAGAAGAATGAGAACTATGTGCTCATAGAGGGGAGAGAGGGCATAAAAGCGCGCCTGAAGGAGCTCGGCATAGGAATGCTCGGCGAAAAGAAAGCAGCGGATATCCGAGAAAAGATAAAGAAGGAGGAGGATGAGGCCGCGGGTGGGCTGGGGTTTGTCTTCGATTGATGCTGCAGGGACGAGGGCTACTCGCCGCGTCATATCGGCGAAATGGCTAGTCGGCAGGAGCGGATCAGGACCGTCACATGCCTTGCGCATAGAATAATTTAAATACAAACACGAACATACTACAATTAGATGATGGGTGATTCTCATGAACATAGAATTACATTCAGCAAAATATTTGATAAAAGCAAACATACAGGCTGACGGAGTGGTTGAGCAACCGGATGTCATAGGTGCGATATTCGGGCAGACAGAGGGGTTGCTCGGCAACGAGCTTGACCTCAGGGACCTGCAGAAGAGCGCCAAGATAGGGCGCATAGACGTCGAGCTCAACACGCAGAAGGGCAAATCCACAGGTAAGATCTATCTCGTTTCGAACCTTGACCGTGTTGAGACCGCTGTCCTTGCGGCTGCTCTTGAGTCCATAGAACGCGTTGGTCCGTGCAAGGCCCAGATAACCGTCGAGGAGATAGAGGACGTCCGGGTGGCCAAGAGGAAAAAGGTCATCGACAGGGCAAAGGAGCTGCTCAAGCGCATGATAGAGGGTACCAAGGAGGAGAGCGGAGACATCGTTGACGCAGTCAGGGACTCTGTCAAGGTCGAGGAGATCGTGTCCTATGGACCGGAGAAGCTGCCGGCGGGCCCCGCTGTCGAGAGCTCAGATTCAGTAATAATCGTTGAGGGGAGGAACGACGTCCTGAACCTTCTCAAGGCAGGGATAAGGAACGCCGTGGCGGTCGAGGGAACAAACGTGCCCAAGAGCATAGTCGAGCTCTCAAAGGTGAAGACCTCAATAGCATTCGTTGACGGCGACAGGGGCGGAGAGCTCATACTCAGGGAGCTCCTTGACGTGGCGGAGATAGACTACGTCGCCAGGGCGCCGGAGAACATGGAGGTCGAGGAGATCTCATCGAAGCAGATAATGAAATGCCTCTCCAACAGGGTCCCTGCGGACCAGTACAGAGAGATCCTAAAGGGCAGCGACAAGAAGAGGCTGTTCAAGATATTCCGTGAGGAGAAGAGGGAAGAGAAGAGAGAAGAGACCGCTCCGGTTCAGCAGCCACAGCCAGAACCGAAGGAGACGGAGAAGCCAAAGGCAGAGGAGAAGAAAGAGAACTTCGACAGGGATGTCCTTGAGGGGCTCTCCGGAACGCTGAAGGCAAAACTCTTCGATAAGGATAACAAGGAGCTTCACGAAGTTGCTGTCAGGGACCTGCCTGACTTCCTGAAGAAGGGAGCAAAGAATGTGGAGAAGGTCATATTCGACGGCGTGATAACCCAGAGGCTTGTCGACATAGCATCAGAGGCGGGCATCAAAAAGATCACAGGCGTTAAGATGGGGAACGTCACAAAGACCCCACCGAACATAGAGCTGGTGACAAAGGACACGATGCAGGATAAAAAGGTCAGTGCTCCTTAGCCCATGCGAAATTTCTCATCTTGCTGCTGGCCCCAAAGCCGCAGTGGGAGCACGTATTGTGCCTGAGGTTGTAAGATACCTTACCACACCTTCTGCAGGCAACGACCTTCTCCTTGTTCTTCTTTCCCATTGATGGGGTTCCCTTGGTCATGTACCTGCATCGCGATGCTCTCTTTTATATTTTTTCAGAAGCCCTGCTACTCCCAAAGGCGGATCGGGGGATTGAGGCGATGCAGAACGAGGATCCTGAAGAAAAACTGGCTGGAACGCCGCTCTGTCCTGATGCAGAGTGCGCGCTGCGGGGGGGGCCGCAATCCATTCATCCGCATCTCCGTGAGGGACAGGAAAGACATATGCAGGAGCGCAGACTAGAACTGCATCACACGCTTTACATCTATAAATTTCTATTTTTACGCCCGAATCCTACCTCTGCTATCAACTGTTCCGGCCTCTGTGGCGCAAAAACGCATGGCATGAGTACTCCATATCGAGAGCAGCCACAGGGTGCTAGAAAGTGCCTGCACTGAAGCAAATGTTAAATAGGGATATCACGATTTTCCTGTGAACCGCTAAGGCGGGGGTAGCCAAGCATGGTCAAAGGCGCAGGCTTGAGGGGCCTGTTGCGAAGGCATCCGTGGGTTCAAATCCCTCCCCCCGCATTGTTTTGTCATAAAACCTGCGATCAGAGGGCTGGGGAAAGATCAGACGGAGGATCCTCTGTCTCTACTATTGCCACTATGCCTAAACCATGGTTCTGCGCGCAGTTACCAGGATCCTCTGCTGACAACGCGCAAGAGAAGCACACAATCGTGCATTGCCTCAACCGATAGCCCAGAGAGCGCTTTCATCGAAGGCATCATTCTCATTCTATCAGAACTGTTCTTAGGCGGTTATAAGAACCTGCTTTCACACATTATACTATGGTGATAAAGATGGAAAAGGAGAAGAAGATGAAGGCGGGAGACCTGCTGGATGATGATTTCTGGGTGGTCGTGAACGGTTTTCTGGCGGAGGATCCTGACATGGACCTGGGCCGCGGCGATATCGTGATGCTTATACCAAAGGCAAACGTGGGGTGCTGACGTGAACGAGAGCAAAAGGTCCATAAGGAACGAAGAGATGTTATCTGGAAGGAGCATTGTTATTAATAATGTGGGGTGGATAAAGATCGGCGCCTGCCGGACTGGTTTTTACCCGCAAAAAGGGAAAACTCTCACATTACTTGCCGTGATCCTGTGCAGACCTGAATGTGCAGCACCTTATCTTTTATAGAGGCGCTAGTGCTCTCGTTAACTGAGCAGCATAGGAACCTGAAGGCTATGCCCTGACCGTGATCCCTCTCGAGGCCAGATAGCCCTTTATCTGGGAGATCGTGCAGAGCCTGCTGTGCAGCGCTGAGGCGAGCACAGCGCCGTCGGCACCACCCTCCTGTATCGCCTGGTACACGTGTTCCGGGCTGCCGGCACCGCCGGAGGCCATCACAGGGACACTGACGGCCTCTGCCACCGCCCTGATCAGGCCGATGTCATAGCCCCGCATCCCGCCGTCCGCGTCCATTGACCTGACAAGGATCTCACCCGCCCCCAGCGCTACGCCCTCTCTAGCCCACTCTATGGCATCCCTGCCAGAGCCTCCACCGCCGTTCACGAGCACATGCCAGGAATCTTTGACCCTTTTCGCGTCTATGGCAAGGACTATGCACTGGGAACCGAATACGCTGGCGCATTCCTCTATGATCCCCGGTCTCCCGAGCGGGGCCGCCGTCATGCAGACCCTGTCCGCCCCGGCGAGCAGGGCCTCTCTGGCGTCCTCCATGCACCTTGCGTCTCCAAAGGTCAGAGGGACGAACACTCTCCGCGATACTTTCCTTATCACTCCGAGCGCTGCCTTCATGCCCTCATCCGTTCCGCTGACGTCCATGACGTAGAGTTCGTCCGCCCCTTCCCTGTAATAGCGCGAGGCCATCTCCACGGGATCGCCCGCATCGCCGCGGCCTCCGGAGGGCTCCACCTTCACAACCCGCCCGCCAAGGATCCCGAGGCAGGGCGCTACCCTCACGGCAGGCATCTACACCTCCATCCAGTTGCTGATCATCTTAAGGCCCACCTCGCCGCTCTTCTCGGGGTGGAACTGGACACCGAACACAGAGCCCTTGAAAAGAGCGCAGCAGTACTCCATCCCGTGCCGGTTGGTAGCCAGCAGCGCGTCCGCGTCCTCCGGGAAAGGGGCGTAGTAGCTGTGAGAGAAGTAGAGGTACGGCCTCTCCGGCACGCCCTTGAAGAGCTCGGAATCCCTTTTCAGGTCTATGGCGCTCCAGCCTGCGAGCGGGATCCTGCCGGATCCGAACCGGGAGCATATACCATGGAACACGGAGAAGCCCACGGCATCTGGGCTCTCCTCGCTTCCCTCGAACAGGAGCTGCATGCCGAGGCCTATGCCCAGCGTCGCCCTGTTGCCTGCAACCCACCTACGGACGGCATCGTAGAGCCCGCTCTCCGTCATGCTCCTCACCGCCCTGCCAAAGCTGCCGTCCCCGGGCAGCATGATCCTGTCCACGTCGTACAGGTCATCGCTCGCCCTGACGACCCTGCACTCTCCCCCGAGGAACTCCACGGCTCTGATGACGGAGCCTATGTTGCCAGTGCCGTAGTCAACTATCCCTATCATCTCTCCCCCCGCTGTTCAGTAGACCTCACCATACCTCTTCCTCTCCCAGTCGGTGACCTCGGTCTTGAAGTCGTTCCACTCCTTTCTCTTCATGGTTATGTACCTCTTGAACAGCTCATCACCAAGCGTCTTCCTGCACAGGTCGCTGCTCTCGGAAAGCTCGATGGCCTCGAACAGAGAACCGGGGAGCTGGGCTATGCCCCTCTCGCTCAGGGCGCTCTCGTCCAGCGAGTATATGTCCTCCTCCCTCGGCTCCGGCGGCCTTGCCCCGCTCCTGATGCCATCTAGGCCCGAGGTCAGCATCAGGGAAAAGGCAAGGTAGGGATTGCACGTGGGATCTGGGCACCTCATCTCGATCCTGGCGCTCTCCTCCTTGCCGCTGAACCACCTGGGCACCCTTATCAGGGCGCTCCTGTTCATGGAGCCCCACGATACGTAAACCGGGGCCTCGAAGCCTGAGACAAGCCTCTTGTAGGAATTGACGGTGGAGCAAAGGAAAGAGCAGATCTCCCTCACGTGGGCCATCTGGCCGCCCATGAAGCCGTAAGCAAGAGCTGACAGGCCGTACCTGTCCCCTCCGTCGTAGAACAGGTTCTTACCGGAAGGATCGGAGAGGCTCTGGTGCACGTGCATGCCGTTGCCCGGCATGCCCCTGAACGGCTTCGGCATGAAGGTCGCAACGAAGCCCTTCATCTGAGCTATCTTCTTGACCGCGTACTTGAGGGTTATCATGCGGTCTGCCGTTGTCAGCGCCTCCCCGTAGTTGAAGTCTATCTCGTACTGCCCCCTGCCGACCTCGTGGTGTGCCGCCTCGGCCTCTATGCCGAAGCTCTTCAGCGCCCTCACGATCTCCTTAACCAGAGAGTACCCGGCGTAGGAGGACATATCGAAGTAACCTCCGCTGTCTATAGGGGAGAGATCCTCACGCAGGAGATAGAACTCCGGCTCAGGCCCTACATTGTACGTGTAGCCCATCGCCCTCGCCCTGCCGAGCTCCTCCTTCAGGATGTGCCTCGGATCGAAGGGAAATGGATTGCCGTCGTTGCCGTATATGTCGCATATGAAACGGGCTGTTTTTCCGTCATTCTGCCACGGGACTATCGCATATGTGCTTATGTCAGGTTTTAAGAACAGGTCACTCTCCTGTATCCTAGCAAAGCCCTCTACGCTGGAACCGTCAAACCATGCGCCATATCGCAGGGTGTCATCCAGCTCCTCAATCGGTATCACAACCTCTTTCACAAGCCCCAGGAGATCAGAGAACTGCAGGCTTATGAACTCAACCCCGTCCTTTCTCACGCGCTCCCTTATTCCGTCCACAACAGGTAAAGAAAAAACCGGATAAATAGTTATTCATCACGCACTGCCCTTCGACTCCCCGAGCACGAAGGCGCTAGCTATGACGTGCGCGAGCCTCACGGGCTCCGGTATGCAGCCCCTGACTATGGATCCCCTCACGATCCTCTTAGCCTCCTCTTCCCCTATGCCGCTGAACTTTATATGGACTGGCTTGTAATCCGTCTCAACCTCGACCAGGGGATGCCTCTCTATGATCTCCACCCTGCGCTCCCAGTCGCCGAAGTGCTTCGCCAGCGCGCCCCTGACCCTGCCCTCGTCGGGCGTGTCCCTCGTGACGCTTATCACCGGCCTCCCTATGGACGACGAGAGCTCGTCCATGTCCACGACGTTGAAGCCTCCCAGGGCTATGCCGTCTATCATGACGACCCTGATCTGGTCGGAGAACCTGCCCTCGAGGACCATGCTCTTCAGGACGNNTATCCTTATGGTCCTCTTCATGACGCCCTCGACGTAGCTCCTGCCCCTGACCACGACGCCAACTACCACCGTTCTCTTGTTCCTGAAGGTGAACGGACCGTCGTCCACGCCGAGGATCCTTATGTTCTGCTTAAACAGATTTGCTGACGGCAAATCATGATTTTTGCGAGGCAAAAATCGGTTTTTATACAAGCTTAAGCCCTCCCGTGAGCCTGTCCAGCACCTCGTCATCATCCGGACCAAGCCCAAGGCAGGTGATCGTCGGCTCTTTGAACTCCGTCAGCCCCCTGTCGCACACAAGGTAGCAGACTATGCCCGACCTATCAGCCCTCTCCTTCAGCTCAAAGAGAGCCTGAAGATCGCTGGCCTTGACGGCTATCTTCTTTGCCCCTTCTCGCCTCCAATGCTCTGTTCTCTCTTTCGAAGAGTCCAGGGCACACTCCACGGCCGCGTGAGCGACCTGCACGGCCAGTTTGCCCTTGCTCATCTTTATGTCATTCCTGACGACCACGACCAGCTTCATCCCCAGTTCTTCCTTATCTCATCACAATACGTTCCGATCTTCTGGTTAATCCTGTCTATCCTCTCGTGATGCTGCACCTTCTGTGAGGCCAGGTAATCCTTAACGCTCTTCTCCGGCTCCCTGGCCATCCTCTTTTCGAGAGCGCTCATGGCGTCCAGCTCCATATCTCTCTTTCTGGCGAGATCCTCAATGACCTCCAGATGGACCTCTCTCTCCGGCATAGATCCCTCGTCTGGGAACCTGATCATCGAGAGGGCGAAAATCACCAGCGACGCCGCAAAGGGCAGGGCCGCAGAGCCCGGGGTTAACAGAGAGAGAAGAAAGGAGAGCACCATCAAGCTCATCGGCACTACAGACAGTAGCTCAACATCTCTGAAGAACGCCACAGATAGCAAGACGACCGCAAGA